>MHFU01000157.1:16582-18134 GCA_001804345.1 Omnitrophica bacterium RIFOXYB12_FULL_50_7
ACTGGCACAAGCTCGCGACAGGCAACATCCAGTGCGATCTCTGCCCTCGCCATTGCAAACTCGCAGAAAGCCAGCGAGGCTTTTGTTTTGTACGCGCTTGTCAAAAGGGCGCGATCGTCCTCACCACGTACGGCCGCTCGAGCGGTTTCTGCGTGGATCCGGTTGAAAAAAAACCACTTTTTCATTTTCTCCCCGGCACACCGGTCCTTTCTTTCGGCACGGCCGGCTGCAACCTGGGTTGCAAATTCTGCCAGAATGCGGACATCAGCCATTCCCGGGAAATGGACACCCTTGCAGACTCCGCCTCCCCCGAGCTCATCGCAAAAACCGCGAAGACACTTCAATGCCGGAGCGTGGCTTTCACGTACAACGAACCCGCGATCTTTCATGAATATGCCGTGGAAACAGCCACGGCATGCCGCAAACTCGGGATCAAAACAGTGGCCGTGACAGCCGGCTATGTTTGCGCTGAACCCCGGAAAGAATTCTATGCCTGGATGGATGCCGCGAACGTGGACCTGAAAGGCTTCACGGAAGAATTCTATAAAAAGTACACCGACAGCTCCCTTCAACCCGTACTCGACACCCTGATCTACATCAAAAAAGAAACTTCCACGTGGCTTGAGATCACCACACTTCTCATCCCGGGTCTGAACGATTCCGATAAAGAACTGCAAGCTCTGACATCCTGGATCGTGAAAAACCTGGGGCAGGATGTCCCGCTCCATTTCACGGCATTTCATCCAGCCTACAAAATTCTCGATCTTCCGCCCACACCAATCTCAACGCTCCGTAAGGCTCGCGAAATAGCACTCGCAAACGGCATTCGCTATTGTTACACAGGAAATGCCGAAGACCCCGAGGGTGAAACCACCTTTTGTCACTCGTGCAGGAAAAAGCTGATTGGCCGGAACTGGTATGAGCTTACGGAGTGGAACCTGAAGGACGGAAAATGTAAATTCTGCGGCACAGCCTGCGCGGGATTTTTTGAACCTGCCGCGGGAAACTGGGGATCCAAACGCCTGCCGGTCAGGCTCAGCGACTTCGCCTGATCGCGTATGTCGTTATTCGTATGTCGTATGTCGCAAAAACATCCCGATTTCGAAATACGACATACGATATACTACATACGCTTTCGTCTAAGCAACTGGTCACTATAAGAATCCGCGACGAGATCTTTCGACCGTATCCCCAAAAGCTTCTGATAAAACTCGCATTGCTTTTTCAGTTTCGCGGCGGCTTGTGCGGAGCCGAACACCTCGATCTCCACAAAATTCCCGAGTCTTTTCACGCGGTCGATGTGGAATTTGACGTTCCCAAGAAAAAAGATCTCCCGGCGCTTGTCCACAATCGTAAGAATGCCGCAAGACGTCTCCAGGATCTTTTTCATCGCCTTTGCGCCGCGGCATTCATAGAGCACGGCGTCGCAGCGTTTGGAGCCCTTTTGGTTCACGCGCTTGTAATGGATGAGAGCGTTCTCGATATTCCCTTCGCGAAGTTTTAGCCGTCCAAACTCTATTTTTCTTTTACTTAATGGTAGTTTGGACGGCCC
>MHFU01000157.1:18146-21130 GCA_001804345.1 Omnitrophica bacterium RIFOXYB12_FULL_50_7
CCCCAATCTCAGCTTTGCCTCGATTGATTGGTATTGGGATCGGCCGACGGGAACGCGAAAATATGTGTCGATCTGATGATCGAGGCCTTTGAATCGGGCTTGATGTGCCTTGAGAATGGTGCGAATGCGGCCCGGATCGGAACACCGCGCTTTGATCTCGAGACTCAAGGAACCCATCAACGGCTCAGGAAAGCTTCAGGGGAAGCGTAAAGGTGAATGTGGAACCTTTTCCCGGTTGACTCTCAACGCTGATCTTTCCGCCGTGGGCTTCCGCCATGCGTTTGGCGATCGCGAGTCCCAACCCGGTGCTTTTTTCACCGGCGGTCGGAAGGACGCTCGTCCTGCCAAAATATTGGAACATTTTTGATATCTCTTCAGGGGGAATGCCCTGCCCCTGGTCGATGACCGAGATTGCGACTGCGCCTTCCGCAGGAACGGCCCGCAGAACGATCCGGCTCTTGGAATTTGAAAATTTGATCGCGTTCGTAATGAGGTTGTTGATCACTTGATCGATGCGGTTGGGATCTATCGAAACTTTTGGAAGATTTTCGGGGATCTCGGTGACGAATTCGATCGATTTGGCTTTGGCTAAAAGAGCGCCGTCCTTCGCATTTTCTTTCAGAAAAGCCGTCAGATCGATCTCTTGCCATTCCATCGCCAAATGCCCCGACTCGATCGCACTGACATCCAGAAGATCGCGAATCATTAAGAGCATCTTATCGCAATGCTTGAGAATGATCCGGATTGATCTTTTCTGATCGAGGGCAAGAGCCCCTAAAGTCCCGTCCTCAAAAAGATCCGCATAACCCTTGATAACCGCGAGAGGACTGCGAAGATCATGCGCCGCCATCCCGAGAAGCTTGTTCTTCAAATCGTTAAACCGGACCACCTGTTCGTAAAGACGGCTTTTCTCAAGCGTCAAAGCGAGCTGGCCCGCGATCTCCCGGAAAAGCCCCACATGCGCGTCCTGATATTTACAGGGTTCCGTACTCGAAAAAAAGAGAAAACCGATGGGCTTCCTGGAAGCGATCAAGGGACATGTCAGGCTCGAACGCATCCCCTCTTCTACAATATCTCTCGTGGACTTCGAATCCGGATGATCCTTGAGATAGGCCTCCAGATCATTCAGAATGCGCGGCTCCCGGGTCTGAAAAACTTTTTCGAGACTGCTGCCTTTCATGGCTGCGGAATAATCTTTTCCGATCTTGATCACGGGCGCCTTCGAACACGCCCAATAGGCCCGCAGGACCGTGTCGTTCTCCTCTAAAAGCGCAAATCCGATCCGATCGTACGGGATGATAACGTGCAGGGTCTTATAGGCATAATCCAGGACCTCCTCGACCGTCAGACCCGCATTGATCTGATGCGTAATGCGAAGAAGGATTTTGAGCTCTTTTTCGCGACTCATAGAATTGCCCTCGGCCCGAAAGAAAGGATCAAGAATTACCTTTCCCAAACGGAAGTTTCAATTTATTCTTGAGACTCCTCGCGGCACTCTTAACGCCACCGGTCACTTCTTTCGCCGTACTTTCGACAGTGCCGGCGGTGTCTTTGAGCACGCCGCCCGCCTGGACCGCGAGCGCGCTCGGGTTCTCCGCTACGGTCTTCAAAGTATCCAGACTTTTTGCCGCGACCTGGGCTGCCAATTTCGTGGAAGTATTAAAAGCCCCGGTCAGAGTTCCCTCAAGACCCCCGATATCAAAATTCACGAGATTGGAGATCCCGGAACTCATCATGGCCTTCAGAACGATCAAACGCACAACACTGTTGAGATCCGTGATGTTCTGGAAACTCTGATCGAGATTGATCCGGAATTCTCTGGTGGAGAGCTTGCCGCCGGAATAATCCATATAAACGACCTTGCCAATTTTAAGACGCATCATGTCGATCTTGATCGGCAGGGCCTTTGCGGGGGCTTTCGGTTCCTGTTTTGTTGCTTGTGCGTGGGCAGACGCCTTTTGGGTCCCCTGAAGCGCTTTCAGACGATCCAGATTGAGCTCCCCTTTTTCGTTCTTCACAACCGTAAACTGTTTTATATCAAATTCGCTATTTTCAAGATGAACGTTCCCCTTCAGGATATCCGCGAAGTTATAGTCCACAAGGATCTTCGGAATATCGACCAGCACCGTGTCATGGAAACCCGAAGGATTTTTTACAACAAGGGCTTCGATATCCACCAGGGTCTTCGACAAATTGAGATCCAGCTGGCCGATACTCAAAGGCATCCCGGTCACAGCCCGCACCCCGTTTTCCGCCATCGCCTTCACCACCACATTCCGCGCGAGCCCCAACACAACAAGCCCCACGATCAACAGCACGACTAATTTCACTAAGAGCTTCATAGGAGCCTCCCTTTAATTAGAAACAAAATCCTTAGGGGACAGGCAGTCGTTGAATGCCTGCCCCTGAAGGAAGGAAAATGGCACTTTAAGGCACATTATTCTATCACCGATTTTTTTCAGGAACAGACGCTTTGACTGTGCGCCGAAAGATCGCTTCTTCGACCGCGATCTCCTTGCGCGTGCGAATGCGACCGAGATGATACTCGATCCTTTCTTTGGGAATATCCAGTTGCCCGAGAACCAGACGATTTAGCTCATGGCTCGCTTCCCACTCTTCGGTGACCACGATATCCGCCCCCAGCTCAAAAAGCCGCGGCATCTGTCCTTCGTAACGCGTCCGGACCGCAAGAGTCACATCGGGATTCAGGCCCTGCACCACGCGAATAATCTGCGTCATGCCAAGCGGGTCCGGAAAGCTCACGACGACCGCTCGCGCACGACCAATCCCGACCCGTTTCAACACCTCCTGATTGGCCGCATCTCCGTAAATAGCCTTCATATGCATCTTTTTGGCCTCGCGCATCCTGACCGGATTCATTTCAATGATCACAAACGGAACTTTTTCTTGCTGGAAGGCTATGGCCAGATCCTGGCCTGTGGGCCCGAACCCGCAGAGGATCACATGTCCCGTGAGGGAGGAAA
>MHFU01000158.1:0-493 GCA_001804345.1 Omnitrophica bacterium RIFOXYB12_FULL_50_7
ATCTACCGTCCGCCGGTATTTGAGCCGCCCATGGGGCCATGGGGGCCTCCTGTGGGGCCTGTGTTCCCTGTATTCACGGTCGAAGGGCCGGTGCTTATGCCCGGTATCGTTCCTTTTGGTGGCGGATTGTTGCTTGTTCCGAGAAGGACACTCGAAGATTTTAGAGAGATTACAGGCGAAGTGCAATTTCTGAGGATGGTGACCCGCGAGAATTTCGGGGAGGTCTATGGCGAGGCTCAATTCCTGAGGACGGTGACCCGCGAGGATTTCGGGGAGGTTTCAGGTGAGTCGCAGTACCAAGAGGAGGTTTCTTTTGAAGGTGTTACGGGTGATGCGATTCTTCTTTCCGAATCCGAGAGAAAGCTCTTTGGCGGGGTTACTTGTGAAGTGGTTTTCTTCGAGGGAACGGAGACGTCAGACGAATAATCAGAATAATGCGGTTTGTAGGAAGTACTCCGCGATTGAGCCAATCCTTGATGGATAAGAAATTATT
>MHFU01000158.1:518-5651 GCA_001804345.1 Omnitrophica bacterium RIFOXYB12_FULL_50_7
GAGAGAGATGCCTCCGGAGCCTTTCTTCCGAGGGATCCTGAAATCGTAGGTGAGAATATGAATGTCATCTACAGCATAATTCCAGTCCGCTTTCATTTCAACTTTCGGCGTGGCATTGTCCCAGGAGAACCAGCAATAGACCCGTCTTGTATCGCGAGGGAAAACGTCGGTTACCTGTACAGGCATTAGCTGCTCATCAAGACCGATTGCCATTTTCGCATCCGTGAGCGTTATGCCAGGTTTTACCGTCAAAGGTTTAAAGGGGCGTGTTGTTTTGGCGGGGCAATAGAAGTACGCATAAGCAGCCAGAGCCGCCAAGATGGCCAACAGCATTACCAGTCTGTAGGATGTTTTAATCTTCATAGGTTCTTCCACGAGGTCCTTCTTTACTGATCAATCCCGTTACCCATCGGCAGTTCCGTGCTTTTCTGAATCAAAACCATTCAAAATTCGTCCACCGGGCAGGGGCATATTACAATCGTCATCAAATGAGGTCAAGATGATATCCATCAAAAATTTTGGCGGAGTTTCTTCCTCCAGTGGATCGCAGGCGGCTTATATTATAGCAGGGGTGGGGGCGTGGCATGCTATACTGTGTCGCGCTATCATGGTGAAGCGAGTATTTTGACATAAGCGCAACGCATTTATCTTCTGGGACGTCTGACGGCGAGAACGTTGGACGTTTTTTTGTTTCTGGAAAATTTGAAAATGAGTCAATAGGGAAGGGTGGAGTTTTGCCGCATCAGAATTTAAAAGATCCGTTGCACGGCGTGACGCTCGAGGTGATCCTGAGCCGGCTGGTGGAACACGTGGGTTGGAAGGAGTTGGCGAATCGTATCCCGGTTCGCTGTTTTCTTTTTGATCCTACTCTCACGTCCAGCCTGAGGTTTTTCCGAAAAACGCCGTGGGCTCGGAAGAAAGTCGAAGACTTGTACGTCAAAGTTTTTAAGAAGCATTTTTGTGCAGCCTTGGGACCAACGAAAGGAAAAAAATGAGAGTTAATTACAAAGGAAATAAGATGAGAAAAGAAGCGGCGCGTAAGCAGGAGCAGGAGGCGAAAAGGCTCAAACGTCTCAGCCGAAATAATGATAATCCTCAGACACCTTCCGTGGAGGGGACCACTCCCGTCGACGGAGCGAATCTTCCGAGGGCGTAAGTTGCTCCTGTTTTAGGAAAAGAATAAATCATGGCACTAATCAGTCTGCAGGACATTACGTTGGCTTATGGGGGACCGCCTCTATTTGATCATATGGATCTCCAGTTGGAACAAGGGGAGCGCGTGGCTCTCTTGGGGCGTAATGGAGTGGGAAAAACCACTTTAATGAAAGTGATGGCCGGGCATTTGCAGGCGGACTCAGGCAAAGTGGTCTATCAAAAAGGCATCCGAGTCACGCATCTGCCGCAGGAAGTTCCCTCCGGGATCTCGGGCAATGTGTTCGATCTTGTGCTTTCGGGGTTGGGTGAACGCGTGAAGCTTTTGAGTGATTATCATCATGTCAACCACCGGCTCCAGAGTGAATATTCCGAGCAGCTCATGAAGCAGCTCGGCGATCTTCAGGCGGAAATGGATCATTCAAAAGCGTGGGAAACCAACCGTCAGGTCGAGGAAGTGATCTCCCACATGAAGCTGGATCCCGAAAGTCAGTTTGAAGAATTGTCCGGCGGCCAAAAAAAACGTGCTCTGCTAGCCCGTGCGCTTGTCCTTAAACCCGAGATCCTCCTCCTGGATGAGCCGACCAACCATTTGGATATCGAATCAATCGACTGGTTAGAAGCATTTCTCAAAGGATATTCCGGCACTCTTTTCTTCGTGACGCATGACCGGACATTCATGACACATCTCGCGACGCGGATCGTGGAGTTGGACCGGGGAAGGCTTTTTAGCTGGGCGTGTGATTACCCGACTTTTTTGGAACGCAAGCAGATGGCGCTGGACGCGGAAGAGGCCGAGCGCGCACGCTTTGAGAAAAAACTGGAAAAGGAAGAGATTTGGATCCGACAAGGCATCAAGGCGAGGCGGACTCGTAATCAGGGCCGCGTGGTGGCGTTAGAGCGACTGAGAGCTCAGAAGATGGCGCAGCGGCGTGGGATCGGAAGCGTCCGCATGAAAGCGCAAGTGACCGAGCTGTCCGGACACTTGATCGCCAAGGTGCTTCATATGAGTCACGGTTATGGAGGCCAATTTTTGATTCGGGATTTTTCTGCCAAGATCATGCGCGGTGACAAAATCGGTGTGATCGGACCGAACGGGTGCGGTAAAACGACACTTCTGCGTCTCCTTTTGGGGCAGATCGAGCCTCAAAAAGGGTCTGTGCATGTCGGGACGGGTCTTGAGATCGCTTATTATGATCAACTGCGCGAACGGCTTGATCTCGAAAAAACAGTCGCTCAAAATGTGAACGAATCCGGGGATACAGTGATCGTCAACGGCAAGGCCAAAAACATCATCGGTTATTTGCAGGATTTTCTTTTTTCCCCTGACAGGGCCAGGACCCCGGTGAAGGTATTATCCGGGGGAGAGCGGAACCGTCTTTTCCTGGCGAGGCTTTTTTCCAAACCCTCCAATCTCCTGGTCATGGATGAGCCCACCAATGATCTGGATGTGGAGACCCTGGAATTGCTCGAAGAATTGCTTGTGGAGTATAAAGGAACGGTGCTTTTAGTCAGTCATGACCGCTCGTTCCTGAACAATGTTGTTACGTCGACCCTGGCTATGGAAGGAGAGGGGGTGGTTCGTGAATATCCGGGAGGGTATGACGATTGGTTGAGTCAGCGCATTATGAAGCCCGAAACCGGTGGATCGAAAACCTCGATGCTCCAAGTCCCTTCAGCGTCTGAAGAGAGCCGAAGCGCGTCGAAATTTTCTCCGGTAAAGCAGCGTGAGTTAAAAGATTTACTGAAAAGGATCGAAAAGGTCGAAGGGGGACAGGAAGAGCTTTACCGCCTTATGGCCGAGCCCGGCTTTTATCAAAAAGACCCTACGGAGATCTCCCGAATTAAATTGGAAACCGAGGCCCTTTCAGCAGAGCTCGCTCAAATGTACGACCGGTGGGAGCAGTTGGAGAAATTAAAGAAGCTTTGATGCTGAAGGCGTAAAAATTCTCATACAGCCATCCCGCCGGAGGGATGACCTCAGGTGTAGTAACCGGCTCCCGCGCGAACTTATCCAAAACGCTCTTAATTCCTCCTTGGCCGATCTCTCAAAAAATGATGTAACCTCATTGTTTTCATGGCTAATCAGTCACCCATGATTTGACAGATTGAAATTCAGTGGGTATACTGTCCCATGATGAAATTCTTAAGAAAAGCTTTTATTTAGAGTTGAATTATCAGTGACATTTCAAGCTACAAAAACCAAAAAAAATGACAAACCATAACACAAAATCCATTGTGCTCAGGGGAATTTCTTTATTTGTGGCCGTTTCCTTTACGGCGACTACATTGCTAGGGGATCCTTCCGTTGTGCTGGCTGCCGGAGAAAGCCTGGTTCGCGCGGATCGGCTAACATTTCAGAAAGAACTTCAGAAGTCCCTTTACTCTCTTCCTTCGGAGATTGGCTCGGTTGAAGAAACTTCGTTTCTTCAGGCCTCAGACCACAGACCTCAGACCACAGAAAAAGAAACAAGTACTATGGACCATGGACTGTGGACTGCCGACCGATTTGTCGTGCATATCCAGGACGCGCACGCCAACCCCGAAGCCCAGCGAAATATTTATGAAATCCTGAAATTTCTCGCCCAAAAGTATCCCGACATTGCGATCGGTGTCGAGGGCGCTTCAGGGCCGCTTCATCCCGAATATCTGGATCTTTTTCGAGAGTTCCCGGAGGCTAATCAAGCGGTTGTTGAAGACCTTAAAGCCAAAGGTGAGATGACTGGCGCCGAGCTTTTTGCGTGGGAAAAATACCAAACGAATCGACAGTCGATGGTCGATAGTCCACAGGGAAAACGCAAGGAGCCGTGGACTATGGACCGTGGACTATGGTCAGCTGTTGCGGGTGTCGAAAATGTTGATCTTTACCGCGAAAATCTGAAAACCTACCGCGAACTGCTTTTTAAACGTAATGAGCTTCAAACGCTTTTGAATCCCATTCACGTCCAGCTTGAAAAAGAAAGTTCCCGTGTCCTGAACCCGGATCTCCGTGCCTTTCTGAAGGAACGAGAGCGCCGCAAGGAAGGGAAATACCATGCGACCGGAGTTGCCGCGGATGCGGACCTTAGGGCCTATGTCCGTTACCTCCAGAAAAAAGTTTCTAAGATTCTGGGGATTGATCTTGCTGATCCGATTGAACAGTTGCGTTTTCCTAATTTAACACGCCTGGCATTGCTTGATGCTTCCTCTGCCGGAAAGTCCGTGAATCAAGCCCCGGAAGCATGGCAGAAGCTGGTTGAGCAGCTGCAGCCTCTGGCCAAGGAAAAGATCGAAAGAGAGCTTATCGAATCCTTGAGGTCCTATGGAATCGAAAAAGGATTGCTGATTGCCAAGGACGACCAGCACAAAATGGTCTACGGCATGGACGCGTCTTTGTATCCGCGAAGAATGCTTGAGAGGCTTTTTCTTTTTACTCAAAAACATAAATATTCTTTGGCGAACGAAACGGAATTTCTGAAAAGCTTCAAGCTTCTGATTCTTCAAGCCGAGATTGACGCGCCGGGGCTTATGCAGGAGATGAGTTTGCTTGAGAGGCAGCTGATCGACAAACTGGCACGTACGGATGCGGAAAAAGCCCTTGTTCACAAGCTGGAAAATCTTGATCTTTTGGGGAAGCTTTTGTCGCTCGAATTAACGCGGGACGAATATCAAAAAGCCGTTGCTGAACGTAAGGCGATGGATGTCTTTACCAAAGATTCTCAGCCCCTCAAAAAATTTCTCACAAAAGCCCGTCACTTTTACGATGTTGCCTCGCAACGCGATCGCGCGCTTGTGGAAAACAGCTTGGCGCTGTTTTCTGGGCCACGGTCCACGGTCCACGCCCCACGGAAAAACCAGTTCGTGGCACGGGAGACGTGGCCCGTGGCCCGAGTTGTTGTTCTGATCACCGGCGGCTTCCATACGGATGGGATTCGTGATGTGTTGGCGGAACAGGGAATCGGGTACGCAGTGCTTGCGCCGCATATCAGCAGAACGGATCAT
>MHFU01000158.1:5687-13769 GCA_001804345.1 Omnitrophica bacterium RIFOXYB12_FULL_50_7
GCCGATCTGAGCGCCTATTTCAAAGTCAAAAACCCGTTTTTGACCAAGCAGCAAGCCATGCTTTTCAAAGAAGTGCTCGAGACCGCCGCCCCGGTTCTTTTCGATAAATACCAGGTCAAAGGTGCTGATATGGCCGGTCGGGTGCAAAAAGCTTTCGCGGAGAGTCCCGTTCTTTCGCGCGTTGTCGCGTCTGAACGGCTCCAGGATCCCACGATACTGCGTTTTACTCCAAGACCTGCTGGCGCAACGCTTCCTCAAAACACGGCCATTCCGGCATCGCCAATCACAGCCGCGATTGACTATTCCGCAGCAGTTGCAGCAGAAATTGGAACATGGCAGTGGAATGGTTTATCTGCGGATGTTGCTATTGGAAACCAAACCGTTTCAATACATGTGGGGGAACCAACGCACCATTTTACATTAATGCCAACAAATACAATTCGCGCGGAAATACGGAGTCCAGAGCAAGCGGGTTATATTTCGGTACGAACCCCTGATCTTGTTTCACAGATCCCTGCAATCAGTGTAAGCCGGCAACTTGGACTGGATCCTGATGCCAACTTGGAAATACCGGGTTATGCCCGTTCGCCATACGGATCTTTTGATCGGGTATTATTTTTTCGGGAATTTGCCCCGCGTCAAGCGGTTATTGCCTGGAAAACGGATCGGTCTTCCGGGATCAATGTGGGGGTACAATTTGAGGATCTTCGAATCCCATTTGTTCAACTCGATATTCCTTCCTGGAATCCTGCCTTACTAGAAGGCATTGACACCTTCGTAACGAAGGACTCTCTCGGGCCTTTTCTGAGACTTTTAAGGTCTAATTGGATGGACTCGAAGGGATTGGCATCCTTTCTTGAAACTCGATTGCAGATTCCGATAAAGGACGATCCGGACAGCCCCGTGCCTGCCATCACCGATCCTGCCATTGGAAGGACGAGTCGAATCATTGATGACATCGCCAAAGCTGTCGTGGCGGTAGAAGTTTTCGAGAATGGCCGATTAGTTGTGGAAGGCAGCGGGGCGTTGGTGACGATTCAAGGCAAACCGTATGTCATGACTGCAGCGCATAATGCGGATAATCTGATCAGCAACCCGGTTAATGCTAGAGGGAGAATCATATCAAGAGATTACCGGATCAATCTTTCTAACGGAAAAAACTTTGTGTTTGCACAACCGGTTGCTTATTCCGCGGCTAACGATGTTTTGTTTTTTGAAATCGGAGAAGAAGATTTTGCTGAAAACTTTTCTGGCAACCGGACTTTAGAAATACAACAAGAAGCTTTTGAAGGATACCAACCTTTGATTTTCGCAGGTTATACCGCAGAAGACGATTCTCCAAGCGCACGAAGTAGGCTGAAACTAGCTTGGGCATGGGCAGGGGTTGTGGAAAATCAAGGCACCCGGCCGCAAGGAAATGCAGCGGATGAGGCCCATTCTTTCCCCATTTTTTCCTCCGACAGTAGGCCAGGGATGAGTGGGAGTGCGATCGTCAATTTGGCAACAGGAAAAGTTGTTGGGGTCCTTTCTCAAGGCGGGACCTATGCTTTCAAAGCCGCTATGATCATTCCTTTCGCGAACAAGTTCTTTAATCGCTCAGAAGTGCGGGAGCGGCTTTCGGAGGAAATTTTGGCGGAACTTCCAAATTTGAATACAAAGATTACGGTGTCTAAAGATCAACCCGCAGTAATGAATCCGCTGGATACCGCGCGTACTTTTGAAATCGATGTTCAAAATTCTCCCGTTCAGCATATTTCCTTGAAGATGAATCTTTCATCGGTTTTTGTTGGAATGAGGATTATCATTCAAACTTTGCGAGGAGAACAATTTGAAATTGGCGGGGGCCGGTCGCCATCGCCGGAGAAAACGCAAGATCCCGACTTTGCTCCGCTGATGCAGGCGATCGTAGCAAATGTTGATGTCCGGATGGCGATCCTGGGACTCTATTTAGGATCAGTTTCCTGGAGAGTTTTTAGTGAGAAAATAATGTCTTATGTCAAATCGACCCAACCGCCATTGCCGCAGGTGCAGGAAGTGGAAGCCCAGGTCGGTGGGGGATTTATCGCGGGGGCGGGCCCCGTTGCTGCGGCTGAAGGACCCATGCGTGCGGCTAGTCCTAGGGAAAGGGAGCCTCGAGTGACGGCGGGTTTTATGGCTGTCGAAATAGGGCCCATGGGCATCGGAGTTATGATCGGAACTATTTCTTCAAAAGGGACTTCTCAAACGGGTCGGCCTATGATTAATGTCACACCCCCTGTAGGGTCTGTCCCTTCAGGAACCGAGGCGGCAGCCCCGGCGCTACGATTAATCCAACCTGTTCAAATTGGACCCGGCGAACAATTTTCATTCCGCGCAACCGGTACTTTTAGAATTACTGTGTCCGGTAAAAGCGATCGTTCGGAAATTTTTGATCTGGCGAATGGTGGTTTTTTTCTTACTGATGCTTATGGCGAATCTCGCTTTCATACCGGGTATTATGGAATGCCGGAATACAAGGTCGAAAATCCGTCACAAGACATTGTCAAGGTAACCAATTCAGGCAGTGAGACCGTCACTGTCCAACCTTACCGATCTCAAAGGGGAGTGATACCCCGAGCCGAGGTGCGGACGTCGGCGTTCAATCTCGCGTCCGGATCCGGGGCCGTTGCCGGTATGTTCGGTGTTGTTTCAACGGCTATCACGACCGCCGTTCGTTCCGAACTGAGGGAATCGGCTTTCAAAGTTCTGCAAACAATTCCGGCCAACGCGTCGCTTGCCGGACGTGCCGTGGTATTCAAAAGAGCGGAGAATGTAGAATTTTTAGACGGAAGAGGGCAGCTATTGCCTGGAAACGCTTCTGCGGAAGAGCGATGGAAAGAGGCTCAAAAGCAGTATCGAGACTTACTTTACTCTCTTCGGAGAGTTTCAACGCGCTTGAATCGTTTTGTGGTTGCTCCAGCCGAACAACGTGAAGAACGAGCCCGTAACTTGATTCATGCAACACAAAAAGCATATTCAAAGAATGCTCATTTCCAAAGCGTGGAAAATGCCTACAAACAATTACGACAGGCGCAGAGAACCCACGCTGAGAATGTGAAAGAACTCGAGAAGCAGCTTGAGCAGCAATTGCAAAATTCCGGTGAACTGGAGACAAAATTTCGAGTCTATCTCGAAGCGGTTTCTACTTTGCGCATGCAGTATAGCGACGGAAAGAAAAATTATGCAGACGCTTTCTTCATGGCATTGGGTGAAGCCATGTCGCTAGGATCTGAAACCGATTCAGATGTCAGTAAGAGATTTTTGTGGAAGTTTAAAAGACAGCCGCAAGATTCGAATCCTGTTTTATTGAAAGATTTGAGCACGATGACCAGCAGCGAAATTGATGCAATGTCGCAGGCCGAAGATCTAAAGGAGAATCAATGGCTTCTTGCGATGGTAAATCAAAATCGGAGCATCGCCAGCCTTTTTCAACAGCATGTTGTTAGAAAAATTAGTGATATGAATACTACGGCGAAAGCCAATGGTCTTAGCATTCCAGCGTTGGAGGATGGGATCACGTTTGGCATGGAAATTTTAGCGGAACTGGTTAAGGCAGAAAGTTATCAACTGAATTTTCGGCGCGTCTCTGAACGAGAGGGTTTTATTTTAATTGCCAAGGATCCATTATCGCCGGAGCAATATCGCCAGATTCGTGCCCAACATGGTAACCGGCTCAAAGGGATTGTCATGATGGCGACAAAGATTGGTGAAGGAAGCGATAGTGTTAATCAAACTTCACATACTGCCATCATTATTCGATCTGATTTTAATCCTCCGGCGTTAGTTTTTTTGGAAAAGCCAGCGCTTGATGAGTTTATTGCTCGGGTTGAGGAGGGGAACGAGAGCCCTCTTCTCATTTTGACGGCTTTAGAAAAGACTCCCCCTGGGAAAGAGGGGGAGGTTGGGATGCAATTGGTCGTTAATCCCGAACCGGAAAAGCGGGCGGCCTATGATCATGAATCGCAACGGACAATATTGTGGGAAAATGCGCTTAATCGCTGGGTGAAGCAGTCAAAACCTAAAGTTAAAGGAAGATTTGCGCTTAATTTAATTCCCGGCAATTTAAGAGTTCTTGACGAGTTAGCTGCTGAGATCGGACTGGCTCAGGTGGAGGTCGGTTTGTATCGAACAGAAATGCAGACAGAGACTTCTACGGTTGCGACCACTGCGATGGTGCGTGCGTTGCAGGAGGAGTTGAAAAAAGCGCCTGTTGATAGTGCTTTGCAGCCAATGCCATTGGAGGAACGGCGTCGCGAATTTTTTTCATGGGTTGAACGTTCTAAGCATCAAGGACAAGATCCTCTTGTGATGCAGCTTGCCATGGATATCGAGGAAATAAAAGATTTGCTGACGCATTCGACGCTTAGGGGCCAAGCTGTCCGGATCCGTACCGAAGATTACCGCCTGGACAAAAATCCGGTTTTGTACGAAACCCTTTTGAACGAAGGTGTGATTCAAAACGACAAGGTCGGCGGATATGAAATGTACTATACGGGTTTTGGGCGTTTAAGGCTGATTTTGCGACTTGCTGCCATGATACTCGCCAATGCAGAAGTTCAGGGGAGCGAAAAAGCTATGCTCGAAGTCGTCTTTCCCATGGTCAGGGATCCCGCTGAGATTCGTTATATCCAAACGCAGATTCTGCCGATTGCTGTTTCGTTTGCGCGTGAGAGGATCCTTGAAATGGGTGGAGACGAAGCGCAAGTTGCCAGTGAGGTTTTGTTGCGAGGGATCCGTTTTGGAATGATGCTGGAAACACCTGATGCGGTGCGGAACCTGGGCGCGTTTTTGGAAGATGATTTCTTGCAGGTTTTTAATGGTGGGTTAAATGATTTTCACTTATTTGATGCAGAAGAGAGTTGGTCGTCACCGGAGGATCAAGTCCGTTTAGAGCGTGATGACCCCTGGTATGCGATCCTTGTTCAACAAATGGATTCGCGTTTTTTGAATAAGGTCTATTCGATCGTGAAAGCCTTTCATGATTACAATGCTGCTCATCCGGATCACCCCAAAAAATTATGCCTTTGCGGAGAGATCGCGACCGATTCAAAATATGCTCCTATGCTGGCGGACCTGGAGCGGATCTATCCGAAGGCCGGGCTGTCTGTCAGCATGGTGCCCAGTAAAATGTCGGAAAATATTTTTGAACGCGAACAAGCCGGACGGCTGGAATCCGAAGGAGCCGATCAGTTTCGGCCGAATGAGCAACTTAAAATGGTTAAGTTTCTGACGTCTCGAATGAAGGAGGCCAAGGAAATTATGATTGTGCTGGAATCATGGCAGCAGAATTTTGAGCGTCACGGCTTCTTTCTGGGTCTTCATCGATTGGATCCCGACGTTGTCGAAGGGCCGGGGAGTTCCGTGGAATTTGTATTTCTCAAGCATATGGTTCGTGCCATGTTGGATAATCCCGAGCACCGGGCAACGCTCGATAGTCTTAACCTGAATTCGAACGAGCATTTGAGCCGCAATGAATTGACAAGGATGCTCAATTATCTCGTCAAACGTGATTTTTTACTTCCTTCCGAACAAGAGCAACTTCTTGCGGCATTTGATTTTTCGGTGCCGCTTCGCGAAATTATTCAACAAAAAAGAAAACAAGATCCTAAGGGACCTTACTCAGGTCGGCTTGTTCCGTCACTTATTCCTGCGATTATCCCGGAATTAAAGGCCGCATTGGCCGCTCAAGGGCATTCTCTGGAAGGAACCACCGGTGATAATACACATGACACAAAGCTTTTTTATCAAAACTATTTTAATCATAGCATGCATGCGGTGGAAAATGTAACGCGGGTTATTCATGAGCTTCTCTACAATGTCTCCAAGGCCCAATATGATGACGGTGAAACGATCGAAGTGGTTTCGCTTCGCAGTGAAGCTCGAGCTGAAGGGGCAGCGGAATCTTTTAAGGTTACGATTCGGAGTCGCACCGGTATTCAGTTTGCAGGCAACCGGGGTTTCTATTATGGCACGGTAAGAGCGTTGCATATCAAAGATGCAGAAAAACTGTTCGAAGCACGTCCGGAGTGGATGATCAGAGTATTTTATCTGGCAGCCAAAAATAATGTTCACTTGAGTCATCGTGTTCAAAAAGCTTTACGGCGAAACCTTTTCTTGCACGATCCCGCCCAATATAGCAGTGAAATCCGGCAAAAAATGGCTGACCAATTTAAAGAGCTGCTGATGCTTGATCAAAGTATTGATTATGCTATTTTGCGAATGCACCGGTTTAAACTTCTCGACGGGTTAATTCCGGGATATGGAGCGATTCGTGGCGAGTTTTTGTTTGATGATCAACAGTATACCGCCGATATCCTCACGATTCGAGCGACAGAGCTTTTAGAACGCTTTTTCAGAGACAATAGCCGTCCATTTCGAAACGTGGGGGAATCCTATAAGATTGTGCGCGCTAATCCTGTTTCCGCACGGACACTCCGTCTGGCCATCCTCTTAAGAAATGTTGTGGAGCTTGAAGTGAAGGAAGCTGGACACGGGATGGAAGGGGCACCTCTCCTTGAACAATATCGCAAAAAAGTAGCAGCCCATCTCCAGTTTTTAGGATGGGACAAGGATGCTTCGTTGGTAGCGCAAGTAACGTGGCTGATTTACTTTCAGCATTTTCTAAGCCAGAGAGATTTTTTAACTCGAACAGAAAAAGTGCCGGCGGTAGAGTTTTTGTTGCTTGCGATGAGAGAGTTTTTAAAAGATAAGGACATTGAAAATCCCGATCTTTTAGAGATATATCATAGGCTATACGCCATGACCGTTGCTGTACGCGTTGCTCATACGGCACCGGAGCATTTGTCTCTTCTGCTTCGCGAAGGGACGCGTTCTTCAATGGCAAGTCTTGATATGATGTTTGGTGCCTTGCATGATTTTCTCTTTGTTTCAAAAAAGCCTGATGTTGGATCTGATGAAATCGGACATGCTTTGACGAGAAGATATGAAACTCTTCGCAATGGCGAGTCCGGGGCCCGATTGGGGCAGTTGCAACACCTCATGCAAGTAATTCAAGGCCATGATTTTTCGAGGCTTCTGGAAAATTATTTGGTACTAGCCGACAAAACGAATAAGGATCTTCTTCGGGCGACGCTTCAAAAAACATTGAGAGATCCTGGGGCCTTAAAAGCTCTTTACCAACGGTATATTCAACACGTCTCTTTCTATTATGAAACCGATCGTACCCCCGAAGAGATATTGCAGCAATTGATGCAATTAGCACATTTGGAATGGTCCCAGGCACAGAAAGATGAAGCCCGCGTTGCCATGCTTGCGACATCGCTTGCGGGCGACTATGATCAAGCCTATGAATTGATTTTTTCTCATCCGTTGAATGAACCGGGAGTGTTGGCGATCTTTGCTCGCGTGCTTTATGAAAATGGATTTATGATTGAAAATATTGCTCCGAGGAAATACGGAGACAACTCTACAACGACCGTTTTTTTAGGAGCTTTCCCATATTCCAAAGGTGATGCGAGAGAGATATTGCAACATATCCAAGATGACTTGAGTTTTATTTTTCTTCGGGAGCCATTGCTTAAGCATGACACTCTGATTCATAGGGTGGCAGACCAATTCAGAGAGATGCTGGGGAAAGGGAACCCAGCCAGGCATTGGACGGAACTAAAATTTGAACGAGCGAACGATCGTTATCAAAAAGAACTTACTGTTTCCAGGCCAACGGGGTGGCGGCAACAACCCACGGACGTATTTATAGCCACGGAAACTCAAGGCGAGCTCGCAGGCCTCAGCCGGATTGTATTTACCTCGACGGACCGCCAAGGTCTTTTTGCCGCTTTGACCGAAATGTTTGCGGGCAAGCTTTTCGGATTTAAAAGCATTCTGAATATTAAAGGATTCAGGTTTGATAATACGAATTATGCGGCTCCCCGTGTCTTTTTTTGGGTTGAAGAAATTGGAAATCCCGGGAAGCCGATCAGTGCGTCGGTGGAAAATAGCATCAAAGCAAAATTGCCGGATTTTTTTGACCGTATTACCGGTTTTACTTTTAAACAAGAAGAAAAAGGATCAAGCGAAAATCCTCCAACTTCTGCAGAAAAGAAA
>MHFU01000158.1:13804-18888 GCA_001804345.1 Omnitrophica bacterium RIFOXYB12_FULL_50_7
AGCCACCCGCCCAGTGAAGAATGGATTGAGGCGGATTTCCTTGTAGCAAATCCGAAAGGCATCCATGCGGGGCCGGTATCTTTGCTTGAAACCATAGTGAAGCAGCATCAGCCTAAACGAGCTATTTTGAAAACAACCAATGGAGAATTCGACGTATTCAATACTTTGAGCATGCTCGGCTCAGCAGTTGTTCAAGGGCAAAAGGTTATGCTGCGTTTTGAAGGATTGCCTGAAAAGGAATTACAAATTCTCTTAAATGAGGCCATGACCAATGTCAAGGACGGAGAAGTACCTGTCTTCAAGCTCGATGGAAAGATCCGGAATGTCCGCTCGGAATTGCGGGAACCGACGAAGGGTGTCCAGGAAGCCAAACCTTCTGATATTGAAGAAGAAATGAAAATCTTGAAGCGCCATGCCCAAGAGGGGATTGCACGGGTACTCATTGTGGAAGATCGTTCGGAGGTTAGTGGCTTTTTAAACGATGCAATCAAAGGTTGGAAAAAAGGCGCTGCGAAAGTTTCAGTTACAGTCGTACGCAACGGCGAAGCAGGTTTGGATATGGCAACGCACGGAGATTATGACCTGGTGTGGTCTGATTTCAATATACCAGGGAAAAATGGGGCAGAGATGGCAACAGCCATACATGCTGTAAAACCTGAGCTTCCCATTGTTCTTTGGTCAGGAAACATTGTGCCGGAAGAAATGTTTTCAAGGCGTGGAAAGGGGAGTACTCCTGAGGAAAAAGCCGCTGATCAATTATTGGAAAGAGGAATTATTGTGCGGGTACTGGGTAAACCTGTTGAGTTTTCTATGATTAAATTTACGTTGAAGGAAATGGACCAACATGTAAAAGCTGTTGCCCAGAAGAAACTTGATGCGTTACGATCTGCGTTACCGCCCGTTGCACAAGGTGAAGAAACTTCCGCTTTGGCGGAAGTGCAGTCAGATCAACCAATCGTTCAAGAAGTGACAAGGCCTTTGGATCCTTTAACGATATCGATTGACGAAGCGGCCAAGGTCCAAAACATCTTTATTGTCGGGCACCAGGGTCAGAACTACGCGCAATTAAGTTATGACGTTAAGCACTTTGGTATTTTTGTTCCTCTTCTTCTTAAAAAATTTCCAAACGCCAAAATTCATATAGCCGCAGATTATCCTAATCTTTTTGCGGCAAAGCGGTTTAGTTCCAGAGTGGTTCCTGTTCGCGACTCCGATTATTTGAAAGGAACGGAGCCTCAAACAGTTGAGCCGACGTCTGTGCCGCGCGGGACTATTGCAGATGTCATTGCTCAAGGGCACGCGGAGAAATTTGCAACATGGCTTACGGATCAGGGATGTGACATGGTTTTTGATTTTACCAGGAATGGAGAAAGCCTTCAGGGGGCTCTTTTAAAGATGTCTGAGCAAGAGAGAAAAAAGCCTGTAGCCGAACGTAGATATTTACCGGCTGCCTTTATTCATATGAGTCCTTTGGCGGGAGCCGATGCTCCTGCCGGGAACGTGCCCAAGCCTGTTGTCGTGATCGACGCGAACAAACCGCAAGGGAGCCAACTTTACCATGTCAAGGGAACGGAAACTGCTTCTACCAGAAAAACGCCGCAAGGAAAACCTCCCAAGCATTGGGAAATGATCAAAAGGGTTTTCCGCGAACTCGGGCTTTGGAAAGACAAAATGGACCTCCAGGATATCGATCTTCAGCAGTTAGGGTTGGATGAATTGGAAAAAGAAGGCGTAAAAAAGGAATTAGAAGGAATGCTTCGAAGGACGGGTCTTGCAGAGCCGGATATCCAGGAGGTGATGAAGAATGGACGGAAATTTATCTATGTCAATGTTTTCTCCCATTCAGAGCCGGAGCTTGGTGGTTCGGAGCTTTGGGTCCCGATGCTTTCCTGGATCTTAAAAAATACAAACGCGGTTTTGTTTTTTGCCTCGAGCGGCCCTAAAGATCAGGCCCGTCATGCGGAGAAATTGGAGCCGGTGCTGGTAGCGCTTAAGGCGATGCATCCTGAAGCTTTGAAGCGGATCGTCTCCGTAACTCCGGATCTTTCCGTGGACAAAGTGATCCAGTTGATGCGGGTGATGGACCTTGTCATGACGCCGGATCATTCCGGATTTTCGGATATGGCAACGGTCCTGAATGTTCGGCAGTTTCAGGTAGCGAGCACCGAGGATTCACCGACTACAACTTACCGGAAAAATTCCAGGGTGGTAACAAAAGGTTCTGCGGTAGCTGCTGTTTCTGAGATCGAAGCGATGTTCCCCAAACAATATAAACTTGCCAGAAGCCGCATCCTTGCAAGCAACCTGTTTCAAAGGGCTCTTGTGATTGATGATACCGAGTCGGTGCGTAACGTATCGCAAGTGATTCTTCAAAGGGCTGTAGGGATCCCGAACGTGGATGTAGCGGTGAATGGTCAGGATGCTTTAGAAAAGGTAACAAGTGATCATGATCTTATTGTCTGTGATATCGAGATGCCGGTTATGGATGGGCCGGAATTTTTTGAGCGTTTGATGCAAAGGCGTAAAGACGAAAGGCAGCCTATGCCTTCGTTTCTTTTTATTTCTGGAGATGGAGCTAACAAAAGCAAAATAGCCGAGCATATTCAAGGTGGGCGGGTTGCTTTTTTGCAGAAACCCGTTGGCGTGGTGGAGTTACAGGCGATGGTCCATAAGTTGGCGCAGTCACAATCTCAAACAGATCAGGGCAGTGAATCGGGGATGACCCAACGGGCAGAACTGCGCCAGTTGGAGCTTCAAGGGTCGACGCCGGAAGCGCGTGCCGAGCTTCGCTTCACGAAGGATTTAACAACGGTTGAAACAGGGATGCCTACGGAACGACTGGAAGCGGTTCGTTGGACGGCGCATGAAGTAGAGGATATTTTTTCAGAAACGGCTATTGAGGCATTAATTCCTGGTGAAAGCATCGATAAACGTGCGATAGCTCGGGCGTGGATTGCTTCTCAGCTGATCAAGGATGCCCCGGAGTCGGGGATCTCGAATAAACGTCTTGAAAAGCTTCTGACCATGCTTATGAATTCTGTTTCGGTCGCGGTAAAAGCGGCGGTTTCCGCTTCTACTGCGCCCGGTCCTCAAATCCAGGCGAATCTTTTTGGGATCACCGAAAAACAATTGATGTCCTGGGATAGGGATTTGGCTGTCTTTTTAGGTATGTTAGTAGGTTTTCGGGCGACTTTTTCGGGCAATGTGGATTTGAATGCCGCAACAGCAAAAAGAAGTGAGTTGCGAATCTATGAGCTCGCTCGAAAACACGGGATCGCTCTTGCGGAAGGGCAGTTCCGACTTGTTCCTGCCCAGGGTGATAATTTCTTTGCTTCATTCAGGCAAGGGGACAGCGTTGCTGCGTTTGTGGCGCGTGACGAAGACCAGCTGCCTCGGGTTAATGGAGCTCGGAGTACTTATTGGGTTACAGGTGATAAATCCGGGGGTATTACCGTAATTGAGGCATGGGGGATCGTATTGCTCCGCACTGTTTCAGATCTTAAACCCAACCTTGAAATACAACATGCCGATCACTATCGGGCCATTTTGGATCTTGTGCGGAACGCCATTCAGGGTTATCTCAAACTCAGTATTGCTGCCTAATTTTCGGAAACCTCAAATTCCAATTCGCTCCGCTTAATCCGCTTGGATTTTCTTTGAAAAACAGTATAATCCTGCCCTCGTGTCGGAGATGGGTTTCAAGTTCATCCCGAACACGCACCTGCGCGTTGGGCGCAGGTGCCGCTGATTTTCGCGTCCCCATCGTCTAGGTCGGCCTAGGACACCAGGTTTTCATCCTGGTAACAGGGGTTCAAATCCCCTTGGGGACGCCAAATATCGCACACGGTTTTTACCGTGCGCGATATTTGTTTATACGGTGGGGATTTGAAGGGAGCGCTGTTTAGAAACATGACGCAATGTCATGTTTGTAGCGCGGGTGGCCGACCCAGAGCGAAGCTTAGGGCGCCAAATCCCCTTGGGGACGCTCTTCTATTCGAACATCTACCACGCATGTTAACCAAAGAATCCTGCATTAAGAATGTTTTTGGTTAACTCGCTTGACCTGAGTTAACCAAAATGCTATTATATCAATGAAGATTTGGTTAACTGGAGGGGGCTATGGGCGTGCTTAAAGGTGTTCTTGAGGAAGAACGCGAACGATTAAAACAGGTTGAAAAAGGGTATCTTCGTGAAATCGCGAAGCTTCCGGAGGGCAGTATCCAGATCAAGAAAATTAAGGAACACGATTACCCTTACCGTGTGTTGAGCAAAAAAGGGAAAATTCGGTGTGAGTATCTCGGGAAACTGCCAGGGGCGGAACTGAAGGAGATGAAGGACAAGGTCGCTCTCCGAAAGAAATATAAGTCACTTCTGAAAGATGCTCGGTCTAACCAGAAAATGATTGAAAGGGCGCTTCGTGGAAAGACATGACCAGACCGGGTTATTGCTCCGGATTTTGAAGCGTTTTTCCGAAACCGGGGTGCTTGATCAATGCATGTTGATCGGGAGCTGGTGCCTATATTTTTACCGGCTCGAATTTGAGAAAGCGGATCTTTTGTCCACGGTGAGAACCCTGGATGTGGATTTTCTTATACCTCACCCTGGCCAGATCAAGAAGATTGTGGATATCCCCGAGCTTTTAAAAGAGGAGGGTTTCATACCGTTACTGAATTTTTCTAACGGTCTAGTTCGCTACCAGCATCCGGATTTATTAGTGGAATTCCTTGTTCCGGAATTAGGACGTGGATTTCATAAACCGAGGGACATCCATCCCTGGCATATTCAGGCTCAGGAGATTCGCTATCTGAATTTTTTGACAGCATACCCGCAAAAGATTCAATATGAGAATGTGACGGTTTGTGTCCCGGAGCCGGCTGCTTTTGCTTTGCACAAGTTGATCATAAGCGCAAGACGAACCAAAAAAGAAAAGCGGGAAAAAGATCTCGAGACGGCGGTTAGTATTCTGAAATTCCTGCTCAAATATCCCAAGGAGGAAGCGAGGGTGAGGGAAGTGCTCGTGAAGATTCCCGCGAAATGGCGCAAGTCAATCCTTGCCGTTTCCTCGAAGCATTTTGCGGCCTTTA
>MHFU01000158.1:18918-22875 GCA_001804345.1 Omnitrophica bacterium RIFOXYB12_FULL_50_7
TCTCTAGGAATGGGCGAAAGATCAAGCGGTTTGACTCAGGGAAATGGAAAGTCTTTTCTAGGACGAGCACTGCTATGAAAAAGCTTCGCGGAGAAGATGTTCTCAAGGATTTCAAGGAATTTAAACGAAATCGCACTAGGCGTTAGCCTTCTCTGTAATAACGGAATGCTATCATTGCCAGCTGCTTAGAGACGTTTAAGCTTTTCGCAATGGCGGCGTAGGTCATGTTAAGATCTCGCAACTCCGCACCCTTCTGGGCGATCTTCCTATAGACGGGTATTTGCAAAAGCGGAGGTATAATTATGCTAGCGTCCATCTCAGAGGCGGTTCGAATTGGTGTCACTGGGGGGCGCTCTTCCATCGAACTCGCACCATTAGCAGTGCGAATTGGTGCCACGTGGGCGCGCCATTTTTTTCGGAACTATTTCCTCAGCGCCAAGTCTCTTCCGGATCTTAGAAATTTAATACTCACCCGTCGTTTGAATATAAAAGGGCGCCTTGACAAGGGTGTCCAAAACAGCTACACTTATTAATAAGTAAAGACGTAAAGGACACCTATGTTATGAGTATGAAAACAGACGAACTGATTAGGGCTTTTGAGAAGAACAGAGGGATACTGCGTTTCTCCAGGATCCTTAAGGATGGCTTTCACCGCAAACAGGTAAAGGCGCTTTTTGATTCCGGCGAGATCAGAAGAATTGGCCACGGGCTTTATCAGCTCGCGGACGCACCCGCTCTTTCTGATCCGGATCTTGTAGGTGCGGTTCTGCAATCCCCTAAAAGTGTTGTCTGTCTCATTTCCGCCCTTTCTTTTCATGAAGCAACCGACGAAATTCCGCGCCGGGTTGATCTGGCGATTTCTGTAGGAGGTCGAGCCAACAAAATCGATTATCCTCCCGTGAATTTTTTTTATTTCTCTGAGGTCGCTTGGAAAGCTGGGATAGAAACGCATAAGATCGATGGCCATGATGTGCATGTTTATGGTCTTGCAAAAACGATCGCGGACTGTTTTAAATTCCGGAATAAGATCGGTTTTGATGTTGCCCAAAAGGCTCTTAAAATCGCAGTCGCGGAAAAGCGCATCCGCCCAGGAAAAATCATGGAATATGCAAAGATATGCCGCGTTGCCAATGTTATCCGGCCGTATCTGGAGGCTCTTGTATGAACCCGGATATTAAAAATCTTGCCGCATCTGTACGCGGGCGT
Organism: Omnitrophica bacterium RIFOXYB12_FULL_50_7; assembly: GCA_001804345.1. GTDB lineage: Bacteria > Omnitrophota > Omnitrophia > Omnitrophales > Aquincolibacteriaceae > Aquincolibacterium. The sequence goes on from MHFU01000158.1 coordinate 20,125, forward strand.
CTTCAAAACAATGCCGAAGAAACTCAGAGGGTATTTGCCGAAGTGCTTCAATATTATGGAATGGAGCGGTTTCTTTACCGTCTGAGCAAATCAAAATATTCTGACGCATTTATTTTGAAGGGCGCGCTGATGTTTACGGCTTGGCAAATGCCGGAGAGACGAACGACTCTTGATATTGATTTTCTGGCGCGGCATGCCGATGAAATTGAGAAAATGGAAGGTGCTATCAAAGATATATGTACCGTCGAAGTTCCTGCGGACGGTCTTATTTTTAAGCCGGATTCCGTCAAAGGACGGATCATTAAAGAAGATGCGGAGTATGCGGGCGTACGTATTAAGCTCATGGGTTATCTTGAACGATCAAGAATCCCGATGCAGATCGATTTCGGTTTTGGTGATGTTATTTATCCTTCCGCGCAAAGGATTAGGTACCCTGTCATTCTTGATTTCCCTGCTCCCGAGCTAAAAGGCTATACGCCGGAAAGCATGGTTTCCGAAAAATTCGAAGCAATGATCAAGTTAGGCGACTTTAATAGCCGGATGAAGGATTTTTATGATATCTGGAGCATGATGAAGCAATTTGATTTTGAAGGGAAAGCGCTCGTTCAGGCCATTGAGAAGACTTTCAGACATCGTAAAACTCCGCTGCCGGAATCAGTGCCATTTTTATCTCCGGGTATTTACGATAAGGACTCCGTGAACAATGCGAGGTGGAAAGTCTTCCTTTCGAGCATGCAGATCAAAAATGCTCCTGCCGACCTTGGAGCTGTTGCCCAAGCCATTGAGAGCTTTCTTCTTGATCCAGTCAAAGCGATACATGCGGGGAGTGACCTTGCTGCGCATTGGCATGCTCCGGGCCCTTGGCATTAACCCATGCGTTTATTTGCGGGAGATGCCTCTTTTTAAAGTGTTGTAATTCGCTTGAAATGCGAGAGGTTTATGCTTGGATAAGTCTGAAAATTTCTTAGATTCGAACCCCGCTACAAATATCCCGCTGAATCTGACTGCTGATTTCTCTATCGAGGGAAAACTTCAAAAAGCATTGGAGGTATGCGAGCGGTTGCGCACTGAGAACGCGGGTTTGCGTGAAATGCTTGGGTTGAAAGGCATCGAACAATCCCGAGCCAGTTCGGATTACGAACAATCTTCTTTAGTGCTTCCAGTCCTTCGCAATCAATCTTCGGTTGATGAGAAAGTCGCTTTATTTCTATCCTATTTTAAGGGCCGGGAAGATGTCTATGCCCTCAGGTGGGAATCACGGAACGGCCGGTCTGGTTACTCGCCAGCCTGTGGCAATGAGTGGGATAAAGTTTTATGCCGTAAACCCAAAATTAAATGTTCGGAATGTTCAGAGAGAAAATTTCTTCCCTATGATGCCAAGGCAATCTTTGATCACTTGAGTGGTAAACAGATGATTGGCGTTTACCCCATGCAGCAGGATGAAACTTGCTGGTTTCTCGCTATAGATTTTGACAAGGGGAAATGGAAGGAGAATGCCACGGCTTTCCTCAAGACGTGCGGCCAATGGAAGATCCATGCTGTTTTGGAGCGCTCTCAATCTGGAAATGGAGGCCATGTATGGATATTTTTCGAAGAACCCATTCCGGCATATTTAGCGCGTAAGCTTGGCTGTGGAATTTTAACTGAGACAATGAACGATAACCACGGCCTCGGGTTTGATTCTTATGACAGGCTGTTTCCGTCTCAAGATACGATGCCCAAAGGCGGATTCGGGAATCTTATTGCTTTGCCACTTCAGGGCCAGCGGAGAAAATATGGAAACAGCGTTTTTTTGGGCTCGAATTTTGAGCCTTTTGAAGATCAATGGGCGTTTTTGAGTTCAGTTAAGAAAATGCAAGCAGGAGAGGTTTCGGGCCTTGTCGAGCGATGGATGGAGCATGGAGGCGTGATTGATGTTCGGAGGGCCCAGAGTGATGAGAGCGAGGATGAAATGGATCCGTGGATTCTTCCTCTGTCAAGAAAGGCTAATGACGAATTTGAGATCACAGGACCCTTGCCCAAGGTCGTGAAAATCACCATCGCGAATATGATTTTTGTTGAAACGGGAGGACTTCCATCAAAACTCATTAGCCGTTTAAAAAAAATCGCAGCATTTCAGAACCCTGAATTTTATCGAGCACAAGCTATGAGGCTGTCGACATACGATAAGCCGCGGATCATTGGATGTGCCGAAGAGTTTCCAAGACACTTAGGCCTGCCGCGAGGTTGCGAAGGGGAGGTGCTTGATTTGTTCGAGCAATTACGGATCAAGACGGAGATTTCGAATGAAGGTTTTTCAGGAATTCCGATTATGGTTCGTTTTGTCGGTGAACTTCGGCTGAATCAAAAGGAGTCTGTCCGTAGTCTTCTGAAGCATGACACAGGTGTTCTGGCTGCCGGGACTGCTTTTGGGAAGACTGTTGTAGCGGCATGGATGATTACAAAAAGAAAGGTAAACACTTTGATTCTTGTCCATCGTCAGCAGCTCATGGAGCAATGGCGGGAAAGACTTGCCATGTTCTTAAATGTGCCGATCGATCAAATAGGTTTGATCGGTGCCGGGAAAGATAAGCCCAAAGGAATAATCGATATTGCCATGTTGCAGACGCTATTTCGACAAGGGAAGGTCAAGGATCTTGTGGCGAACTATGGGCAAGTGATTGTGGATGAATGCCACCACATTGCGGCATTCAGTTTCGAACGGGTCATGAAGCAGGCAAAAGCCCGATATGTTTTAGGGCTGACAGCGAC
>MHFU01000158.1:22895-31823 GCA_001804345.1 Omnitrophica bacterium RIFOXYB12_FULL_50_7
ATCATCCGATTATCATCATGCAATGCGGGCCCATTCGGTATCGCACCAATCCTAAGGACGCCGCGGCTGAAAGTCCTTTCAAGCACGTTGTTAAGATCCGGCATACCGATTTTCAGATGCCGTATGAAAACGCTCGTCCGTATATTAGCGAAGTTTACGGTGCTTTGGCTTGTGATGAGAAGCGCAATGCGTTGATTGTTGAGGATGTCAGGCAGGCTATGGCGCAGGGAGCTACGCCGCTTCTTTTAACTGAACGGACTCAGCATGTTGAAAGCTTAGCCGAGAAAATAAGGCCATTTGCGGAGCATGTCATTGTTATGAAAGGCGGGATGGGTAAGAAGAAACGCAAAGAGATCCTTGAGCAGATCATGCAAAGTCAGTCCGGAAAACGGATTATTATTGCGACCGGCCGTTATATTGGTGAGGGCTTTGACGATTCGAAGCTGGATACTTTGTTTCTTACGATGCCAATCTCATGGCAGGGGACATTACAGCAGTATGTGGGACGGTTGCACCGGAATCATGACAACAAACACATCGTTCGAGTTTACGATTATGTTGACCGGTATATCCCTGTTCTTTTCAAAATGCACCAAAGACGGCTTAAGAAGTATCCAGCGATTGGTTACACCGTCGAATATTAAACCCCTGCGAATTTTTTAAACGACAAATGTCAAAAATTAAAAAAATATACGGTTCCAAGGCGGTCTATTCATGTCTCAAACGTTATTGGGGCTACACGGAGTTCCGTCCATGGCAAAAGGAAACGATCCGGGCGATTCTCGGAGAACGGGAATCTTTGACAATCCTTCCGACCGGAGGCGGCAAATCCATGTGTTTTCAGCTTCCTGCACTTCTGAAGGATGGAATGGCCGTCGTTATTTCGCCGCTGATCTCCCTGATGAAGGACCAGGTGGATGGACTTAAGGATATGGGGATCTCCGCGGCGTGTCTGAATTCTGCACAGGATCCTGCTAGGCAACGGGAAGTCATTAGCCGTATTGAGCAAGGGGATATCAAGATCTTGTACCTCTCACCAGAACGGCTGCAAACTTAGGAGACCGTCGCGCTATTAAAATCATCCAAGCAGTCTTTTTTTGTAGTCGATGAAGCCCATTGCATCAGTCATTGGGGACATGACTTTCGCGATGAGTATCGCAATCTCGGGAGCATCAGGACCCATTTCCCGGGCCGCATTCCAAGCTTTGCTAGGCATTGCTTCCTGCATTAAGCCCATGTCATTTTCCCGACTTAGGTCGTAGGAGTCAAGGACCTAAGCATTTGGCGTGATTTACTCGAAACGCGAGAGGTCCACCGCATGTTTTTTCTCCGAAGGACGGAGCAGTCCTTTGACTGAAAGCGGAAATCCGGCAGTTCCTGGATGCCCGACCTGCCCGAGGCAGGCATTCGGGCACGACAAAAATCATAATGTGTGATGTCGTTGAGTGTATTTGAATTATTACGGGAAAAGAGAGCGGAATTGAATCGTAAAAACAGCTGAGATTCCCTTCATTTCTGCGGGTTTATGCAATCTTATCTTCCCGTTTTTTTTGTCAGCGGCCCTTGACGAATAACTGTTAGGTGCTAAGCTGTTAACAGGATAACAAATTGATAATTGGAAGGATGCAGAATGTCGCTATCGAAAGAAATTAAAATGCAGTGCGAAATTAATACCAAGAGGCACGAGGCCCTGTTGAATATTGTCCGCACAGCTGCCTTCATCGATAAATTATCGGATGGTTTTTTCTCCGAATTCAACCTCACCGAGGCACAGTACAACATCCTGATCGTTTTGAAACTGGAAAAGACGGCCATGAACCAGGTCGAGATCGGGGAACGCCTGATTTCGAGTCGTGCCAACATTACACTGATCCTTGCAAAGCTTGAAAAAAAGGAACTCATTCAAAGAACAAGAATCGTTGACGATAGGCGTGTTCTGATGGTTGAGCTGACGGAAAAAGGGCGTCAAGTCGTGGGCAGGGTTGAAGCAAAGTATGTGTCTGAGGTAGAAAAACGCATGGCTTGTTTGACCCAAGCGGAATGCAGGGTGTTGAGCCGGTTGCTGGAAAAATTAAGAGAGACATTGCGAAAGGGATAAACGGGGTTATGGAGCGTCAAAATTGTCAGAGCAGATCTTTTAAAGGGCTTATGGTCGCCCAGTTCCTGGAGGCTTTTAATGATAATGCCCTTAAAATCCTGGTTTCCCTTTTCGCGATAAGAATTCTTTCTCCGGTCGATGCGGCGCGTTTTATCGGCCTTGTGGGAGCGTTATTTATCATTCCCTTCATTGTATTCTCGCCTTATGCCGGATTTCTAGCGGATCGTTTTAAAAAAAGAAACATCATCGTCATTACGAAGATGGCGGAAGTCCTGATCATGGTTTTCAGCCTCTTTGCATTCAAGAGCGGGAATCTCTTTGTGATTTCTCTGACCCTTTTTTTGATGGCGTCTCACAGCGCCTTTTTTAGTCCTTCAAAATATGGGATCTTGCCGGAGATCCTCGATAGAGAAAATCTTTCGAAAGGGAATGGGTTTCTTCAGATGTGGACTTTTTTGGCCATCATCCTGGGATCGGCCTTTGGGGGGCAAATCAGCCATCTATTCCGGGAGAACGTTTATCAGGCCACCTACCTGCTCATTGCATTCGCTATTGTCGGAGCCATCGCGAGTTTTTTTATCACCACGACGGGGCACAGCAATATCGCCGAGAAGTTCAAAATCAATGCTTTCAAGGAATCCCTGGGAGCTCTCAAAGAGATCCGTCAAAATCGCTGGCTTTTCCTTACACTTATCGCGATCTGCTTTTTCTGGTTTTTAGGGGCTGTTTTTCAGATGAATGTCCTGTTGTACGGTAAAGAGATGCTCCATCTGTCAGACTCGCATGCCAGTCTTCTATTGGTACTGACTTCGATAGGCATCGGAGTGGGCAGTCTATTGGCCGGATTTTTTTCTGAGAAAAAGATCGAGTATGGTCTTGTGCCGTTGGGCGCTATCGGGATCAGCCTGGTCTGTATGGCGATAGGTTTTAATGGCCAGAACGTTCTGCGAAGTTTTTGTCTTTTCCTTGGGCTGGGTTGTTTTAGCGGTGTTTTTATTGTGCCGCTCAACGCTTACTTCCAGATGAAAAGTCCGGAAGATCGTCGCGGGAAATATCTGGCGGCTTCCAATATCGTCACTTCAGCGTGCATTCTACTCGCCTCAGCCTACCTCTGGCTTCTGGGTGGGCAACTCAAATTCAATCCGGCCCAACTGTTTTTTGTTCTCGGTGTTTTTTCGGTCGGAATAACGATCATCATTCTAAAGATTCTTCCGGAAGCTTTTATTCGTTTGTTCAACTGGATCCTGGCCCACAGTCTTTATCGCATCAAAGTTGTCGGGCGTGAAAATATCCCGGCGGAAGGAGGAGGCCTCTTGGTTTGTAACCACGTCGCCTATGCGGATCCGCCGCTTGTGTTGGCGTCTCTTGAGCGGCCGGTTCGGTTTTTGGCTTATCGTGAGATCTACAATCATCCCCTTGTCAAACCGTTCGCGAGAGCTATAAAAACAATTCCTGTTTCTTTTAAGGACCCGCCGAAAGCAATTCTTGAATCTTTGAGGACCGCCCGGGAAGCGGTCGAGAACGGAGAATTGGTTTGTATTTTTGCCGAAGGAGGTCTGACCCGTACCGGGAACATGCTTTCCTTTAAAAAAGGTTTTGAGCACATCATGAAGGGCTTGAGTGCCCCCATCATTCCGATGTGTATCGATAAAATCTGGGGGAGTATTTTTAGTTTTGAGAACGGAAAGTTCTTCTGGAAACTTCCCAAAGCGATACCTTATCCCGTCACGATTGTTTTCGGGAGGCCGATGAAAGCAACCTCCCGTTCTCATGAAGTTCGCGAAGCCGTTCAGGAAATGACGGCCGAAGCGTTTAAGCTCCGTGGAAAGGAGAGGAAAAAACTCCACATCGCTTTTATCGAGGAAGCAAAAAAGCATCCCTTTAAGTTTTGTATGGCCGACTCGAGCGGCAAAAAACTGAACTATCTCGAGATGCTAGCGAGCGTGCTATTGATCTCCGATAAGCTATTCCGGAAGTCGGGAGAGCCGCAAGGCGATAACGAAAAGGTCGGTATTCTCCTGCCGGCTTCCTGCGGTGCGTCGCTTGTGAATGGAGCGTTGCTTTTTTCGGGGAAGGTCCCCGTTAATTTGAATTTCACGGTCTCCAAGGAAAGCCTTCTGTCCTGCATTGAGCAATGCAAAATGCGGAAGATTGTGACTTCCAAGGTCTTTCTGCATAAAGCCAAACTCGAAAAACTTGACGGCATGATTTTTCTCGAGGATCTGCTCGGTTCCGTTACCTCGAAGGAAAAGCTTAGCTATGTTTTTTGTGCACTAGCACTCCCGGCATTTCTTATCAAAAGGTGGTTCGTGAAAGGGGATAAAAAGAACGTGGAGGATGTTGCCACGATAATATTCTCGAGCGGGAGCACCGGGCGTCCCAAAGGAGTGATGCTTTCCCACGGGAACATTTTTTCGAACATCGAGGCTCTTTATCAGATTCTTCACGTCAAGTCGAACGATGTGATCATGGGAGCGCTTCCGTTCTTTCACTCGTTCGGATTTACCGGAACGCTCTGCATGCCCGTAGGACTTGGGTTAGGGGCTGTTTATCACAATAATCCGCTTGATGCCGGAACGATTGGGGAGCTGGTGCAGAAATATAAAGCCACACTTCTGATGGGGACCCCGACCTTCCTTTCGGCCTATGTCCGGAAATGCACCCCGGAGCAGTTCAAGAGCCTTCGCTACGTCGTGGCGGGAGCAGAGAAACTTAAACAAGCGCTTAGCGAAGCTTTCCGGGAGAAATTCGGGACGGCACCCTTTGAAGGCTATGGTGCGACTGAACTTTCTCCGATCGTGGCGATGGGCGTTCCGGATTACGGAGCTCCCGGGGAAGAGGTTCATCAAGTCGGCCACAAATCAGGAAGCGTCGGGCATCCCATCCCGGGTGTTGCCGTGAAGACCGTAGATCCGGATACCGGGGAGCTGAAATCTTATGACGAAGAGGGATTGTTGCTCGTGAAAGGCCCGAACGTTATGCTGGGATATTTGGGCGAGGAAGAAAAGACAAGGGAAGTTTTGCAAGATGGGTGGTACAAGACAGGGGACATGGCCAAGATCGATCAGGATGGGTTCATTCATATCACAGACCGTCTCTCCAGGTTTAGCAAGATTGGTGGCGAAATGGTTCCGCACATTAAAATTGAGGAAAAGATACTTGAAATCCTTGAAACTGTGGAACCGGTTTGTGCTGTGACATCGGTTCCGGATGAGAAAAGAGGAGAGCGGCTCGCGGTTCTTTACAAAGGCGAGCTCGACATCAATGCTCTCTGGGACAAGTTGAATGCCACGGATTTCCCGAAGCTCTGGATCCCCAAGCGCGAAGATTTTTTTCAGGTTCTCGAGATCCCTTTGCTGGGTTCCGGGAAACTGGACCTGAAAAAGATCAAGGCGACGGCGCTGGAAATGAAAGAAAAGAACACGGCTTCGGCTCGAGGGGCGCAAGAGGAGCAAGCATGACCGTAAAGCAATCAACAGATGTGGAATTATTGACCGCTGACAACCACAAACTGTCTTGCAATCATTTGCGGACTGGACACAATGAGGTCGTGATTCTGGCCCATGGTTTTTACAATAATAAAGACGCGTATCTTTTTCAAAAAATGGCCGAGGAACTCAGCCGTAACTTTGATGTGATCAGTTTTGATTTCCGGGGCCATGGGAAAAGCTCGGGACTTTTTTCCTTTACCTCGCTCGAATCAGAGGACCTTCGTGCGGTGGTTGCTTATGCTAAAGAGCGGTCGTACCGGTCTATCGGCGTGATCGGTTTCTCACTGGGTGCCGCGGTGGCGATCATCGAGGGAAGTCGCAATCCGGATATTCACAGTTTTATTTCGGTAAGCTCTGCCTATGATTTCTGGAAAATCGACTACAGGTTTTGGAAAAAGGAAATGCTGGAAGATCTGAAGCTGAATCTCGGCGCGAAAGGGAAAGGGAAGGGTCTGAGGCCCGGGAACCCGTTTTTGCCCAAAGTAAGACCCCTTGATGCAGTTGCTAAAATTGCTCCGCGGCCGATTCTTTTTATCCACGGGCGGCAGGATTGGCTGATCCATCCCATGCATAGCGCGAAGCTTTATCGCAAGGCAAAACAACCGAAGAAGCTTGTTTTGGTTGATCATGGGGGACATGCCGAGAAGATCTATGACTCAAATCCTGACGAATTCATAAAAATGTGCTCCGATTGGTTTGCTCAGACCCTAATAAATGAGGTGAAAGTATGAAATGGCTTGTGACTTCTCTAATCCAGCTCCTTTTCACTTTTTTCTTGTATGCTATCGGCATCTTGGTGATCGGAACAGCGCTCTATCCGGGGCTTTCACTCTGTCTTCATGTATGGACCACTACTGCGGCGAGCTCCACGGAAACCCGAATTCTCGCGCTGGGACTGGCTCTTGCGGGGGCTTATTTCGTTACGGGTATTTGCCTGATCCTGATCACCGGGTTTATCCGAACCCTGTTCCGGTTAAAACTCAAAGAAGGTATTTATCCTTTGAGCTCTCTTGAGGCGTTCAAATGGGCGCTCACGAACTCGTTGATGCTTTTGGTATGGAACATTTTTGGCGATTTTATTCTCCTGACCCCGATTGCGAGCATCTTCTACCGTCTTATGGGTGCCAAACTCGGCAAGAATGTGCAGATCAATTCTAAATTCGGGGCCGATCTGTCCCTTCTTGAAATTGGGGACGAGACTGTGATTGGAGGGCACTCCACCGTGATTTGCCACTCCGTTGAGCGCGGTCGGCTGGTGCTTAAAAAAGTAAAGATCGGAAGACGGGTTACCATCGGATTGAATGCGGTTATTTTGCCGGGAGCGCAGATCGGGGATGGGGCTATTATCGCCGCCGGCGCCGTATTGATGAAAGACGCGATCGTGGAACCTCGAAGCGTGTTCGTGGGAGTCCCAGCGATCAATGCAAAAGAACGGCACGCGCACGAGTCTGATCCTAAAGGATCCTAAAAAGGGGGGCAAAATGAAGACATTTACTCTGACCATTACGGGGACGCAGAAGTATTGGTCCCATCCTGAGCTTATTCGGTTTGCTGAAAAGCAAACCGGATGGGATGAGCACAAGGCAAAGCAGTTTTTATTTGAAAAACAGGCGCTTGTTTTCAATCAGCAAACAAAGGAACAAGCAAAGGCGGTCCTTGATGAGCTGGAAAAAGCTGGTTTCCGAGTGGAGCTCATTGAAGTTCAGGGGGTTCTGAGGGCCGCGATACAATTTCCCGAGGAGAAAACTCTCACTGAGATCAAGGAGCAGTTGAGGGAGATACGCGCTGAACCGCTCCTTGCGATCCAGGAACAATTACGAATGATCTCGGAGAAAGTCGAACGCCTGGAAGCGAGACAAGGCGGGAAAATCTCCAAGGGGAAACTCGAACAGAACACGGTCTATCAAAGGCTCATGGCTCCCGAGCCTGAGAAAGTTGAACCGAAAATTACGAAAGAGGATGTAGTGCCTGTTGTTAAGCCCAAAACGGCGATACCCGTGTCTATCGGGCCATCTTTTTTAGAAATGAAAAAGGGGACGACTGAATCGGATATAGGTAAGTATTGGCTTTCTCGGATCGGGATTTTCACGCTGCTCTTGGGAGTTGTTTTTCTCGTCACCTATACTTCTCAGTTTTTAGGTGCCTGGGGGAAACTGGCTATCGGTGGGCTCTTGGGATGCGCCTTGGCGGGTACCGGTAATTTTCTTTCACGAAAAGAGAGTTATCATAAATGGGCTATGTCCGCGATCGGCGGCGGCTGGGCCGTGCTCTACTTTACTGTTTTTGCCGCTTATCACGTTCCCATGGTCAGAGTGATCCAGAATCCGTTCCTTGGGTTTTTCTTTATGCTCGTCGTTGCTGCCGGGTTCATCGTCCAATCACTTCAATACCGATCCCGGGCACTGGCATTTATGGCTTATTTTCTGGCCTATTGCGCAACCGTTTCGACCGACGTATCGTTTTATACGTTAGTGGCATCTTATCTCTTGGCCGTTTCCGCAGTTTATGTGACGCGAAAATTAGGATGGAATTGGCTGGCGCTTTTCTGTCTGTTAGCTGTGTACGGGATCCATTGGGTTTGGGTGGAGCCTTCCATCTACAGAGCCCAGGCGTATTTCGCAGGCGAGAATCGGGTATGGGAGATCTTGGTAGCTCCATGGGTGGGAGGAAGCATTCAGGCCTATCCTGCGATCGATCCAATAAGGTCGTGTCTGCATCTTTCTTTCCTGGCGCTTTATTGGACGCTGTTCACAGTTATGGGTGTGTTCCAGGGAAAAGATGAGAAGGACGAGCCGGTGATGACATCTGTGGCCCTCCTTAACGGGCTTGTTTTTGTTGTTTGCGTCATGCACCACCTGCACGTCTATTATCCGGCGACAAAATGGATGTTTGCCCTTTTGATGGGTGCTGTTTATCTTGGGTTCTCTCTCATGGAGGAGAAGCGCAAACAACAAGTTCTCTCGGATATTTATCTCGTCTTTTCGACGGCCCTGTTCTGTTTGATCGTTCCGATGTATTTTAAGGGCAGTTCGATCACTTATGGTTGGGCCGCGGCCAGTGCCAGCTTGATCTGGCTCGGGCTGCACCATCAACGGACATTGCTCCGAGTTATGGGTTGGATTTTAGTGGCCGTTGTGGTCATGAGGGGGCTCTTATTTGACTGCATGGAAAGAGCCGTCGTCGGGACATGGATACTCCCGATCAATCCTTTTTTCTTTGTTTGCGCGTTCGTGGGCGCCGCGTTTTTCCTTATCGGATATTTTTACGATAGGACAGACGCGGTAAAAGAAGACGAAAAGTCCGTGGGGCGCAATACGGGCTATATTTTGTCGTCTTGTT
>MHFU01000158.1:31835-35215 GCA_001804345.1 Omnitrophica bacterium RIFOXYB12_FULL_50_7
CTTTTTTGATGGGAGGTCCCGAAGCAATCGGTTCGAGCGTGCTCGTCCTTATGGCTGCGATCTTAATGGTTGCCGGCGTTCTTAAAAGCAGGTTTGCTTTGCGGTGCACAGCCATTATTTTCACGATTGTGGCAACTCTGAGGTTTGTTTTCGATGACGGGATGACTGGTTTTTCGGAATTCTTTTCCAATCCCACAGTGTTTCTACGCTATTCGGGCGTTCTTGCATCAATCGCGGGTCTCTTTGTGCTGGGAGAATGGACAAGGCGCCAGTATAAAACGGCAAATATTGATGAAAGCTATTTCCGTTATTTTTCGATCACGGCTGCAGCGCTTTTTCTTATCTTAACTTCGGATCCCGTTACAAAATCAATCCTGAGCCTGATTTGGGGGATTGCCGCATTCGGTTTCATCATCTATGGATTCAACCAAAAGGAACGCGTTTATCGCTGGATGGGGCTAAGCGTGTTCCTCTTGGTTATGATCCGGTTGTTTGTGTATGACTTCGCGCAATTACAAGTTCTTTACCGGATTATATCCTTCATCGGCTTGGGGTTGGTTTTTGTGGTCGCGAGCTTCCTCTACAATTACTATTCAAAAATCTTCTTATCCGAAGAAGAAAAAACGCAGTAATTCATTTCGGAGGTCGGGCATGCCTTCAATTTATGATCTGAAGCCTCGTTTCCAAAATTTATTAAGGCCATTACTCCGAGGACTCGTGGCGTGGAAGATCACGCCGAACATGGTTACGGTGTTAGCGTTAATGGGTTCGATCTTGATCGGTCTACTCGTCGGAGCGCATCCCGGTTCGAGTCCTTGGCTACTGTTGTTACCCGTCTGGCTTTTTATGCGGATGGCTCTGAATGCTATCGATGGGATGATGGCGCGAGAATTCAATCTCTCATCGAACCTTGGGGCGGTCCTGAACGAACTGGGCGATGTTCTTTCTGATATCTGTCTCTATCTTCCGCTGGCCTGGATCAATGAAAGAGCCGGTTTAGGTGTTATTTTCTTTGTGGTGGGAGCGATTTTGACGGAGTTCTGTGGTGTCTTGGGAAAAGCGCTTGGGGCAACACGGCACTATGAAGGCCCGATGGGGAAAAGCGATCGCGCTTTTTTTGTTGGCTTGCTTGCGACACTGACTTTTTTCTTTCCGGTACTTCTTGATCACTGGTTCTGGATCTTTGTTTTTGGATCCTTGCTGACTGTGCTTACGTGTTGGAATCGTATTGCTGGGGCACTTAAAGAACTTAGAGGCGTTTAACGCGCGAAGGAGGCAGTATGGCTCTGCTTCACAGATTTCAGGAGTTATCGGCGACATATCAAGCCGGAGGCATTGTCCTCGGGCTTTTGGTGTTTGCCACGATCTTGGTTGCCTCACTTCAAAAGATCAAGCCTGGAGCTATTTGGACGGAAGTTGGGCAGAGGATAAAATCTTGGTGGATGATGGTCGCGGTTTTTCTCGCCGCCATCGCGCTTAACCGGACGGTTTCGATCATTTTCTTCGCATGTCTTAGTTTTTGGGCGCTCAAAGAATATGTAACGATCCTTGATACACGACGAGCGGACCATCGAGCACTTTTTTGGGCTTTTCTTACGATTCCCATTCAATATTATTGGGTTGGGATCCAGTGGTATGGGATGTTCATCATCTTTATACCGGTTTACATGTTCCTGTTCCTTCCGATGCGACTGGTTATGGCACAAGCTCCCGCCGGCTTCTTGTCTTCATCGTCAAAGGTTCAGTGGGGTCTTATGGCGTTCGTCTTTGGATTAAGCCATATGGCCTATTTATTGGTCATGCCGCACGTTCCCGGCAGTTCGGCGAACGGCCAATCACTCTTGTTCTTTCTGGTTCTTCTCACCGAGCTGAACGATATTTTTCAGTATATCTGGGGGAAGACCTTGGGGAAAAGAAAGATACTGCCCACCATAAGTCCCAAAAAAACATGGGAAGGTTTTCTAGGCGGTTTATGGACTACCTTGGTGATTGGGCTCGTGTTCCGCTTTCTGACGCCCTTTGATGCCCCGGCAGCTATCGGTATGGCCTTTGTGATAGCGGTAGCGGGGTTCTCGGGCGATGTCGTGATGTCTGCCGTGAAAAGGGATGCGGGGGTTAAGGATTTTGGAGCTCTGATCCCGGGACACGGCGGTATGCTTGACCGAGTGGATTCTCTTTGTTATACCGCACCGCTTTTCTTTCACATTGTCCGGTATTTTTATTATCCGTGAGGTGGATATGCGGGATTTTTTAAGGATCCTGTTCTTTATTTTTTTCCTCAGACCGTTCATGGCGTTATTTATAGGCTTGCGTGTTTATGGACGAGCGAATATCCCGAAACAATATCCCTTCATTCTTGCCGCAAATCACTCGAGCCATCTGGATACCGCGGCCCTCCTTTCTCTCTTTCCGCTAGGGGAGATTAAAAGGATCCGTCCCGTGGCGGCAGCAGATTATTTCGAGCGTAATTGGCTGATTTCCGAAATCGTCCATACCCTTTTCAACATCCTGTCCATTAACCGTCTCTGCGCCAAGAAGCGGCACGAAAATCCTCTCCTGCCGATCGAAGAAGCTATGCGGGCAGGGCAGTCGCTTATATTCTTTCCAGAAGGAACGCGATCCACATCAGGGAAAATGGGGGAGCTTCATAGCGGGATCTTGCATCTTGCCGAAAAACATCCCGAAGTGCCGGTTGTGCCGGTGTATCTCTCAAATATGTGGCGGAGTTTACCCAAGGGGGAATTTATTCCGTTGCCTTTCTTTTGCGAAATCAGGATCGGTGAGCCGCTTTTTCTGAAAGGGAATCGGCAAGAAGCATTGGATGGTTTGAAAACGGCAATGATCAAACTTAGGGACGCTTAAACGATGGCTTATGTTTTGGTACCATTCTTGTGGGGATTCAGCGAAGCTGTTTTCTTTTTCATTGTCCCCGATGTTTGGTTGACCTATCTGGTCTGCGTCAATGGATGGAAAGGAATCTGGAGGGCTTTGTTGATCACAGTAGCCGGAGCGCTTTTGGGAGGACTCTGTGTTTATGGGGTAGGACTTCAATGGTCATCCGAGGTCCGGCAGGTGCTTGAACGAATCCCAGGGATCAGTATGCCCATGATAGAGAGTTCCTGGAAGGACCTTGCCGTGCGAGGGGAAATGGCCATGGCAGTCGGCATTCTTAAAGGGATTCCCTACAAAATCTTTGCGGCTGGGGCGGGTTCATTACAGATGAACATAGTGTTATTCCTTGTAGCGTCCGTTTTAGTCCGGTCCATTCGGTTCCTATTTTCCGTTTCGATAACACTGGGGATCTGCAAGCTTTTTTTTGAGAAGAAGGTTCCAAACTGGAAAGCCATCCGCGTTTGGGTCCTGCTTCTTTTTTGGGGTGC
>MHFU01000159.1 GCA_001804345.1 Omnitrophica bacterium RIFOXYB12_FULL_50_7
TTCAGCCCTTCTTTTTTCCCATTGAAAACCGCTCTCCTGGGCGAGCTTAAATCCCGTGTCAATGGCAATACGATCCATCACCAAAACTTTTTTTGACACCAGGTCCAGCAGCGTGCGTATCAAGGCATCCCTTGAGATGACCTTGGTAATAGATGCAAGAGCGCCGAGAGCAATGATATTGGAAACGATCGGTGCTCCCAACAGTTTAATGGCCTGCAAACTGAAGGGAGCCTTGAAAACACACTTGAATCTTGAGGGAATTTCCTTAACAAGCGTTTCGTCAGCAATCAAAAGTCCGTTGGGGCCCAATAAAAATCCATACTTATCCATCGCTTCCTGGGTCATCGCAAGAAGTATATCAACGTTCATCACTTTGGGATAATCAATTTTTTTCTCGCTGATAATGATCTCCGCACGGGAAGCGCCCCCGCGTGCTTCAGGGCCGTAGGACTGCGCCATCACAGCCTCTTTCCTGTCATAAATGGACGCCGCTTCGGCAAGGATCCTCCCGGCCAAAATAATCCCCTGTCCTCCCGAGCCGCTTATAACGATCTCGAAACGGCCGGGATCACCGGGGCTCTTTTTGAGAGACGACTTGTACCTTCTGAATAATTTTAGAATATTCATCCGTGTATTCGGGCCTTTCTGCTGAGTGGATCAATCCAATCGCGAATTTCCCTTCTTTCGCATCCTCGGACAGCATTTGGTATTGCTTCAGGTTCACGGAATGGTCTCTTTGCCACTCCAACATTTTTGAGGGACTGCGAAGACTATTGAACTTGCCATAATAGGTCGGGCACCCGGTGAGCACCTCGATCACGGAAAAACCGTGGTGCCTGATACCATTCGCGATAAGCTCAGGAAGTTGCAAAGCATGGTAGGTTGTCGAGCGGGCCACATAGGTCGCCCCGGCGGCTATTGCCAGAGAACATATGTCAAACGGCCGCTCAATGTTCCCGTAAGGAGTGGTCGGCGCAATGGCATTCAGACATGTGAGCGGCGAACTTTGCCCCCCCGTCATCCCGTAGTTGAAATTATTGAATATCACGACTGTTAGATCAATATTACGACGGGCGGCATGGATAAAGTGATTTCCCCCGATCGCAGCAATGTCCCCGTCACCGGCAAGAATGGCCACGTTAAGTTCTGGCTTCGCCATTTTAATCCCGGTTGCGAATGGCAACGCCCTGCCGTGCGCCGTATGAAGAGTGTCGAAATCGACATATCCCACCGCTCTCGAAGAACATCCGATGCCGGAGACGACCACCATATCATTTTTGTCAATGCCGGCATCAATAACCGCCCTCAAAAATGATTGCAAAATAATCCCGTGCCCGCATCCCGCACACCAGATATGGGGAAATTTTTCGATCCTCAAAAAATCTTTGACTTCAGATAAGGGTTCCAATTTTGTCCAGTATTTCCTTTGGGGTTATCATCGTACCACGGCAAGAGTGGACGCCCGTTACCTTGAAACGCCCGTTAGCAACTCTTTGGACCTCGTGGACGATCTGGCCTAGATTCATTTCGCAGACAATTACGGTTTTCCCTTTGCCTGCACACGGATCGAAAACGAAATCCGGAAAAGGCCATACCGTTTTGAGCTTGATCATTCCGATTTTTAATCCCTGACGGCGCGCCTCGGTAACAGCCTCGGCGCAGGATCTGGCCGTCGCACCGTAAGAACAAAGGATCACGGAAGCCCCTTCCAGGTTTTCCGTATCCGCCAGACAAATTTCCTTGACGCGAGAATAAATTTTTTCGTGTAAACGGGTAAGCAGGGCTTCAGTCGCTTGAGGCGATTGGGTCGGAAAGCCGTCCAGATCATGGATTAATCCCGTCACATTAAAACGGAACCCTTCCCCAAAATCAGCAATTCGCGGGACATCCGCGGGAGTGCTCGTCGCAAAAGGAAGGTATTTTCCGTCAGGCTTTTTTTCCGGCCGGGGACGACATGATAATTTCAAACTTCCCTCTTCGGGAAATGTCGCCTTTTCGTAGAGATGCCCTATCACCTCATCCGCCAGTAAAATAACGGGCGTGCGCAAACTCTCCGAAAAGTTGACGGCCTCGATCGTAAGATCATACATTTCTTTGACTGAAGACGGCACGAGAACAATAATCGGATGGTCCCCATGCGTTCCCCACCGGGCCTGCATCACATCCCCTTGCGCCGGAGAAGTCGGAAGACCCGTGGAAGGCCCTCCCCGTTGCACATTCACAATGACACACGGGATCTCACAGAGAGCCGCATACCCGATCAATTCCTGTTTCAGCGAAAAACCCGGGCCTGAGGTTGCGGTCATGGATTTTATTCCCGCCAAGGAAGCTCCCAGGATCGCGCCCAAGCCAGCGATTTCATCTTCCATTTGCATAAACTTCCCGCCGACTTCCGGAAGTCTTTTGGAGAGAATTTCAGCAATCTCTGTGGAGGGAGTGATCGGATACCCGGCATAAAAACGCACTCCGGCCGCGATCGCGGCCTCCGCGCACGCTGTATTCCCCTGCAGGAATTGTGCTTTTTTTTCTTTTTTCATGTGCATCTTAACCTTCGATCCATGTCATGACCCGTGATACTAATTTTTCGATCCCTGAAGCTACTTTGGAAAGGGTCGGCCCCAGCATGTAGGCAGGAGTCGATATAAAATACCGCTTATCATGACGATTACCCGGGAAAAAATCATGGCGGGGGTACCTTCTTCTCCGGATCTTCCTTCGCGCGTTCCACATCCACAGCAAAATCCGGACATCGTATCACGCAAAGCATGCACCGGATACACTGCTCCGGACGATTCACTAAAGGTAACCCGAAATCATCGGTATCAAATACTTTTTTGGGACAAAAAGCGACGCAGATGCCGCACTTCTTGCACCATTTTTCATGAATGGTTATTTTGGGAGATGTCTTCGGCGGGTCGGAACTCTTATCTATCTCTGACATGAGTATAGTTCAAAAATCCTTTGGCAACCGTACGTCGTTAACAGAAGCTGCACTATGGACTCGTGATAAAAACAACTGGGGGCATTATCTCTGAAAAGCTATCTTAAAGAAATACTTTTTTCGTTCATGAAATGCGGGAGGATCCTCCATGAATGACGGAGTAAAGAATCAAACTCCAACGTCTTCGTTCCAAAGCTTGGGGTTCACGGCAATAAAATCCTTCATTATCTTTTTGCACTCCGGAAGATCGCCTGGCCATCATTTAAATTTTATTGGAAGCCAGTGCTGCCCCAATTCGCCTTCGATTTCAATTGAGAATTGGGGCGAGATTGATCACCTTCACACCGCGCCTCCTGGAATAGGCCTCGGAACCTTTGAACGTCGTGTTCTCTCCGATCACAACAACGGGGATTTTATAGAGCAAAATGGCACCCGTACACATGTCACAGGGCGAAAGCGTTGAATAGATCACGCACTTCTCGTAATCCTTGGCCTTGAGGCGCCCTGCATTCTCCAAGCAATCCATTTCCGCGTGAAGAATGGCCGAACCTTTTTGGACCCTGCGATTATGCCCGCGTCCAATAATCTTGCCGTCCCTCACAAGCACAGAACCGATCGGGATCCCGCCTTCGCGCAATCCTTTTCGCGCCTCTTTCACAGCCTCTTTCATAAAACGCAAATGTTCTTGTTCCATTAGACGAGCGGCCGCTGCGCCTGCTGAGCTTCGTGCTGTTTCCCGGGCACTCCTCCGCCAAAACTGTAAGTAAGCCCGAACCAAATAGTTCCTTTCGAATATCGTTTACTCGGATTGGTATCGTTGGCAAGAAAATATTCTGCGCGGGTAAATAGCCCCACACCCCGAGGCAACGAATAGTTGAGACTGGTCGAGGCATAATAGGTAGGACGGCTTTGTTTGGGGTGCTGCACCTCATAGCCCATCGAAAGCTGGTTTTCCCAAAAAAGCTTTTTCCCGAGATTCGTGCTTCCGTAGATCCCTCCAGTATTGGAAAAGATTGAGGTGGGATTGAAATAGCCATGATTCATCTGGTCAGCCCAATCGGAGTAGTAGAAATTATAGAAAAGTTTCAGATAAGGTTTCTGCAATAAACGGTATTCCACCTTGCTAAAGATCGTATTTTGATTATTTTTGTCGCTATAGTGACTTCGTTTATATTTTGTTGAAAAGAGCCAAAAACGATCTGGCTTTAGGTCAAAGGAAATAGAACCACTGTTGGCAATAATCTTTTCATTCATGGATGTGATGTCCTCGAAGGTCTCTCGGTCATAGGCTCCATCAAACCGCAAGATATCGTTCGGCTTAAATGTAAGCCAGGTATTGGTCGTAAACGGCGTGAATCCTTCGGCGCTGTATTTGGCAAGATAGACATAGGAATTGCCCGTCAGATATTCATTCAACCGATGAGTGATGTCGAGACCGCCGCGGTTGCCGTTAAGCGGCGCTTTCCCCGGCTGGCGGTACAAATACCATTCATAAGCCGCTCCAACGATCGTGGAGTCTCCCACATAGGTGCCTACATGTGCTTTTTCGGCAGCAATATAAAGATGGTTCCGGTCATCGGAGAACCGGTTGCCCTGCAACGCATGGGGTTTCTTAATGTCTCTGATCTGATCATAAAGTTCCCCGCCCGCATGACGGTCCGGGTGCGCGGCCATGAGGGCTTCCGCCGCCGCCAAGGCCAATCCTTCCTGCTCATCCCAGTGATAGGCAAACGCAAGACCTTCCATGGCGTCAGGATTTCCGGGATGGTCTTTTAAGATCTTCCGATAGCGCTTGATCCCACGCCGGTGATAGCCTTGCCACACACAAATACGCGCGATACCATTCAGGGCATCGACATTCTGCGGGTCTATTTTCAGGACCGCATCGTAACTCTTTCTCGCCTTTTCCAGCTTATCATCCCAACTCAACACCTCGGCCTTCCCTAAAAGAGCCTGGATATTATTTGGATCTTTGAAAAGGCCTTTGTCATAAGATTTGAGAGCTTCCTTGTGCTGCCCGTCCCAAGCAAGCGCCTGGGCCAGGCCTAATTCGATCTGCAAATTCCCAGGATCCAGTTCGAGACCCCGCTGGTACACAGCGATCGCCTGCGTGAGCTGCCCGTTCCACTTATATTGATCCGCAAGTTCTCGAATGATCTGCTTCTCACGGTCCGGATATTCTTTTCTCACTTTTTCGAAAAGTTCAATCGCCTCACGATGGCGGTCCGCGTAAGTGTAAACTCTCGCCCATTCGATCAAAAGACCCGGATCGGTCAGAAGCTGTGCTATGATCTCGGTATAGGTCTTAAGAGCATCTCCATATTTTTTCTCTTCAACAAGTTTCCGAGCCTTCCCGAGGCGGTCGGGTGCTTCTTCCGCGTGTCCCAGAAAAACGAAAGAAAAACACAGGATCAGAAAAAAAACCGGGGCTTTCAGCACTTTCATCTATCGCTCCTTTTTGAAACAACCCAAGATCGTTCTCCGGCAAATTCGTCCCGAATCGCCACAAGATGCACAAAAGTCTTGAACAGGGTATACGCCCAAACAAAAAAACCGTAGGAAAAATAATCCCAAACCGGGACTCTCGGCCGAGAAGCGTTTTTGAATGCAACGAACGTCTGAAACGGTCCGCTGAACAGGGTGAACACAAGCGCAAATATGATATAAGCATCGATCGGCAAAAGAACCTTTCCTGCACGCCACCAAAACGCAAGCAGGACCGGAAAGAGAAGCGAACTGACAACATCATAGACAACGCGCCACATGAGAAGTGTGGTCCAGAGGAATTTTTGAGCCAGATTCAGATATTTTGTCTGCCATGTCGCCCACTGGTACTTGACAGAACACTGGAACCAGCCCTGCGACCATCGCTTCCTCTGAAACCAAAGGCTTCCGACCGTCGTAGGCGAAAGTTCCGTCGAAACGATCTCCCGATCATGCACGAAACGATAACCGGCAAGAATACCGCGCAACGTCGAATCAATGTCTTCGGTCAACATATCTTTATCAAAACGCACCTTCTTAATCACATCGGCTTTCCAGAATCCATTCGACCCTCCGAAAAGGCTCGTGTCAAAGAGGATAGAACGCGACGGATGGTTCACCCCGTACATGACCTCAAACTCTACACCGACGAGCCCTGCGACGGCACTCGCATCGGTATTGCGGATCTTGCAAAGCCCTTGACACACATCATATCCTTCATCCAACCACCGCCAGGCCAGAGGGAGACAGTCCGGAGAAACAAGATGGTCTGTGTCCATAAGACAGATCATTTTCCCGCTCGCAAGATCGATCGCATAATTCAGATTTTCGCTTTTACTCCGGGAACCATAAGCATTCGCGAGAATCAACTCCGGATATTGGTACGCCAGTTCGCGGAGCTTAAGTTCGATCGGCACCAAACTCGGCGTATTATAGGCGAGTATCACCTCGATGCCGTTTGCCGGCCGTATCACATTGCGCAAAAGATTCAGAAGGGTCGCTTCCACAACAGGGATCTCATTGGGGAGATAGGCGCTGACTATGAATGTGGCTCGGGGGACGGGTTTGTGGCCAGCCGTCGGAAGCGAAACGAACTTTTTCTTATTAAATACGCTTATCGTATACCAATAGCTGAGCGCCGACTGAAAAATAAAAATCGCGACGATCAAATGATAGCTGATCGGCAGAATGATTGGCCACCGGTTCCCAAGCAAATAAAAAACAAGCGCCGGCAGGACAAGGATCAGAAGCAGAACTTCGAAGACCTTAAACCATTCTTTGATCGTGCGAGATATGATAAATTTTCTCCAGACTTATTTAAACCTTGGCTCCATGCCGGAGAAGGGAGAAAATCTCTTTTTCCATGGCCAGATGCCTGGCCTCATCCTTCACCAGACGGCTCAAGAGCACAAGAATTTCTTTATCTTCCACTTGGGTTTGCAAATCGCTGTAAATGGCTAGGGCGTTCAGATCTGCAGCTTTAAGTTGACGCAACCGTTCCAACACCAGGTTCAATTCCATATCAGTTCTCCGAGAGATTTTTCAGCAGACCCAACACGATCTTTTGATGTTCGAGCGTATCAGCGTGAATAACAGCGATCAGGCTGCGGATCTTCTGCCTTTTTTCTTCCGATACTTCGCTCATCAAGACATGCGGAGAGACAAGATCCGTCAAGACACCGGCCATCACCTCTTCCATCTCAGAAGCCCTTCTCAGCTTATCGAGAAGTTCCTCCTTGGCGATTTTCACAAAGCCTCCCTAATTCACTTTAAAAAAATCGGATGATAATCTACGATGTGCGCCATAATACTCCAACATCTTTTCCGGGAGAAGAATTCTTGTCGGCACGGCAGAGACCCGCTATAATCCCCGTGTTTTTTCCTGCCTTTTGATCTCATATCTTCATTGGGAAATGGTGCCCCGGCCAAAAACCAGCCGGGACTGCGGATGACGGATAGTAGCATAGCAAGAAGCAGTGGCCGCAAGCAAGTTTGATGTCATAGCCTTTATTGGGGGATGGTGTAACGTGCGCCAGAGGACGCATTCGTCCTTCGGCGAAGTAGCACCGGTGACTCTGGATCACCTAGTCTAGGTTCTGCGCCGGAGGCGCACCCGTCCTTCGGCGGGAAATCTCAGCCCAAGGACTGATTCGTCCTCCGGCGGACAGGCGGAACAATCATGAGCTATTTTGTTTACGTTTTAATCAGTGAAACGCATAATACACGCTACGTTGGCAGCTGTAAAGACGTCCAAAAACGCTTGGATGAACATAATACCGGCCGATGCCGTTACACAAGCGGCCGCATACCGTGGCGATTGATTCTTCAGGAAGAATTTCCAACACTTTCTGAAGCCAGAAACCGTGAATTTTTTTTAAAGTCTGGCCAAGGTAGAAAAGAATTGGATCTGCTCCGGAGGCGCACCCGTCCTTCGGCGGGAAATCCTGATACATTGGGGGATGGTGCCCCGGCCGCAGATCAGCCGGGACTGCGGATGACGGATAGTAGCATAGCAAGAAGCAGTGGCCGCAAGCAAGTTTGATGTCATAGCCTTTATTGGGGGATGGTGTAACGGTAGCACCGGTGACTCTGGATCACCTAGTCTAGGTTCAAATCCTAGTCCCCCAGTTTTTTCATTCCATCAAAAGGATTTGAAGGGAGCACTTGTCACAAACATAACGGATGTTATGTTTGTAAGTGCGGGTGGCCTACCTGTAGCGAGTAAGACGAGCGAAAGGAGCCAAATCCTAGTTCCCCAGCCATGATTTTCCATTAATTATTTTGTTGTTTCAGGGTTAATCACCGTTTTAAGTTTCTTTTTGCCGCAGTTTGTAAGAGCTCTTTTTCAGAAAGGCCTACTACCTGAAAATATCACTGTCATGATTGTGATGCTTGCTATCCCTATTGCGTTCTTTGCGGGAATTTTTTCCGTATCATGCCTAATCGCGTTCTTATCACAGAAAAAAGAGTAACAGGCATAACAGGAGAAAGCCTTTAATCCTTAATATAATAAGGCGGTCGTGATTTGTGGAATGCTTGCGGCGACCATAAACAAACAGCTAAAACGCCGAGTGGTTTTCCCGCCTGTTTGTTCTTCAGCCTCCACAAATTCGCGCAAACTGAGAGTACCAACGGTTCGTTTATCGTAGCGGCAAGGTCCGATAATCCCTACCCCACGAGGCGATAAAAAGCATCGATGTCCACCCCACGGGCCCGGACATTTCATATCCTATTCAGCAATCATCCGCCACAAAGCGCTGGACGGATCTCCTCCACAAGGCTTTGGCGGACAGGCGTCCTTGCTGAAAGCAATGCGGATAAGTTGCAGTCCCAATCCCTATCAATTTCTACGAAGCGGTCCCAATACCAATCAATCACAGCTTTGCTGTGATTGGGGCCGTCCAAGTCGCCATCTCAATAAATAATGACTTGGACGGAAATTGGGGCAGCCCTGACTACCATTCATCAAAAGAAAATGAAAGTTAGGACAAAAAATCGAACCCTCAAAACCGTCGGCTTCCTAAGAATACTCTCTGGAGACTGTTTAAAGTGTTTAAATAAATATGTTTTAACATCAATCAAATATGCTATATTATCAATCTATGAATGGCCCTAACCCAAAGAAACTCATGAAGACCATAGCAGGCCTGCCTCGAGGCTACGCAAGATTTCTGGCTGATCTCAAGGGCCGCATCCGCTCGGCCCAGATCAAAGCCTCTCTGGCGGTCAACGCGGAGCTTGTTCTCCTCTATTGGGATATCGGGCGGGAGATCCTTGGGCGTCAAAAAAATACAGGGTGGGGCGCTAAGGTCATCGACCGTCTCGCGTCTGATTTGACAAAGGGGTTCCCCGGCACAAAAGGATTCTCTGCCCGCAACCTCAAGTATATGAGGGCGCTGGCAGAAGCTTATCCGGAAAAGTCAATTGTGCAGCAAGCTGCTGCACAAATACCCTGGTGGCATAACGTGGTGATTATCGAAAAGGTTAAGTGCCACTCAGAAAGACTCTGGTATATCCAAAAAACAATCGAGAACGGATGGAGTCGTGCCGTTCTTTGGCATCAGATAGAATCGAAACTTTATGAGCGGCAAAAAGGGACCCGGAAGCTCACGAACTTCTGCCGTACTCTCCCGCCTCCGCAGTCCGATCTGGCCAATAAAGTTCTTAAAGATCCGTATAATTTTGACTTTTTGGATCTGAAGGAAGCGGCACTTGAGAAGGATCTTGAAAAGGGATTATTGGAACATATCCGATCTTTTTTGCTTGAGCTCGGCAAAGGTTTTGCTTTTGTTGGAAGTCAGTATCCTCTGAAAGTGGACGGTGAAGAACTTTACCTTGATCTGCTTTTCTACCACCTCAAGCTCCGCTCCTTTATCGTGATCGATCTTAAGATGACGGAATTCAAGCCGGAATTCGCTGGAAAAATGAATTTTTATCTTTCTGCCATGGATGATCTCCTGCGGCATCCGGAAGATCGGCCAACAATCGGGATCATTCTCTGCAAGGGCAGAAATAAAGTCCTTGTGGAATACGCGCTCCATGATTCTCGCAAACCCATCGGAGTGTCTTCTTACAAATTAACGCATGCCCTCCCCAAGCAACTTAAAGGGAGTCTTCCCACGATCCAAGAGCTCGAAACCGAGCTAAAAAGCGGTATTGGTAATGCGGCTAAATAGTGTGGCGTCTCAGTTCTCCGTGGGGAGAGATAGCGGATTCATCTGATCTGCCTCCGGCAGGTTTTATGATTTGATTAGGATTTGAAGGAAGCACTTGTCACAAACATAACGGATGTTATGTTTGTAAGTGCGGGTGGCCTACCTGAAGTGAGTTAATCGCTTCTAATAAAATTCTACGCCACACCCAAGAAATCAGTCAAAACCGCATTGGTGACACTCTACTGACGGCTCGTGCGGTCCCTCTTCTAGGAACAAATCATCATCTTTGGATGTGGGACACACTATTTGCCTGACATAACCTGTCCTCTTCAGCTTCCCATTAGCGTCATAATCTTCACATCCCCCCGTCGCTAATTCAGCGTGATGGTAGAGAAAGGCACCGTCCTTTGAGTAAACTTTGATTACGGTTTTTCCAGACTCATAGTGGTATTCCTCAGCAAGAACTCCATTTTTCCAATAAATCTTTCCGCTTGGCTCGCCTTTCTGACCGTATTTTGATTCACTAAATAATTGGCTATTCTCATAAAACAGTTTGTCTTCCGTTTTCTTTCCGCTTTTAATATGAATCTCGCTTAGTTTTTTGCCTTCAGGAGACTGGATCTTAACGACACCATCAACAATTTTTTCCCCTTTTTCATTAAAATAAATATCTTCGTAGAAGTTCTTTCGGACCCGCTCGCGTTTATAGGCAATGTTGCCGTTGGGATAGTAAATGATGGCTTCATAGGCATGGATTAAACCAGCATTGTCATCGAAAAACTTGCGGGAAGTTCCCGAGCTGTAAATAGTCCCGTCAGGATAGTAATTCGTCACAGCAGCACTTACTGGCGATCTATCAATCACCGCCTTCTGTCGCACGGCACCGTTCTTGTAAAAGGCGCTCCGAATCCCAACAG
The DNA here is from genome assembly GCA_001804345.1 of Omnitrophica bacterium RIFOXYB12_FULL_50_7. GTDB lineage: Bacteria > Omnitrophota > Omnitrophia > Omnitrophales > Aquincolibacteriaceae > Aquincolibacterium. The sequence continues at coordinate 10,998 of MHFU01000159.1, forward strand.
GGTTTCCATTTTCATATTCTTGTTCGATTGCAAGTTCGCCGCTTTTATAAAAGAACTTTTTGAGTCCATGGAGCTTCCCATCTTGGTACATCTCGATAAACTTACGTTCGCCCGAAGCATAAAATCCTTCTTTTGTGGTTTCGGCCGAATAACAAGGGCTTGAGCAGCACAAAACCAGCAGTAAGGTCCATGATATTTTCTTCATATTGATTTCCTTTGTAGCCACGGTAGAAAATACTTTCAGATTTTGGGAAGAACACTTAACTCAGGTACTTACCCTTTTCTTTCAATCTTCTCCCACGTGTCACGCAAAGTAACCGTGCGGTTAAAAACCGGTTGGCCTGGTTTGGAATCGATTGTGTCCACGAAGAAATATCCGAGACGTTCGAACTGGAATCGCTCGCCGGACTTCGCATTCTTCAAGCTTGGCTCAAGGAGCGCCTCGGAAACCGTCTCCAGAGATTTCGGATTCAGGTTCACAAAAATATCCTGACCTTCCGGCACATCAGTTGGATCTTTTTTTGAAAATAAATGATCAAAAAGCCGCACCTCCGCTTTAAGGGCCTGCCTGGCGGAGACCCAGTGAATCGTGCCTTTTACTTTACGTCCGTCCGGCGGGTTATTTCCTCCCCGGGTCTCGGGATCGTAGGTACAGTGGAGTTCTGTGATCTTGCCTGAAGCGTCTTTCACAATTTTTTCGCACTTCACGAAATATCCATAACGCAGGCGCACTTCCCCTCCCGGCACAAGCCGGAAGAATTTCTTGGGAGCGTCCTCGCGGAAATCGTCACGCTCGATATAAAGTTCGCGGGAGAACGGCAATTGCCTCGACCCGGCCGCCGGATCCTCGGGATTATTTACAGCCTCCATCTCTTCGATTTTTCCTTCCGGATAATTGGTGATCACGACCTTGAGCGGATCAAGAACCGCCATGACCCGTGGCGCTGTTTTATTGAGTTCTTCCCTGATGGAATTCTCGAGCACGACCCTATCGATCGTACTGTTGAATTTTGCGACACCAATTTTGTCACAGAACGTACGGATCGAGGAGGGCGTATAGCCCCGGCGGCGAAACCCTGAGAGTGTCGGCATGCGGGGATCATTCCACCCGGAAACGATCTTCTGCTGGACAAGCTTCAGGAGGATGCGCTTACTCAAAAGCGTGTGCGTAAGATTGAGCCGCGCAAATTCGATCTGCTGGGGATGATGAATGCCAAGCTCCTTCAGGAACCAGTCATAGAGTGGACGGTTATTCTCAAACTCCAGCGTACAGATCGAATGGGTGATCCCTTCGAGGGAGTCCGAGATGCAATGTGTGAAGTCGTACATCGGATAAATGCACCACTTGTCGCCGGTTCGGTGATGCGACGCTTTTTTGATGCGATACATCGTGGGGTCACGCATGTTGATATTGGGGGAATTCATATCGATCTTCGCACGGAGTACACGCGAGCCTTCGTCGAACTCGCCTTGACGCATCCGCTCAAAAAGATCCAGATTCTCCTCCACGGAACGATTGCGATTGGGGCTTTCTTTGCCCGGGGACGTCAGCGTCCCGCGATGCTCTCGCTGTGCGTCGGAGCTCAGATCACAGACATAAGCCCTCCCTTTTTTGATAAGCGCGAGAGCATACTGATAAAGCTGATCGAAATAATCGGAGGCGTAAAACTCCCTCTCGCCCCAATCAAAACCGAGCCAGCGGACATCCTCGCGGATGGAATCAACGTACTCGACTTCTTCCTTTTCAGGATTCGTGTCGTCAAAACGGAGATTGCAGAGGCCTTGGTAGTCGCGGGCGATCCCAAAGCTGATGCAAATGGCTTTGGCGTGTCCGATATGGAGATAACCGTTCGGTTCCGGTGGAAAGCGCGTATGCACACGCCCGCCATTCTTGCCTTTGGCAACATCCTGGTTGATGATGTCGCGGATGAAATTGGATGGCTTTTGATCTTGTTCCATGCGCGGATTATACCATCCTTGTCTTGGATTTTCTTTAATAATGGTGACAAGGATGGCCCCAATTTCAACTTCGTTAAAATTGATAGGTGTTGGGACCAGACTCCCTAGCTACGCGCGAGACGATGCAGATGCGCCGCGATAAAAGTCTGGTACTTAACGCCAAGCTTCGCCGCCTTTTCTTTGATCAGCATCATATCTTCGGAATTGACGCGCATATTGAGAACAGAGCCCTTTTTCCATTGATCGATCGCTTCCTTAATCTTAAGGAATTCCGCCCGACTCACCGGGCGATAGCTGTCCGCTTCCCGCTCATATTTCTCTTCCTCAGGTGTTAATTTGATCTTATCCGGATCTATTTTCCGTTTCATATCACAACCCTCCTTCAAAATATTGCTTCGTATGTTTGCGACTCGGATAAAGTGTCTTCAAAAAAACTTCTTCTTCAGCGACAATGCAGGCAATAACCCAAACATAATTCTCATGCCAGTAAAACCAATGCCATTGATTCGGCCGCTTCAAGTTCTCTTTAATCCCGATCAATTCGCTCTTAAGCAGTTCCTCAAACGACACTCCACGCTGATATTTCAACACCCTGTCCTTTTCAACACACCATTTAACCTTCACGACTCACCCCAATCATAGCATGACTCTTTTGTATAGACAAGTGTATTGTCATTTACATTTGTTTATTACGCATATTTTATATCATTTTATGGCATTCTTCAAGCAAGGGTTATCCCGCCGAATTCTTTTATCGCCAGGGAAAACTATCAGGAAAGAGAAAGGGAGAGGCGCTTCGGACAAACTTCTTTGACAAGAGGTTCGTTGAGTATTCTTTTGATCTTATTGAGGAGGGCTTCCGGCTTGTAGGGTTTCTGAAAATAGGCGCACACACCCCCTTCTCCCAGGAACTTTTCTTTGATCGTGTCATCCTCAACGCCCGTGATCACAATAATGGGGATCTGCGCCGTTGAAACGGCCAGCTTCAACCGCCTCAGGACCGTACTGCCATCCCCGCCTGGAATATTAAGATCGAGAAGGATCAAATCGGGCATGAATTTATGAGCCTTTCGGACAGCCTGGATACCGTCAATTGCATGTTCAACGGCTGAAAAACCCTCCCCCCGGAGGAAATCTTCCAGCAATTCGGCGGCCTCTTTTTCGTCCTCAACGATCAGTATCTTTTTTTCATACATCTCAAGTATCCTCCATTTAAGATTTTCATTAACGATAGAAATTATAGAAAAAAAGCCGCAAAAGCGTCTCAGTCGAGAAAACCTTTGAGCCGCTTGAGGCAAATTTCTTTACCGAGAAGACTCATGAGTTCAAAAATACCGGGACTGGCGGTGCCACCTGTGAGAACAAATCGTAATGGGTGAATGATGTCCTTGGGCTTCAGGCCTGCGGCTTCGGCCACTTGCTTCGTTTTTTGATCTAACATTTCCACATCTTCGAAGTCCCCCACATCCTCAAGGACCTCTCCCAATTGCTTGAGAAGCCCTACCACGGACGCACTGTTTTTGATTTCCGCCATTAACTGCAAATCTTTATACTCGGGCGAGGCAAAGAAATAAGCCGCCTGAACCTTCAGCTCTCCATAGGTCTGGATACGAGGCCGGTAAAGGGTGATAAGCTTCCGCCATTTCTCTTCCGGGACCGGATCGATCTTGTCCTGGCCTCTATCCTGACTTTTATTTTCTTTTCCATTAGGGTAGTCAGGATTGCCCCAATTTCCACGCGTTGGAAATTGATTGGTATTGGGACTAGCCCCATTAACCTTTAATTCTTTCGATGGAGAATGGGACTTTTCTTTCCAAAACTCCGTGATCTGTTTCTCATAGTCCTCGCCCGATATCGCACGAATGTGCTGGCCATTCACCCAAAGAAGTTTTTCGGGGTTAAATTGAGCATTCGATTTGATCACACGCTTGAGAGAAAATTGCTTCACAAGTTCCGGAAGTGAGAAAATCTCCTGGGGCGTTCCGGGATTCCAGCCAAGAAGCGCGAGATAATTAACGAGTCCCTGCGGGAGAAAACCTTTGTTGCGGTATTCTGAGACCGCCACCGCACCGTGGCGCTTGGAAAGCGGCGTGCCATCGGAGCCAAAAATGAGCGGCAGATGCGCGTATTTCGGCGATTTCCATCCGAGCGCTTGCTGAAGCAGAATATGCCGGGGCGTGTTCGGAAGATGATCCTCCCCGCGCACTACATGAGTGATCCCCATGTCATGATCATCCACGATCACAGCAAGATGAAAAACAGGGTATCCGTCGGATTTCATAATGACAAGATCATCGAATTCCTTCGAATCATAGGTCACTTCCCCGCGGACAATATCGTAGACCTTGACCTCAGTTTTTGGGATCCTGAATTTGATGGCCCCTTCGAATTCATAGGCCAAACCTTTCGCGACTAGCTCCCGGGCGACTTCGCGATATCGATCAAGCCGCTTGCTTTGATGAACCAGATCTTCATCCCAATCAAGCCCGAGCCATTTCATCGAATCGAGGATCTCGCGCTCAAACTCAGGCATCGAACGCTGTTGGTCGGTGTCCTCAATACGAAGAAGGAATTTTCCGCCTTGCTGACGGGCATAGAGATAATTAAAAAGAGCGGTACGGACACCGCCAATATGGAGGAACCCCGTCGGGGATGGGGCAAATCGAACTCGAATGTCGGACATAAAGACCTCAGTCCTCAGACCACAGTAAAAACTCCCTTCCTCGCCTCTCCCTGAGGGAGAGGGCCAGAGTGAGGGGATCTTGTTTTCAGTCTGCCGTCTGTAGTCGGTGGTTTGTAGTCTTAAAATTTTTAACGAGAATGAACATGATCAACAAATACACGACCGATTCTCGACCGTGTGGATAAGCGACTTGACGCGGTCAAGATCCAAGGGCTTGCGCAGACAGACCATCGCCCCAAGATGCAGGATCTCTTTTTCTTTGGACTCTGTTAGAAAACCCGAGATCAAAGCCACCGGCACCCGGCTGAAATGGCGGATCCGTTCCAGGACTTTTTTCCCATCCATAAAAGGCATCGCGGAATCAAGGAAGACGAGATTGTAATGATGGGCCTGGATCTTCTGGAGCCCTTCTTTGCCGTTCAAGGCGCAATCCACTTCATGGCCTTCCTGCTCGAGGGTCTCGCGAAACTCCTCACAGATCATTTTTTCGTCATCGACGATCAATAGTTTGACGATGGGGCTACCCTTGGCTAAGGGGTCAGGCACCATTTTAAGAAATCCGAAAATGGTGCCTGACCCCTTTTTGATCACTATTGGAAATCAGGGAATTTGAA
>MHFU01000160.1:0-3156 GCA_001804345.1 Omnitrophica bacterium RIFOXYB12_FULL_50_7
TTTCAGAACTGACCCTCCGGTCGTAATCACATCTTCAAGCATGACCACTTTGTCACCGGGTACTAAGGCCGGCCCTTCGATCATTTTTTGCATCCCGTGATCTTTGGCTTCTTTGCGAACAATGAACGCCTTGAGGGGTTTTCCGCTCTGGGAGCTTAGAACTGATACGGCGGCTGCAAGGGGATCCGCGCCAAGCGTCGGCCCTCCAACCGCGTCAGCGCCTGCCGCCTGGGCCATATGAAGAATCACTTTCGCCGCAAAGAAAAGCCCCTGCGCATCGAGCGTGACCTGCTTGCCGTCAATATAGTATTGCGATATCTTCCCGGAGGCCAACTTGCGCTCCCCGCGCACCACGGCCTTCTCCTGGATCAGCTTCAACAATTCTTGCTTGAGTGTTTGTTCATCCATAGTTTTATAACTCCTCTGAGCGTTAGTATAACATATCTCCTAATGTCCAGTTTTAATGGGTTTTACTGATTTTTTCACGGATCTTTCGCGAGAGACCTTTGATCATTTGCGCTTCAGGCTCCAAAAGCCCGCCCCGCTTGATGAGCCCACGCAAAGTTCGAAGAATCCTTGGCCGAAGATCCGCCCCACCTTTTTTATACCCCAGCGCCTTCAATGCTCTTTCAAAATGCGCGAGCGTAACTTCGATCTCGTTTTGATTCAAAGCTCTCGCGTACGGAGTCGCTTCTGTCGCGCTACGGTCCCCGTACCGATCCATCAAAGCACCACGAAGATTGGGACGATCCCAGGAAAGAGCAAAGAGCACCACCATCACAGCCTGCGCGAGATTCAGCGACGGATAGGCAAGTCCCGTGGGGATTGTCACCAAATAATCGCATAAAGCGCTGTCTTCATTCGCAAGGCCTTTGGATTCGCGTCCAAAAACGATTCCGACCTTCTGAGCGTGTGATTTCCCGCGAACCTTCGAGACCATCTCATCGAAAGGAAGAAAAGCCCCTCGATGCCCGCCCAAGCGCCGTGTCGTCCCAACCACAACCCCCAGATCTCGGATCGCGTCCTGAAGAAAAGGATATTCTTCCCCTTTTTTCAGGATATCCTCTGCCGACATGGCCATCTTTTTGGCCTTCGTCCGCCAGTTCCTCGGTGGCTCCACAAGGCGTAGATCCGCAAAGCCCATATTCTTGATAGCCCGGGCCACCGCCCCAATGTTATCCGGGTTCTCAGGAGAAACAAGAATGATCGCTATCTTTTCTTTCTTCATCGTAGGACCCGCAGATCGCAACTGGAAAAACCCCTTTTTATTCCTTCTCCCAAACATAATCCGGAAGGTCGAAACGCCGCGTCAAGGGTGTGGCGTTACTCCACGCCACATACCAGGGAAGCACCACGAGATCATTCACGCTTGACCCGATTCGTATCACCATGTTTGTAAAAAAACGCGGGACATAGGTTACAGGCCAGGCCTTGGGATGGTCCTTTATTTCCCCCTTGAGCGCATACACGAGTTCTCCGGGTGCGGTAAGAAAGTTCACAACACCCCGTTTTTCGATGGAAGCTATCTGCTTCAGAGCGTTTTCTTTCTTCACAGACTCTGCCGCAAAAAGAGAAGCTATACCCAAAAGCAAAAGACCCGAAAGAATTAACGCTATCCTTGTCTTTCTTTTATTTCTAAAAGGGCTGACAAAGATTGGGACTATCTTTTTTTCCATGTTTTATTCTCCGCTTTTTGACCTTCGTTGATATTTTTAAAAACAGCAAGAAAGAAGCCATCCGTCCCACTCTCCGGCGGCCACAGCTTGAAGTATTTCTCCCCCGCTTCCCCGCAGGGAACGATCTCAAGTTCTGGATGTGCCGCCAGAAACGTCTTTGCAACCTCCTCGTTCTCCGCAGCCTCCACCGAACAGGTCGCATAATACAGTCTGCCGTTTTTCGCAAGAAATGGCAAAGTTTTTTCAAGAATCGCGAGTTGTTCTTTAGGAAGAGCCTCGAACCAGGAAGGCGCAAGCTTCCATTTCGCATCGGGATTCCGGCCCAGCGTCCCTGTCCCGGAACACGGCGCGTCTACCAGGATCCTGTCAAACCCTCTTTGCGCAAGTTTGAGTTCCGCCATACGATCCAGTTCCGCAGGAAAAATATTAAAAACCCCGGCCCGCTTGGCCCGCTTTTTAAGTTCTTCCAGCTTATAAGAACGCAGATCCGTCGCCACGATGCGCCCTTTATTCTCCATCATCGCCGCTAAAAGCAGGCTCTTCCCGCCGCCGCCCGCGCAAACATCCCAAATGCTCTCTCCGGGCTGGGGATCCATTTTTTGACAGACCATCTGACTGCCTTCATCCTGAACCTCGAACCATCCGTCGCGAAAAGCCGGAGTATCGAACACGTTGCGCCGTTCTTGAAGAATCAGCCCGAAATAAGACATGGCAGTCTGGTTGGCCTCGACCCCCATGCGCCGGAACATATCCACGAGCTTTTTGCGACTGATCCTTAGGGTATTGGCGCGAAGCACGAGAAGCGGCCTCTGTTGAAAAAAACCTATCAGCCGCTCCGTTTCCTGAACGCCGAATGCCTCGGCCCAGCGGCTGACCATCCACAGAGGAAAAGAATAAAGAAGCGCCATCATTTCTTCCTTGGATTTCGGGCCTCCACCCTCAGGCAGGAGATGCTCCCGCAGGGCAGCATAGACCTTTTCGCTTTGCTTAAAAAACTCGCGGAAATCCTCTTTGCTGACAAGCCCTTCCTTCGCAGCGGCATAAAGGCAAAGGCATTCGGCTTTCTCGAGATCACTCATGATCGGCCGCGGTTTGGCCTTCTCGACCCAGGCTTCCAGAAAGCTTTTGTGCCGAAAGATCGCGTAGATCGTCTCGGAGAGGAACTTGCGATCGCGGGAACCAACTTTTTTCCGGTTTTGATAAAAATAGCGCGCGAGCCATCGGTCCGACGGCATCGGATCTTTCAGAACGCCTTGCCAGACCTCGGTCGCCATCCGGAGCTGCGAAAAAACAAGCCGCCTTTGACTGTCTTTCATGAATTCCCCGGGAGTTGAAAAAAAGGCCTGATCGCAAAGATCAGGCCTTTCTTAATATCAGAAAATGAAAGAATAAAAATCAGGACTGTCCCAATCCTCATCAATTTCTGCACAGCGGAAATTGGGGCTGTCCTGATTACCTTTGATTCTTTTTAATGAGAATC
>MHFU01000160.1:3185-19478 GCA_001804345.1 Omnitrophica bacterium RIFOXYB12_FULL_50_7
CAGGACTGTCCCAATCCTCATCAATTTCTGCACAGCGGAAATTGGGGCTGTCCTGATTACCTTTGATTCTTTTTAATGAGAATCAGGACTGCTCGCCGGCTTTCAGGATCCTCTGGCGAATATCGGATTCCCGGTCAAAGCGGTTCTGCCGGGATACGTCCAGGGTTCTCTGGGCCGAAGAAAGCTGCTGCTGGATATAGGGATCGTTGTTGTTACCGCTGCGCGCGGTCTTGAAAGCGTCTGCGGCGCTCCACGCGTGGTTAGCCAATAAGGGCCCCAGACCGACCCAAAAAAGCCCTCCGGTGGTCAATGTTGCAAGAAGAATCGTGGTGGTGACGGCGGCCACTTCAATGCCCGCCATGATCTTCGTCTTGGTAGCTCCAATTTCACCATTCAGGGCCTGCCCGGTGGTCGGTAAAAGCAGAGAGGCCCCAAATTCTTTCCCCCCCACGGCAAAAGCCGTCGTAGAAAAAGATACGAAGATCATTAAAAAAGCCATCAAACAAGAAAAATATTTTTTCATGGGTTTTCTCCTCCTAAAAGGTTGGTAATTTCCAGCCATTAATCTAACGACTTCCCAGGGGAAACCTTTACCCCGTTAGTACCGTTCGACATTTGATTTTTGGGGTAAACGGTACAATACTGCGAACCCATAAAATCAATTGGAGCGCAGTACTAGAAATAAGCGTCAACATGTCAGGGGGCAGAGTGTCATTTCTCTGATACTTTGACGCTTGGAACCCCTTCCCTACTTCTTCGAGATATTCTCCGAGCTCCAATTCGAAAGAACTTCGGCCAAAAGCCGAACGCCAAAACCGTTTGCGCCTTTGGGGCAATCGAAACGATTCGCCGTACACCAGGCTGTTCCCGCGATATCCAAATGCACCCACGGCGTTTTCTCCGGAACGAATTCCTTAAGGAACATCGTCGCTGTGATCGTCCCGGCATAGCCATCGCCCGTATTTTGAAGATCCGAGTGATGCGACTTGATACACTCTCCGTATTCTTCCCAGAGCGGAAGCTGCCAGCACCGCTCTCCAACCTTTTCCCCGGCTTTTTGAACAGCGTCGATCAGTTTTTGATCCGTCCCGAGAATCCCGCAGGTCTTATCCCCGAACGTGTGATGACACATCCCTGTGAGCGTTGCCGCATCGATGATCGCTATCGGCTTAAACTCAGCGCAGTAGGACAAAGCATCCGCGAGAATGAGCCGTCCTTCCGCGTCGGTATTCATCACTTCCACGGTCTTTCCGTTATACATCTTGATGATGTCCCCCGGGCGTTGAGGGTCCGCGGCAACATTGTTTTCCACGGAAGGCGCGAGGCCGACGATATGAAGCGGTAATTTCAGGTCCGCCACAAGTCCCATCGCTGTGATCACGGCAATCGCGCCGGATTTGTCATATTTCATTTCTTCCATGCCCTTTGAAGGCTTGATGGAAATACCGCCCGTGTCAAAGGTCACGCCTTTCCCGACGAGGCAGATCGTCCCTTGAGCCTGATATTCTTTCCCGTATTCCATGATGATCAGGACCGGCGGCGTCATGCTCCCCTGGTTCACGGCCAGGATCCCATTCATACCCATTTTCTTGAGTTCGGCAAATCCTAAAACCTTACATTCCAGCTTTTTTTCAGCCGCGAGCTTCTTGGCCTCACTGGCAAGCCGCGGCGGATTCATTACATTCCCAGGCTCATTATTAAGATCACGGGCAAAAAGAACGGCACGAGCAATCTTCTCGGAGCGACCCACCGTCGACCGAAGGGAGGAAACCAGTTCTTTTTTTTCCGTAACAAGTTCCACATCTTCCGGCGCTTTCGGCGGATCATCTTTCTTCTTCGTCTTATACTGCGTAAAGCGGTACGCCGCCAAAAAAGAGATCTCCGTAAAGATCTTTGCCGTTTCTTCCGCAGGAACCGCTGCGCTTAAGAAGGAATCGAGCAGAACGCGAACTTTCCTGGCTTTGCGCCCGTTGGCGAGCCCAATCAAAGTCCCGACGGACTTTCTTAGAGAGACAGCCTTGAGCTCTTTTTCCTCACCCAACCCCAAAAGCAACATTTCCGGCGCCTGACGGTACCCGGTCTGATAAGAACTGAAAACTTCGCCTGTTTTCCCTTCAAACCGTTTCTTTGCAATGGCCGCTTCCGCCGCTTTCGCGAACGCGGAATCGATTTTTTTAAGCGCTTTCAAGTCCTTTTCGCCTTTAAAATAACCCGCCACAAAAAGGTCCGCCTTGACCCCGGACTTCGTCAATCCCGCTAATGAAACTTTCATGTTGGATCTCCTATAGAATTTTCACCCTGTACACACCGGGTGTGGCCAAGGGTTACGATTGCTTGAAGAAAAAGAGTTTAACCGCGACTGCGACTAAAAAAATGGCGAAAATCCGTTGCAACATGACGGCCTCGAGCTTGAGCGACAGCTTGGTCCCAAGCCAAACGCCGAGAAAACTGAAGACCCCCATAATGACCGCAGCTTTCCAATCCACCATCCCGGCTTTCCCGTGAAAGAGCGCTCCGGAAAGCGCCGTAAAAATAATGATCAGAAGCGACGTTCCGATCGCGCGATGAACGTCAAACCCCTTGAGAAACATCAAGAGGGGCACAAAGATAGTCCCGCCGCCCACTCCAAAGAGCCCGCCGAGAAAGCCCCCCAGCACTCCGATTAACGCCGTCGCCAAGATTATTCTCCTTAATTTAGATGGTGAGCTTTTCGGCTTTTTATTCGCGGGGAACGGCAAACGTGGAACGGCGAACGCTTGCGTTTCCCGTTACCCGTTCCCCGTCTTTTAATTTCCCGCCCGATCGAGCGCCAGATTCACAAGCCGGTCGACGTGTTTGATCTTCGGATGCTCGCGCGGCACGTGAAAATAAGTGATGCGCTTGAATTTTTTTTCGAGTTCTTTGACCCGGATAAAGAACGGCTTGAGATGTTCGGCCTTGAGCTTGTAAATACCTGAGAGTTGGCGCGCGACAAGCTCACTGTCTAAAAAATAATCCGCTTCCGAGATGCCAAGTTCCGCCGCAAGAGTCAAGCCACGGACCACGGCTGTGTATTCGGCAACATTGTTGGTCGCCTCACCGATTGTTTCCCCATGATCGGTCAGCTTGAGATCTTTATCATCGCAAACAAGAACACCGATCGCCGCAGGCCCAGGATTTCCGCGAGCTCCTCCGTCGGAGTAGATTTTTGCTTTCGTGGACTTTTTAAAACTCTTTTCCATTAGTTCGCAGGGCAACGATCAACGTACAACGCGCAACGAAATTTCAACCATTTTTTTCTTCGTTGTCCGTTGACCGTTGAGCGTTGCGCGCTCCTTTGTGATACGCCTCGAGCTGCTCGACCTCTTTTTGAAGATGGCGGATGCGGTTTTTGAGTTCTTTCACAGGATCCGGAAGATCGCCGTGATCCAGGTCGATCGCATCCAAATTTTTTCCATCAATGCGCACAATTTCGGCCGGAACCCCGACCACCGTGCAATGATCCGGCACGGAATGGACCACGACCGATCCGCCGCCGATCTTCACGTGGTCCCCGATCTTGATATTCCCGAGTACTTTCGCGCCCACGCCGACCACCACATTGTGCCCAAGTGTCGGGTGGCGTTTACCGCGGTCTTTCCCCGTTCCTCCGAGCGTCACGCCTTGATAGATCGTCACATTCTCCCCGATCTCCGTCGTCTCTCCGATCACAACCCCCATCCCATGATCAATAAAAAAACCGGGACCGATCTTCGCGCCAGGATGGATCTCAACCCCGGTCAGAAAACGCGCGATCTGGGAAATAAGCCGCGGGATAAAGGGAATACGCAGAACATGCAGAACATGCGCGAACCGGTAAAAAAGGACCGCGTGAAATCCCGAATACAGGAGAATCACCTCAAGAACTCCGAGCGGTGTCCGGGCAGCCGGGTCACGTTCAAAAACAGCCTTGAAGTCGCGAAAAATTCTATAGAGTGGATTATGCATAACGGAGGGTATTTTAGAGCATCTTGAGAGGTTTATCTAATGTTTTGTCTCATGCCTCGCGCAACGGTCAACGCACAACGCGCAACGTGAAAACTTTTCGTTGTGCGTTGCGCTTTGCGCGTTGCGCGCGGTTCAGACACTAAATCGAAAGAGCATCACATCACCGTCTTGCGTTTCGTATTCCTTGCCTTCGATCCGGAGCAGGCCTTTTTCCTTCACCGCGGCCTGCGAACCGTATTTCAGGAGATCTTCATAACGCATGACTTCAGCGCGAATGAACCCGCGTTCAAAATCCGAATGAATCACACCCGCCGCCTGCGGCGCCTTGGAGCCTTTGGGAACAGTCCAGGCCCGAACTTCTTTTTCGCCAGCCGTGAAGTAAGTAATGAGTTGCAGCGCCTTATAACCGGTCCGGATAAGCGAATTGAGTCCCGGCTCTTCGAGACCAAGGTCTTTTAAGAAAACTTGCTGGTCCTCTTCGGAAAGATCGATCAGTTCCGATTCCACCTTGCCTGAGATAACAACAACTTCGGCACCTTCTTTGGCCGCCCGCTCGCGCAAAATATCGACAAAGGGCCCGCCTCCCGGCAGATCCTTTTCCGCGACATTCGCGCAATAAAGCACGGTCTTCAAGGTCAGAAACGCCATATCCTTCACAAGCAGTCTCTCTTCTTCTGTAAGTCCGATATTGCGAAGCGGCGTACCGTCCTCAAGCGCCTTCTTGACTTTTTCATAGACCGGCATTCTTTCTTTGGATTCCTTGTCACCGGACTTTGAGAGCTTTTCGGTCTTGTTGTAGCGCATGTTGATAGTGTCGAGATCCTTCAGGCACAATTCTGTATCGATCACGTCAATATCACGCGCCGGATCGATCGTTCCCGAGACATGGACAATGTTCGGGTCTTCAAAACAGCGGACGACATGAAGAATGGCTTCGACTTCCTTAATATGTCCCAGGAATTGATTCCCGAGGCCTTCGCCCTTGGACGCGCCGGCCACAAGCCCGGCAATATCATAGAATTCGACCGTGGTGGGCGTGGTCTTTTGGGGCTTATACAGCTTGCTCAGTTCCCAGAGGCGCGGGTCCGGCACCGGCACCATGCCGACATTCGGCTCGATCGTGCAGAAAGGATAATTTGACGCCGCGGCATGCGCCTTGGCAATCGCGTTAAAGATGGTTGATTTGCCGACATTAGGGAGGCCGACGATCCCGCATTTAAAGCCCATAACTCGCTATGCTCGCGGGAAACGGGAAACGGTTAACGGGGAACGAAAAAATGAAATTGATATCATTGAGACCCTCTTTTATTTTTGAAAGCGAGGCACTATAACAGAAAACCTGTGAGCAGGAAACGAGAAACGAAATCGTTCGCCGTTCTACGTTCCACGTTTCCCGCGCCGCTACACGGCGCTATGCCGCCCACGCCACAACTTGCTGGCTCAGGTAATCCTGAAGAACTGCGCGAAGCTCGGCGCGGACAAAAAGCTCGCCCGCGAGCGATTCCGTGACACCTCGTTCTTTGCCATCCGCGAGCACATAAAGCAATGAGAACGTGATCAAACCCTTTTCTTTATTCAGCCGGAGTGATTTCACTAACGGATGACGGCTCCGAAGTTCGGACCTCCCATAAAGATTCACGGCCGCCTTGTTGGGAAGACCGAATTTCTGGAATGCCGCACCCATTCCGAGCTCTGTCATAAAGATTTTCCCGCCTTCAATTTGCCGAAGCGTTTGCTCCCGCGTTTTGCTTCCATCAGTTGCCTTGCCGTAAAGAATGATCCGGACATCTTTGCGCCCTTCCGCAGCAGCCGATGCCACAATGAAAAATTCTTCCCATTGCTTGTCCGTAAGCGCGCGAAGTTCCGCGCGGCTCATCAGGATCGTCCCCGTCCCCGTGAGCGTCTCGATCCGGTTTCGCACCGCCAGTGCGTGTTGAACCGATTGCTTCGCTTCGCGCAACGCACTACGCGCAACGCGCAACGATCCTTCTTTCTTCACTTCCGTTGACCGTTGACCGTTGACCGTTGCGCTAATAGATTGAACCGCCTCCGACATCACTGGCGCATGTTGGACCGCTGTCAACACCCGGTGTTTACCCTCGGGCTCACCAAATTTAACACCGGGTGTTGGTTTGGGTAAGGTTAGCGTGGAGGACGAAGAAGGGAGCGAAAGCTGAGGGGACAGAACGCCTCTTCCCGTCACTCCACGCTGTTGAATGGAATTTTGACTCGTTGAGGTTGCCCGCAATTCCGCCCGAGTCTGCGACGGAGCGTCCGAAACCCGTTGCGGAAAGGACGCGATAAGGCTTGTGCCAAGATACTTAAAGGTTGATGTTGAAGGCAAACCGTTCAAAATAGCAAAACTTACCGTCGCTCCAAAAACCTTTTTCCAAATATCATCGTAGTTGTGCTCCATTCTCAATGCGCCACTCTGGTCTACTTTAAGGCGCGTCACGATCAGAAGCCCGCCCGGCTTCAGTGCTGCTTTGACATTAGTGACCATCGAATGTGATATGTAAAAGTCAGGGGCATTGATAAAGACAATGTCAAATTTAACATCCCTTGCGATCACGGACCGCTCAGGATTCAATTGCTCAAGTCCGATTTCTTCCAGCGTGATACCGCGCCTTTGCGCCTCCACAATCTCACTCGCATCCACTCTTCCCCATATCTGCTTTCGCGGTTGAATACCAAACACATTGGTTCTTATACTGTTTCCGGTAAGCAGATCCAGAATCAGATGACAGAACTCGGGCTTTTTTCCCGTTCCCACATCCAGGACATTGAGAGGTTCGGCCGCAGCGATCCTTTCAGCAAAATGAGCTCTGACAAATGAAAGAAAATCCAGGACAGGAACATCCCGTGGAACGGTACCAGGTTCACCACGGTGCTGCTCCGCTGCCTCGGGGACGGGTTGATCGGCCCGCGTCTCGGCACGGCGGCCCACCTTTGCCGCCGACTGAGAAGTACTTGAATATGGATTCAAGTGCACTTCCGAGCGGGATTGGACAAGCAAGGCGGGCTGGGCTATAATTCCTTCAGAAGCAGCCAACAGAAAATTGGCGAAGGAGAAATGAGGATGAGATACAAGATCGTTTTGGAGGAGGAACCAGAAGGCGGTTACTCCGTTTATGTTCCCGAGCTTCCAGGATGCGCCTCGCAGGGAGAAACCCGCCAGGAAGCGATCAAAAATATCAAGGAAGCCATTCATCTTTACTGCTGGTCCATAAAGCAGGACCATGACGCGCTTAAGAAGTCCCGCTCCCGGATTTGCATCCGGGACATTTCGGTCCCCTACAAGTAACCCATGCCCTTCATCCCCCAAGCCAACGGCACTCGTGTTATTCGGGCCCTGCAAAAGGCGGGGTTCGTTCTCTTGCGTCAATCGGGTAGTCACGCCGTCCTGCGCCATCAATCTGATCTTAGCCGCCGTGCGATTGTCCCGGTTCACGGATCCAGACCGGTCAAGCCCGGCACCCTGCGCGCTATCCTTCGCGGCGCCCGCATCGCCCCCGAAGACTTCGCCGACCTTTTGAAATAAACTCCCCTCCGCCTGTCGGGTAGGCCGCCGCGCCTCGGAGCGAGGCCTACCGCCCGTTTCGCCCGTTTCTCGAAATTTAGTATGTTTGACATATTCGCTTGTTATATCCCGTTTATAAACAATAGCCGAAACACGCGTCCCTTCAGTTATCAAAGAAACTTTCCCTATATCCTCAAAATCATTCCTCCGATTCTTGACCCATGTTTTCCCGAACGCCTCGATTTGGGCGGCATTAGGAAGAACTGATAAATGCGAAAGGCCCAAACCCCCATGAGGGATTTTTCTTCTGCTTTCTTCAAGAAGCTTTTGCACATCCGTCATGCCTTCCCCAAAATCTCTGGAAACCAGCTCTATCCCGATTTGACCGTTTTCTCTGATGAATTCAAAAACGGAAAACTCGCCGCCTCTTGATTGTGCCAACCCATGCCTGAAACTATTCGATATTAATTCATGCGTCAAAAGCTTGAGTGCCGTTGACGGAAAACCATTTCTCTCTGAATCAATAAAACCTGCTTGTTCGGCAAGATCAGACACCTGCAGGAAAGCTCTAGCGTTTTGGTCGCCTTCCGGTTTCCCAATTTTAAATTGCATTCTCCAAAGTAACCGACGCCTACCTTCAGGATATGGAACGGTATCGGCCCCCGGCTCTACGAGCCCATAGGTTCGGAGAGGTACTCCTTCGACACGCTCAGGACTTTGCACAGAGATGGGTTGAACGATTTGACTTGGCTGTTGTCTGCGGTCTGTGGTCTCTAATCTACGGCCTGATTCATCCCGCACTTCGGAGCGGCCAGGCGTTTGGAAAACGACGGCGGGCGTCATATGAAATTTCCCTTTGATATTTGTCCAGAGGACCCGGTTCCCGTTGACTTCGGCTTCCTGTAACATCATGGTTTCAAGTTGTTCCATCGAAAGATTCGCGGGACGCGGCATTTCCGGCGAAGCCCTCAAAATACCGATCCCGCCCGGCATTAACGCTTTCCGGACAGCTGAAATGATCGCGGCATTTTTTTCCGCCGTGTGATAATTAATACTTAAGATACCGTTCGCAAAAACAACCGCCTGGGAACTCGGCTTCAGTTCCTTTAACAGGTCTGCCGCATCCATCTGATAGATTCTGATCCGTTTGTCCAGCGCCCTATATTTCCTTTGGCTCCAAAGCGCCGCGGCTTCTTGTTCAATGATCGACCCTGAATAGTTGATCAAATGATATTTGGATGCATTCGGACAGGCCCTGTAAATTTTCCAGAACTCCTCCTTGCTGAACCCCAGGATTGTCAGCTCCTGTCCTGCCGTCCATTCGGCCAAATGGATCCCTGCTTTTTCAATATCCTCCAGGCTGTCCATCAGAAGCATTTGTGTCCCCATATTCACCTCATGGAGGTATTCCTCCTCTCCCAGAACGAGCTCCGTCGCCAGCCAAACCTTCATCCACGGTTCTTTCTCTCCCCGCGTCTCGGAGCGGAGAGAAGTACCAGGGGTTCCATTTAATCGGTTTATGAAAGCTTGAAATGCTTTCTCATCAAGCAGCAGTGCATCTTCACCATCGATGCCAACAAAATGGTTCGTTCTCGTAAGCATCAAGTCGCCTGAAGGTGCCAATCCATTCTCATTGGCGCGGGCGAAAATAACCGGAAAATCACGACTATAAACTTCGGGAAATGTTTTTTTAAGGTTGTCTAGCGTGCTAACCGTTTTCCCAATGACTATTTGCATCGCATAGCCAACAACTTCACCACGTTCATCCCGAACCACCCCATAGAATCTGGGATTGGTGCCGATTCGATCAAGCGCCTCAACCATTTGAAGGTTCCTTGTTCTATTTTTTTCCAACATTTTAATCGCAGCCGGAATCTGCCTGCCGTTTTGTTCAATGATCCCCACATAAACGCCTTTTGAATTTAAACCTTCCGAGCTCAAGGGCGGTTGTTCCAGAACCTCTTTCAATGGATGAACCAGTTTTGCCGCAGGGGCGTTTGTGAAATCAAATCTGTCTTCTAAAAACCATAAAGGTCTAGTTCCCATATCGCGCATTGCATCCATGACCCAGTCAACATTTTCCGGTACTGCGCTCATGTCTAATCGTTCGCCGGCAATTTTAATCCCGAACTGTGCAAGCGCCTCTGTTAAGGATGATCCCATACCCGGCTGGCCCCTGTTCCCCATCCGCAATTCCGAGCGGGCGGTGTTTTCATCGGCGCCGGGCAGCTGAGGCGCCGCGGCTTTACTGCCGGCAAGCGCGTTCCCAATCACCGTCTTTTCCGTGAACGGAACGCTGCGAATTAGATCCCGGAAATCCTGAAAGAATTTCTGGCCAAGATACATCATGCCGTACCGGGCTGCCGCGCCCTCACCATGCCCGCTCAACGCCCAAGGTTCAAACCTTATACGTTTCTCGTCCAAAACAGAAGCTGCCAATCCGATATTTTCAGCCGTTAACAACGTCAGGGCTTTACCGATCGTCCTCCCGCCGGGCTCATAGTGGTACGCTTTATGCCCGGGGATCCATTCCTGCCTGAAATCCCGCAGGTAATATTCATTGTCCGGATCGATCTCCAAACCTTTAAGGAGAGCGGCACCGTTCACGTCAGGCACCGGCTCTTGTCTCGCGCTGCCGACGCCTCCGGTCCAGTGATTGGGGTTCCATTGCCACATCCCAATGCCGATGTCGACCCATTCTTTCTTCCCTGTTTCAATGAGTATCTTGAGAGCTTCGGTATCCGAAACAGATACGACCCGTCCTTTTTCGTCTCTTTTGACGGCCTGTTGTTCGAACCATCTCAGATATTGGACATTAGCCGGGTCCGCTTTATAAAGACCCCACATCATTCTTTCCCTGGCTCCCGAGAAATAGTTTCTTTTCAGGCCTTTTAGAAGATCGAATATCCTAGCAAGCCTTACGGGCCCTTTCATAAACTCTATGGCCTCGATAGCTACTTGCACCGATTCCGGCAGATTGAAAGAAGATCTCCCGCTATCCCGTATTTCTTGATTTTGATCCAGGATGGTTAAGATGTGATCGAATGCTTTTTCGTCGCCCAGTTTCGCGAGCGCCAGAAGGGCTTCCGGCATGATGGCTTTTTTGTTATCCGCGTGACCGTTGAGTTCGCTGTCGTCCCAATAAAGGACCGACCGCTGGTATTCCGCATCGAAATCCACGGCTTTCCAGAGGACCTCCGCCGCCCGCGGATCGGCGACACCCGACCTTCCGAGCGCTTTGATGGCTCCCGCCTTGACCCACCAGTACGTGGTTGTCTTGGGATCAGCCAGGCGGAGCAGCCTCTCATAAACGCGCCTGTCTTTTCCTGCGAGCCGGCCAAGACTGTCTGCGACCGTTTCACCCAGGGTTTCAAACGGCTCCGCCGTGTCATTAAATTTCGGCGCTTTATCCTTCACAGCATCCCGACCCCAACTCGGACTGAACCCCAACAGCTCGAAGAGCCACGGCGAATATTCCGTAAGCCCCTGCTCCCCGATCATCTCCGCCGACAAACGCAAAAGCGGCATGGCCCACTGCCATATTTGATTGGTATAGTAGCTTTCGGGAAGGCCGGTCGGTTCGTTCTCAAACCTCTCGGAATCAAATGCTCCGAACTTGTCCATGCCGTATTCCCTTGAAAGCGGCATAAAGGTCTCGATGATGAACTTGGCGACCTCCGGCCTGTCCTTCATAAAAGCGCGGAGCGCATAAAGAATGGGACTCCCGTACTCCTCGATGATCGACATGTCACGGTTCATGAGACAGCTGCGCATGATCTTGATCAGGTCTGAGAACATTTTTTGTTTGGCATCGGCCGGATCCAGGCGCTTTTCTATTTCTTCGATGTACTTGCCCAGCCGGTCCATGCGGTTGAGCACCCTGCGCTCGAGATCTGCTTGTTTCTTCAGTTCCTTTTTTGGAAGCCGCATCGTGATCACCGTGCTTGAAAGGAATGTTTTAGGCGCTCTGGCCACGGCTTCCTGGCGCACCGCTAAGTCGCGGGTTATTTTTGCCGGCAAAACGGTTTCTACGAAACTCCCTTTGGCTTTTTTGAACCCGAACAAGCCCCGGCTTTCCCATGTAAAGATAAAACCGTCACGGTTGTTCTTTTTGACTGACTCTGCCACTTTCTCGGGTACCCATTCTCCCGGAACGACCATATCGATCAGGAAGTCTTCCGCGGTCTCCCTTACGGAGAACTCCGCCTTGAACGGAAACAGATTTTCATACGCCGGATACCGGTCAAAATAGATGGACGCAAAAACTCCAGCAAGGCCTTCGGTGAGATGAAATCGGCTGCTCGTACCAAGCAGCAGGCTGAGATCGGGAGATTTCGGGAAGGGCCTCCGGCACTTCGCCCAGGTCGGTTCGACCTCGAGGATCCAGTCAAACGGGGAAGAGTCCAGCGGATGTTTGGCATCGTGATTGAGGTGAACCTGCTGATGAAAATCATCGAACCTTTCGCGGAACTTTTTCCAGAGATAAGCCTCCGGGTCCCGCATGAATTCGTCATACTCCCGGAATTCGGGGTTATCGGGATCAAAAAAATCGTCAAAATCCGGGTTGCCCGTCGGATGAAAACCGCTTCTGCGGCTACCATGATCAATGCCGTCACGGTCATAAACCGCGCGCCGGACCGGATCGTTCAGGACTTCATAGGCCTCGCCAACTTCCTTGAAGTTTTCTTCAGCTTCTTTATTGCCGGGATTCACATCGGGGTGATATTGCTTGGCCTTTTCCCGGTAAGCCTTCTTGATATCCACAGCGGTCGCGTTCTTCGCAATACCAAGAATTCCATAGTAATCCTTTAACTCCCCCCGCACTTCCGCCCGCTTCCCGACTTCCGCAACATCGGGTGTAGCAGGGACAGCGTCCGGTTGTTTTCTGAAAATAATTGGCTCGTCATAGAAAAGTGACCATCGAGCTTCTTGCGATTGAAAAGCCCTTAGAATTTCCTTTACCATGGGATCGTTAACAACATCGACCCGTTCAAGATTTCCCGGAAAAACAATCTTTTGAAGAAAATCAAAATCTTCCTTTTGAGTTGTCGGTACAATGATCAAATGGCCGTTCGGTTTCAAAATTTTTATTGCCTGTAACATTTTTTCTGAGTTGGGATCTGAAAAAAAATAATTTACGGAAGGATGAAACGGCGCAGAGACAAAGATAATATCCGCTGCCGGACTTTTTTGATTTTTGAAAGCCGCGGAATCATCCGAAAACATGACGCGATAATTAGAAGGGCGGGGACTATACTTTAATAAATGATAAAGACCCACCACCTCAGCGGGGTCTCTTTCAATTCCGATAATTTGATATTCAGGATGGTTTTCCGCAACCTCGCGTAATTTCGTGGCAGCGCTGGGCCCCACGTCAATAATAAGCAGCCTCCCTCGCGCCACTTCGTGCCAAGGTTCGTCAGGACGAACGATGTTAGGATCCCCAGATTCTTCGAGTTTGCGGATCAAGTCGTAATCCGTTTGCCGCGCCTCGGAGCGGTGTTGAGTGTCCTCCTGACGACCGGCAGGCGGGGGCGAGCGGAACGGTTTGACTTGGATGGTTGCTTTTGATAATGTACGGTCATGATGAAGCAGGAAAAGCCCATCATCTTCAGTAATCACGCCAAAGCGCAGATGTTCTATCGCGGAACGGATGAGACTGAAATTGCACAGGCCATCCGCCAGTCCCCATGGGAAAAGGCCGAATTGGGGCGCCTGGAATGCAAACTGGACTTCCCGTATGGCAAAGATTGGAACGGAAAACACTACCGGACCAAACAGGTAAGGCCCATATTTATTGAGGAAGTGAATGAGATTGTTATTGTCACGGTTTATGTCTATTATGTTCCCTAAGAAGGAGACAGAGTCATGCATATCACTTACGACGCCAAAGTAGACGCGCTTTACATAAGATTTAAGGAATGCAAAGTTACCTCCCAAAAGATCGCGGAGGGCATTGCCGCCGACTACGACGCCAAGGGAAAACTTGCGGGCATTGAAATACTCTCTGCCATGAAGCGTTTCGGCGATTCTTCTACCCTGAAAAAGGTCACTCTCGAAGACATCGGCCTTTCCCGCTAGCGTTTTTCTCAGTTCACTTTCTTCCTCCGCTTTCAGTCTCGATTCATCAGGCAGACGCACCTCCGAGCGGGGTTCGAGAAATGCAGATTGAAAGATTGTTCCATTTTCGCTCCAGGAAGAAACTTCAAGCGCTGCTCCGTGAAGTTTAAAGGCATGCCAGGCTTCTGTGGCTCCAAGCCCCGTACCTCCCGGTTTTGTTGTCATGTCTAAATCATAGACGCGTTCGCGGTCTGGCAATTTACCTTCATAAAGAAGATCTTCCCGGATACCAGGCCCGGTATCCTCGATCGAAACTCGAATGTGCCCTTCTTCTCTCGCTAAAGTTATCCGGGCCAGGGTGCTCTTTCTTCCTGCCATCGCTTGCCCGGCATTGACAATGAGATTATGGAAAGCATTGAGAAGAGTGATGCGATCTCCTTCGATCATCCAAGGCCCGTTCCCTTCCGCAACAAATTCAACATCCTCCCATGGAACAACGGATTCATCCCAAATATATGCTTTTGCACTTTGTTTAATCAAAGCCAGAAGGTCGATAGGTTTTTTTTCTGCAACACCTTGGGCAAAACGCGCCCGGTTTTTGAAAATCTCCACCGTAATCCTTAATCGCCGCTCGGCTTCTTCAAGATGCATTTTCGCTTGTGCTACGAAAACTCCGCTGGCAGCCATGGAAGCTGATAAAGAAGGCAGGCCCTCCATTGCTTGTTGGAGGCGATCCGCAAGATGTTGGGTATCCTCCCCCGCTTTTCCCAATGCTGAAATCCATTCTTGTCTTATGCTGTCTTGCGCGATTTCTTCAGGGCTAATGCGGCTAAATTTTCCTTGAAGCGCCTGGACGCTTCTGGCGACGGCAACGATTTCATTCGAAATGCGTTCTAAATCTTGGATAAAGTCACCGGATCGAGACTCTGAAATTTGAGAAAGCGCAATGTTCATATTATTCCAAGCGTCTGTGGCCGGACTATGCCCAAAGGTCCGCGTCGTAATTCGAACACGCTCTGTCAGCTGAAATAGCTCCGCATCGATTCCTTTTGGGATCTCCTTGGGGCCTTCCTCTTCTTCTACAACCATGATGTCAGCAAACGAAGATGCTTCCCGCCGCACTGAAGGTAGGTCCTTCTTTCTTTGAATTCTTTTATACGTTTCCATCAACTGTCCATAGCTGTCTTGCAGCCCTATAAATTTTCCTGTTCCGTTAATCCACTCTTGAAGCGACTTCTCCTTCGCCTCGGAGCGGACAGGTAAAATATCCTTATCCGATCCAATATCGAAAATGTGAGGAAA
This sequence comes from Omnitrophica bacterium RIFOXYB12_FULL_50_7, assembly GCA_001804345.1. Taxonomy (GTDB): domain Bacteria; phylum Omnitrophota; class Omnitrophia; order Omnitrophales; family Aquincolibacteriaceae; genus Aquincolibacterium. Next base: position 18,034 of record MHFU01000160.1, read on the forward strand.
CTCAACTGCAGCGGTCATTAAATCAGGCCCATACCCCAGCCAAGATAAACTCATTTTCCCGTCAGACAACATCTTGATGCTTCTGATTTCCTCGGGTTTTTTCTTATCTGGGTATGGATTAACAAACAACACATTCGCGCCTGAGGGAAGTCTAATGAGCGTGCGAACCACACCAAACACATCTTCATGCACCTTCAATATTTCGCCCCTGGCGCTTAATTCATGAAGGAGTTGCGTCCATTCTTTCAATGAAAAAGTGTGGTTTTTCGTAAATTCAGACACACTGTCAATCGTCCCATAACTTGCCGTGGGGTACTCCGGGGTAACCTTTATCACATCTACTTTGTTTGCAAAAGTGCCGGCAAATTTTCCCAGATCGGAAAGATTGTCAATTCCACCTTTAAACGCCGTTAAATTAACTCTCACCGTTTTGCCCTTAGACACGAGAAAATGATTGATGTTCCCTATTTCTTCGATCGTCAATGTCGATGTCGCCATAATTGCGTCGTTTTTTTCCTTATCATAATGATGATATGAGATATTCATCGATGTGACCGCAGAATTTCCGATAAGTTCTAAGATTTTTTTATTCCTTAATAGCGTTCCGTTCGTCGTGATAGTAATCTCATGCAATTGCTCTTTGACCTTGCCCAACTCCCGCAATATTTCTTCCAGATGTCTTGCCATTAAAGGTTCTCCGCCCAGCAATATGACGTCTCTTACATTGTAAACGCTAATTGCTCTTCTGATTTTTTCTGAGAAATTACGCGCTACAGCATCGCCGCTATTTTTAGACCCTGTTGCGTTAATGCAAAAGGGGCATCGGCCGTTACACCCATCGGTCATCACAATACTTAAACTGGTTTCACTCGCGATATGATAAAGATCATCACCAATGCGAATAGGCGATAGAGAACCGTCCATTAAACGCATTTCTCGAATGTAAGGGGCATCGCGCTTTTGAACGGTACCAGGTTCACCACGGTGCTGCTTCGCTGCCTCGGGGACAGGTTGATCGGCCCGCACTTCCGCCCGGTTAGGGACTGGCTCCATTTTGTGCTTTTTTCCTTCAGAGAACGGATCCGCCCAACGTTTTGTGGCAGACAAAATGGTGCCTGTCCCTTTTACGCCAGCCGGTAAGGGGACAGGCACCTTTTCCTGCAGAAAAGGAGCCAGTCCCCCTCGCACTTCCGAGCGAACCTTACTAGCGGGCAGGGCGCTCTCTGCAGGGGCTGCTTCATGGAGCGCCCCGAGCATGAAATTTTCAAACTTGTTGTACTCTGCGAGGTCGAACTGCCCGGCTCGATTGACGACCACTTCATCGGACATCGCTATAATTTCGGGAGCATAGTCGATGCTTTCCCGCAACCGTGTTGCGAGCTCCTCATCCGACATGGTGCTGCGCCCCCGCAGGCGGGCCGCGAGGTCCTTTTCCAGCTTTGCCC
>MHFU01000161.1:0-3149 GCA_001804345.1 Omnitrophica bacterium RIFOXYB12_FULL_50_7
GTTCTCAGAGCAACTTTTCGATACCCCATACTTGTCCCCCGCTTTCTCCCTGGCCACACCGGGTGTGGACAGGGTTTTGGCAATTAGCAGGAACAGCTTACACGAATATGCTATATAGTCAATGTTTTATATATTAATGACCAATGTACACACCCGGTGTGGACAGGGTCGGCGCATCCGCAGGAAGATTAATTGTAAAAAAAACGGTAGGGATGCCGCATCCACTTGAAGCGAGGATTAAGCGGAAACTTCGGTGGCCATCTTGGCGATGATCGCAGTCCAGATCTCGACCAAACCATTGAGTGTCCGCTCATTGAACGAATAGAATCCGGTTTTCTTCTCGATCACATTATCCCCGATCTGATTCTTCAGGAGTTCCTGAACCGAGGACATATTCTTTTGCCGTGATGCCAGCGCCGCCACTCCAAACCGGAATCCATTCAAAACACCCTCGCCCTCCTCACTTTTCAAGAGAGTCCCAACCGATTGGTTTTCACCCAATGGCACATCGATCGTAAGCAGGATCCTTTCATTAAGATTTCTGAACATCGCATTCGAAACATTCTGAATGGCCTTGGCAGCACCCTTAGAAGAAGCCTTCGAAAATTCGACCGCCAAACGATCCCCGTTCACATTGATCGGCAAATTTTCATGATCAAGCGCCCGGTTGACGCCCCGAACCCTTTCCTTAGCCGCATCGATCTGTTCTTGAGTCATATCATTCGAGGCAACCACCAAAGCGAATTTTTGTCCCGTATGCAGCCCCAGCAGCAACCGCAAGAAAACCCACTCCGCATCGGTTGGCATTTTGTTCATCGTAATAGTCAAGCGCCCCTGATCTTTAGAGACCGATAAAATGTCCGCCAAACGAGAATCTCCCTTGCCAAGCTGCGCAAGCATCGGGATCAATTCGTTCCATTTCACCGGGTAATTCATGTCGGAACGGGCATGGATCGCGTTAAAAAGAGTGGTCAATAACACCGCGGCTTCTTTCGATGTCACCCTTTTCTCAGCGGGCACCACAAGCCCCCAGAAAACATCCATGAGAGTCCGGAGCTCTTTTGTCTCATGAATGTCCGCAAATCGCGTCGTTTCAAGCGTTTTCAGCACCCCCTCATTCAACGCCGCCTTCACCTCATCAACCCAAACCTGCCGCTCCTCAATAGCTAACCGAACCTCGGCGCGGGCCAGAGACTCACGGATCTTCGCTTCGGTCATCACCTGACCCTTGAAAGCACTCAGCCACTGATGCACCAATTCGCCACGGGGCTTCAACCTGGTTTCATTAAGTTTGGAAAGTTTTCCCCATACAATGGTATCCACCAACGTCACCGTACCATTCTCCGCTACGGTGAGTCCAACCGTACCCACGGTATATCCATTATCATCAATCTCAACCTTCAGTTGTCCGGGTGTTTCATCGTCAAAGAAAAGCTTCAATTCATCATCAAACAAAACCAACTGCGGCGTATTCTCATCCCGCATGACGATCTCGAGAATCGGCGCAAGACCTGCCCTCGCCTCAGCACGAACTCTCTCGCGATAGAGTTCTTGAAGGCGTGGTATATTTACGCTCCCATCTCCATTGACCCCAGCCATATTTGCAACAAGGAAAAGCAGGTTCGTCCGAAGCCTCTCCCCGCTATCCGCAAGGGTCCCAAGAGCCACTTTCTGCTGCCCAGGCTTGTCGGTTTTTCTCAAATTATTCTTTATCGCTGGGTGCGCCATTTGAATGGCCTGGTTATCCCTTGCTTCTAAAATCATCAGAGAAAGCATATGAATCGCGTCAAGATGAACCGCATCGGCTGGGTCTAATTTCTTCAGCGACACGGCAAATTGCGTCAAAGCTTCCGGGGCAAGTTTCACTCCGGCTTTGATTGCCAGATAATTCTCTTCATAAATGTCTCTTAACTGATCTTCCGGCATAGCCCCCAGCACCGCCCGCAAAATCCGCAAAAGCGGCGCATTGACCGTCGCACTCCTACTCGCAAGAACCAAACCAAGCAGCATCATGTCGGCATTGATCTGACTCGCAATTTCAGCAATTTGATCCTTCCCAAGCGTCCTCACCTCAGCGCGGACGTGGGCATTTCGATCATAGAAAGCCGCCTTGTAAAATATGCTCGCTCTCACTTTTCCTTCAGCATCTACCAACTCGCTATAAAAAGGATTCATGGGATTCTCCTGCGGAATAATTTTCCACCCTACAGGAAATGTCACATGCCGGAATAATGGATCTCCCTTAACAGCTTCACCAATCTCAACACCGATCGCCGCCCACTCAGCCTCTTTTCCTGTCGTTCCTTCCACCGGCAGCACCTGGCTTCGGGAAAGCTGTTCTTGTCCTTCCTTATTCTGTTGATCAATCGCTTTCGGATTCCCTCCTCTGAGCCATTCTGGATGAGGCATTAGCGTCGTGTTGACAATTTCGGATATCTTTCCTTTATATAATTTTTTCTTAAATTCTAGCGATGCAAAAGAAAGGGTAGTGAAGTGAACCAGCCGCCCATACAAAGAGCCATTCTTCCCGGACTCTTCTAAAAGAATATTGGATAATTTGTCAAAAACTACCGGTTTATTGACCGCGAGGCCTTCCATGATGACACCCACTGCGTCATCGACTCTTTTGTTAGTGAATGATCGATATCTTTCATAGGGCGCTTCACCAACCCAAATCAAAGCGTCTTCCATGACTTTTAATATCTGCTGCATTTCGGATTCGTTGATAATGTCCTCTTGAACAAGACGACGTCTAAACTCCAATTGCGCGTCTCTATAACCTGCAAGGGTTTTATCAATAAATCTTTGCTCATCTTCAGAAGACCTTGCGGCGGGACGCTCACTGATCCGCACTTCGGAACGAGGCGAAGTAATATCAACGATCTGCATCAGCGATCGCGGATAAAAGTCGGGATACTGGCCTCTCTCTTTCGAAAAGACCCGAACAGCTTCGAAGCTTTCATCGATATCCGTCACGATAAGAGGATTGGTTTTCTGTGTCTTGCCATCCCGATAGTAATGAATCACCACAGGCTTGGTTCCAAGACGGTCGCCGATGAGAGACTTAATGTCTCCTACAGTCAACGCTCCGGGTGTAATATCGACGACCTGAACCAGCGATCGTGGATAAAAGTCGGGATACTGGCCTT
>MHFU01000161.1:3212-3495 GCA_001804345.1 Omnitrophica bacterium RIFOXYB12_FULL_50_7
TGGTTTGCTGTGTCTTGCCATCCCGATAGTAATGAATCACCACAGGCTTGGTTCCAAGACGGTCACCGATAAGATGTTTGATTTCGCCAACCGTCGTCGGAACAGGATTGATCGCTGTAATCGATACGAGAGATCGCGGGTAAAACTCAGGATACTGGCCCCTCTCTTTTGAAAAGATCCGAATAGCACCTTCACTTTCATCGACATCCGTCACGGTCAGAGGATTGGTTTGCTGTGTCTTGCCATCACGGGAGTAATGAATCACCACAGGCTTTGTCCCCAA
>MHFU01000161.1:3546-5972 GCA_001804345.1 Omnitrophica bacterium RIFOXYB12_FULL_50_7
TCGGGTGATATTTTCTTGCCCAAGAGATCAAAAGCTTGTTTTATGGCAGCACTTTCCGTCAAATTATTCGCTTTTAAAAACCCGCGGGTCATCGTAATCTTAGCTTCCCCGGGTTCATCAACTCCCTCGCGGGGTAATTGAAGCCAGGCCAACAATCCTTTGTCTTCAGATTGGATACTAACAAAACCCGAACGCACCTCCGCACGGCCTAGCATGACTCTGCTTGCCGCATCTGTTATCCGGACTAGGCTTCTGGCATGACCCTCAATAGCAGCATCCGTCCATTGATCTTTATTCTTGGCATATTCATCGATCAATGTCACTGCCTCATCCATCAATGTCCCCGCCTCTTTCCTATCCGCCTCAGGCAGTCCCTCCAGCACAGACTTATCCTGCCAACTTTTCCTGTATTTCGAAAGGTTGTGTTCCAACTGCCCCAAAACCACCGCCACCGATTCCGCCGACGTCGGCAGAATCTCATCCTCTCCCTGAGGCGGCAATTGTTCCTTTGCCAATTCCGGATTGTATTGCAAAACCCCTTGCGGCAGTTTCCCGCGGAGCATTTCTCCCCATCGTTCCATGTCCTTAGGAGTCACACTAGGCCGTTCTATTGCTTTGTCCCATCCATCATTTACCTTGGGCGAAAAGGATTCTGCGGTAAGAAGCGGCAATGACGACATGGCAGCCATCCCCGCTTTTTGAAATAAGTTCTCGTCCACTTTGAAAATCGCCTTGGGCCTTTCTTCTTTCGTATATATACCCTTCCCCTCATAAAGCGGTCTAAAATCAGGCAAAGAAGCGGCAGCCTCCTCGATCATTCGCCTTAATTCCGTCAGCCGCGCTTCCTGCTCCTGCGTTCTATTATTATTCTGGATCAAAGCTCCTATTTCCGCCCAAACTTCTTTATTTAAAATATCCCGGCCCTTTTCCCGCATTTCCGCGCGGAGGCCTTCAACAGGTAACTGACTGTAGTAATACGCCAGGATCGCGAACGCATTTCTGAGTTTTGCGTCGTCGTCGCCCACTTTCGACTCCACGAGTTTCTTGATTTGCTTTTGGATGTTTGGGCCATCTTCCGCAACATTAACAGGAACATTATATTTTCCGGCCCAAACAAATTTACCATACGACCCGGCACTTAAACTGCGCAAAACATCCACAAAAAAATCCATCCCATACTTGGACGCTATCGACTCTTCTCGAACCCACTGGTCAACAGCCAAAACGTACTCCTTGCTTTCCTCCCACCTCTTGCCCAAAACCTTGTGCCCCTCAAAGTCCACCACATCAGCACCTTCAAGAAATGAACCATTGAGGGAAATATCATGAAGCACAAGCGCGCCCTTTTCAGGATCAAGCCCCAATATGATGTGGTTACCAGAAACTGTTCGATCTAGAGGATAGTTCGCTTGTAAATAGGCCGCAGGATACTGCACGTCAGCCGTTGCTTCCTGCGAGTCCGTCTTACTCCGCCCGACCACAAGTCTAAAGGGTGTCCCCTCGAACCTCTCGACAATGACGGAATGTTGGACGTTTTCATCATCTACTTTAAAACTTCCATTTTCAAGGCGCTGCAAGTTAATATATGCGCCTTTCCGGCTGAGAAGAATTTTATAAACTTTTCCTATTTTGAAAACGTCCACCGGAATCGCATAATCTTGATTCTTTGGAAGCTGCCGCATAGAAACCGGGCCATCTTTAGAAGCAAAAACTACCTCATGAAGCCCCTGGGACGGCTCAAAACCAAAATCGAGTCTTTCGCCTGGAACCAGCATTTTTTCAATCTCTCCCTTGGTCGTTAGTAGCTCGATTTGCCGTTTCTGCCACACTTCCCTGTCCTCGTCGCTAGGCCGCGAAGAAGGAGCCAACCGGGTCCGAAGGGTGTCGAGTCCCCAATTGATATCGTTTAGCAGCCTGCGAAGCGCTGCCATGGCATCCGCAATCTCAAAAGAATTACTGCCAATACGAGGAGAAGCTTTTTGTTCCGCCTGTAAAGATTTAATAAGCCCCATAAGCTGCTCCGCAGCACTCACGAACGCCACATTCCGCAATTCCGAGCGGGGAATAATAATGGTTATCGGGAATTCCTGGTCACTCGAAAAATTGCTTGGAAGCTCTATTTCATAGAGATACCCTGAGGGAGACACCCGCGTCCTACTGAATGTCACACCCTGTCTGGCCGGGACAAAACCACTTGTTGCCTGATGCAATTGCCTTACTCTCAGATTTTGAAAATCCATTCGCATATTTCTCAACAAATCATTGACATCGATACTGCCGGAAGCTCCTTTCTGAACGCTTGCAAATAACTCATACAAAGCTTCGGGCACGGTTTGTGGCTCGTAATACCGATAAAAAACATCGATGGTTTGCAAATCGGCTGTCCCCCCGGCAATTTGGAAAAAAAGCGGCTCGCGAATTCCTCC
>MHFU01000162.1:0-2828 GCA_001804345.1 Omnitrophica bacterium RIFOXYB12_FULL_50_7
CGCCTCAGGATGACGAAGCAAAACTAAAAATAAAACCTCTGTTAATTTACGGCGTCACCGGCAGCGGCAAAAGCGAACTCTATATCCGTGCAATTCGCGAGACCTTGAAACAGAACCGCGCCGCGATCTGTCTTGTTCCCGAGATCGCACTCACTGAACAACTCCGTCGGTTCTTTGCCGGACATTTCGGGGAGAACCTCGAGATCCTTCATAGCAAAATGACCGACGGAGAGCGTTTTCTCACCTGGAAACGCATCGAGATGGGGACCTGCAATGTCGTACTCGGACCGCGGTCCGCGGTGTTCGCGCCAGTCCCGAATCTTGGCCTCATTATTATGGATGAGGAACACGAGGGATCGTACAAGCAGGAGACCACGCCTCGCTATCACGCCCGCGAGGTTGCCGCTTGGCGCGCAAACCAGGAAGGCGCGCTTTTTTTGATGGGCACGGCGACGCCCTCCCTCGAGAGCATGGCGCTCGCGGAGCGGGGTGTGATCGCCCGCGTCGATCTTACGGAGAGGATCGATCAAAAGGCCATGCCCAAAGTCGAGGTGATCGACCTTAAGCGCTACGAAGGGGATAAGCGTCCGAGCCTGCTCTTCTCACCGCCCTTGATGCGTGAGATCGAAACCAATCTTAAAAACCGGGAAGGGACCATGCTCCTTCTTAATCGCCGGGGATTTTCGACTTCGATCCGTTGCCCCCAATGCGGCGAGATCGAAAAGTGCAAGCTCTGCCAGGTCTCGCTCACGTTCCATCAGGAAAAAAATCTTCTGCTCTGTCATTACTGTAATTATCAGAAAAAAGTCCCCAACGTCTGCGGCGAATGCAAGGCGCCGATGCTTCGCTTCATGGGATTCGGTACGGAGAAGGTTGAAAGCGAGATCGCCCGGTTTTTTCCAAGCGCCCGCATCGCGCGGATGGATGCGGATACCACTCAGAAAAAAGACTCTCACGAAAAGATCCTTGAAAAATTCCGGGAACAAAAGATCGACATCTTGATCGGAACGCAGATGATCGCCAAGGGTTTTGATTTCCCGCATGTAACCCTGGTGGGGGTCGTGCTTGCGGATGTGGGGCTCCGGCTCCCGGATTTCCGCTCCAGTGAACGGACGTTCCAGCTTCTGACGCAATTCGCGGGCCGCGCGGGCCGGGGAACCCAACCCGGTCGTGTCATCATCCAGACCTGGATGCCGGAACATCCGAGCATCCGGTTTGCCAAAGAGCATGACTTTCTCGCCTTCTACGCTCATGAAAAACGGTGCCGCGAGGAATTCCATTACCCACCATATCGCTCGCTTGTGAATATCATCATCCGCTCCCATGATGAGAAGAAGGCGTATCTTTTCGCCCGCGAGATCCGGGATGTGTTGCGCGGGGAACGGGGAACGGGGAACGAAATAAAGCCGGGGAATGGGGAACGGGAAACGGGGAGCAAAACGTTCAGCGTTAGCCGTTCCCCGTTCCCCGAGATCGAGATCATCGGCCCCGCGCCGCTCCCATTCTATAAACTGCGAGGCCATTTCCGCTGGCACGTCATGCTCAAGCTACCGACCCTGTCCACACCGGGTGTGGACAGAGGGCCACATCCGGTGTGGACAGGGGACGTCTCGGTGACTTCCCGGATATACTCAATCCTCATGGGCCTCAGGAAACCTTCCGGGGTGGCCTTCCAGATGGATGTGGATCCGCTGAACATTTTGTAGAAAATGTTCATGGCCACGCGTTTGTCCCGTCGAAAGAGCGGGACGGCGGGGCGATTCAACATTTCCAGCTCCTATGCCGCGCTCAAGATTCTGACCCTGGCCACACCCGGTGTGGACAGGGTGTACGGTTAATACCCCGAGGATACCCGTGCTAGTTTTTGATAGAACGAGTTTTTTTGAGTGTTTCATGGAATGAAAAAAAGCAAAATGTAGCTATCTTCAAGCGCCCGGCCACTTATTAAGAAAGACGTCTAAAAAAAATATTTTCTTCCGAAGACTTGCCAAAATATAGAGCGCATGCTACCTTTCCGCCATCACTTGCTTTGTCAAGAAATTTATAAAGTTAATTGGAGTTGAAATGATGGCAAAAACAATCCCAAAAAGTGGACGGGCCATACAATGAACTCCCGCCATTCCACCATGAGGCTGATCGCTTCCGTAGTCGCTTTTACTTTCTTTGTTACCAGTCTTCAGATCAGCCCTAATGCGTTCGCTGCCACGGGTGTGCCGACTCTCGCGCCAGAAGTATCTTCATTAACAGCTAGTACACTAGCGATCCCTGCGGAATTCGGACAAGTCACTGATTCAGTCACGGGCGATCCCAAAGCTCCTGCATTCATTCATATCCAGTCCGCGCACGGGAATTATCAGGCCGAAAAAAATATCGAGAAACTCCTCGGCTACATTGAAAAGAACTCTTCTGTTAAGTTAATGCTTCTTGAAGGCGCTGCTTCAAAACTTCACCCCGAACTTTTCCGCATGTTCCCCAAGCACCCGGACTTCAACAAGAAGGTCACGGACAAGCTGATGCAGGAAGGGTATCTGACGGGGCCGGAATCTTTCCTGATTAATCAGGAAAGCGCAACGGACAACGCGCAACGCACAACGGAAAAGAAAAAATCGTTGAGCGTTGACCGTAGTACGTTGAGCGCGCTGGAGGCGTACGGTGTGGAAGACCTCGATGCTTACAAAAAAGACCGCGAGGCGTTCATCAACGTTGTGAAGAAAGAACGGACCTCGGAAAAATATATCGCACAACTCCGCGCCTCGATCGATAAGCGTTTTTCATCGAAGCTTAATAAAGATCTCCTGAACCTCGTCCGCCAGGAAGAGGCATTTGGC
>MHFU01000162.1:2916-3058 GCA_001804345.1 Omnitrophica bacterium RIFOXYB12_FULL_50_7
ATCAGGACCCATATCCATTCCTTATCCGCTATTTCCGTTTGCAAGCGATCGGTTCGAAGATTGATCAAGCGAAAGCGCTTGCTGAAGCTGATGCTTTTTTAAAGGAGCTTGAGAAGAGGAAGATTTCTAAGGACATCATTAA
>MHFU01000162.1:3195-7739 GCA_001804345.1 Omnitrophica bacterium RIFOXYB12_FULL_50_7
CCAAAGGGCTCCATGACGAAACCAGTCAATTGAAGAACCGGATCCTTGAAACACTCGCCAAAACTGCGGAGGAGAAGGAATACCTTGTCGCTGCTCGCGAGCTCTATCTTCTGAGACGGTTGTTTTCGCTTGAATTGACACGTGCTGAATACGAAGAACTTGCTCTGAGTAAGGCGGAAGGCGTACGGCGTACGGCGAATAACAAAGCCGAAGCTCGTGACGCCGTACTCCGTACACCGTACGCTGTACAAGAGTTCTCCGTACTCCGTACGCCTTCCGCCGTACAAAAACTGTGCGACACTGCCATGTCCTTCTACTCCACAGCCATCATTCGCGAACAACACATGTTTACTAACGCTCTAAAACGAATGGGCGAGCAGAAACAGAACCGCGCCGTGATCGTCACCGGCGGATTCCACGCCGACGGCCTCAAGAAACTCGCGCAAGAAAAGAATTGTTCTTATCTTCAAATCACCCCGCGCATCACCGAAATCTCAAAACGCGATCATGAAGTTTATCTCCGCTCCATTCTTGGAACCAATGACCGGAGCATTACAACTGAGACGGGGTCTGGCTCCATTTTGTCTTCTTCTCAAGAGAAAATGGTGCCTGACCCCTTTTCTGAAACCTCCCAAATGAGCGCGCTTTTGAACACCGTCCCTGAGGACCTGTCCTATGTTGGCGGCCCCAACCTTCTCGAAATGAACGCGCAGGAGATCTTCAATCTGACGAATGGAATGATTTCCCTCGAACCTGTTCTCCTCCAACCTGTCCTTCGCGAGGAAATGCGTTTTTCACCCGAATTAACACCCGGTGTTAAATCTGGTGAGCTCGAAGGCAAACACCGGGTGTTGTCTGGGGTTAAGAGTCGCTCCGAGGCAAATCAGGTTGCTCTCTCCGTCGACGAAGTCAGGGAAAGACACAAGGCTTTCTTAGAATCTTTAAAGCCCGGCGCTCAAAAAGGGAAAAAACAATCCCGCGCGGAAGTGCGGGCAGATCAGACGCCGGCCTTGGCGAGACGGGAATTAATAGAAGGAATCGCAACGCGGACAACGTCTTTGAGTGATCGGACTTCGGTTTCGACTTTAGTCAAACGATCTTCAACGGCGGTCAATCGTTCCGGAATCGGAGTAACGACTTCTCCAATATGGTCAATTTTTCGGTTCATCTCTTCCAAGAGCGTCCCGACTTCTGTAGCAGAATATGTTTTGCTGTTCTTTTCATGGTTGTTGGACATTCTAAAAACCTCCTTATGGGCGCAGAGTCTAGCAGAGGGGCCGGTTGCTGTCAATTCCTTTTTTAGCAATATTTTTATGACTAATATGCAATCATCCAAAGTGATAGCTGCCCGCGCCGAGGTGAGGGGAAAGCAGACCATCCCACAGGGACTGGCTGGGAAGCGCCTAGCAGACCACAGACTACAGACCATAGCAAAAGCTGTAAGTCTCCGGTCTCTAGTCTCCGGTCTTCAGTCTGATTTAGGCCGTGCTGTTCGTGTTGGTTTGGCGGGGATTTCGTTGGCGGGGTTGCTTGGGCTTGGCAGTGGGTGTATGAGCACTCACTCAAGCGGTTTTCCCAATTTCTCAGACACGGTACTGATTCAGCAAACGGATGATTCCAACCTTTTATCATCTCCTTACGATGTGCAATTAGGATACGGCGAGTGGGAGGAGGTTGAACTCAGCACAGCAAGCGCACATATCCCGGAATCTGCAAAATACATCAAACTCGTATTGAGCCCCTTGACTCCGCCTAGTTTTTTAAACCAGTTTGTGCCTCCTTTTATTGAAATATATGGCGACTCCGAGGAGGGTGTGCCTCGAATGTCGGCCATTGTGGACCCGGATTACCCGCCCAAAGAAAGGCCCCGCAAATATAAGTTGGATTGCTTCGATTTTGGCAAGATGGTGAACGGGAATTATGTGGTCACCATTCCTCGCAATAAGGATGTAGTGGTAATCAAACAAGTGTATATATCAACCGAAGGTACTCGACAGAATGTTTCGCCAGTCCAAATTTTGGGCATCTTTTTCGTCGGAGAAGATGGAACCATCCTACCGCCGGGGACATCCAGCCGTCCGGAGTTGCGGGATTCCCGCTCCGAAGTCCGGATGACGGATGCGGAAGTGGCGAAAGCGGGGGAAATGCTCTACGACCATTTAGCATTCCCTGACAGGAACGATCCAATCCCCGTCAAGAACTGGGATAGCTCGCGTGATGTGATCGTGGTGCTTGGAAATCCGATCCCGAATTATGCCGAGTATGTTTTTGAAGCACTTAAAGATCTTAATCTGGGCGGTCGCGTTCTTATTGTCGGTAAGGGGAGGGCCGTGATTCCTGAGTGGAAGAAGATCAGCGATGATCTGTTGAAGCTGGACGTAGGTGGAAAATACCGGTTGGCTGACGTAATGGTCGTGGATGTGAATGACGCATCGCTGCACACGGGCATGAATATTGCGGCTGTGGCCGGGATACTCTCGGGGAAGGGTTCGCAGCCGTGGAAGGAGCAAGGCGGGGTGGCCAACATTCCAATCGAAAGAATGCCCGATCATATGGTTCTTATCCAGGCGCCACAGGGGCTCCTCGGCACCAAGCGAATTTTTCAGCACCAGTGGTCCGGTAGCAAAACGCCGCAAGGGCTCGGGATCAAGGAGCCTCTTTTTTACGCCTATGCCCGGCCCAAGCAAATTGAGCAGGTTCATGCCCTTTTTAGGAACGGCGAGATGCCGGAGACGAGCGACGTTCTCCGCTTTAATATCACGACCGAGCCTGGTGCAGTGAAAGGAGTTCTTAAAGACATCTCAAGGCAGGCGGCCAATTTACCGCTTTACGCATCGCCGGAAAAGGATGTCCTCACGCTAAAGACGGGAGATCAGACGGCCGAGGTTTTAGCCGCCCAATCCAGGATCGATTCGTACCTTTCCCGCTCCGAGGTTCGCCGCTCGGCCTCTGGCTCCTTCGAGCCAACGGCTCGGGGAGAAGTGCGGGGGATGACGTTTGCCACAAGCGATTGGGACGGAATCAAAGCTCACTTGATAGAGAATTGGGATGCCGTTCGTCTGGCGCACAATCAGGCAAAAGCGGGAACGCCGTTTGTTATCCCCGAGCCCAGCAGACATTTTTTAGATTTTTCCGGAGGGACCCTGGAGAGGCGGCTGTTCGAAGGGGCCGGCAAACACAAGGAAAGGCCGGACGCGTTTGCGTCCCTTGATCCGAACCCGCCCGCAATGGTGAGCCGGCCTGCTTTCACGGTCGATGATCAATCCACCCAGCTTATCTCGAAATTCCCAATCAATGGTAACGGCTGGCGGCTTCTCGTGGCAGGCGATGGGGAACTTAATCTCGGTTCACTGCTTGTCCCCGACAGAGATGTGCCGCTTACGCTCGCGGATGAAAACGCCAACTTCGATCTTTTAACTTTTCACGCCAATACGCATCTCCGGGGATACGTTAACAGCTGGGGGATCGGGGGCCTCAACCGTCTCCACGATCATGTGTTTTCGCAAGTGCCGGAGGCGTTCGAGAAATTGCCGGTGCAATGGGTTGCAATGGAGGGAAGGGTTAGGACTGGCCATCTTTGGATGGAATATCCCGTTGATACCAAGGTCCTGGAATTAATGGGGTTCGGATTCGAATCAGCGGAAGGCCTGAAAGAGCTTTCGCGCGCAATGACTTCGGTCGCCAACGATTATATGGAAAGCAAAAGGCCTTTCGTAGTCTACCTGATGCCGGATAGCGTCATTTTTATTCCCATGAACCGTTCCGCGGCGCTCCGCTGGGATATCGAACAGACGCATCTCGACGGCCGCTGGCTGTCATCACTGCTCCTGTTTGGAATTGCGCCGTTTCCCAAAAATGTTTTAGACAAACTTACCTCCTCAGCGTGGTTCAGTTTTATGGAGCAAATCGGCGTGCCTCGCGAAACCGAAACCCGTTCGGAAGTGCGGGACGAGCGGTCGCTCTCAGTGAGCGTGGCGAAGGATGATCGAAATTTCCTGCTCACTCTCCACAATCTTCGCGTGACGGCGAATAACATGAAGAGTCTTGCCGGGATCTTATCGGAATTAGAGTTTGCGGTCACTCCGTCCTCGCGAGGGGATAGTATTTTTATGCAACCGGGCCATCCCAATAGGTTTTCCAGGTCAGTCTCTTGGGCGTACGAGCTTGAATTGCGCGGACGGAAGATCGTTTCGACCGCGGATGAATCCGTTGATTTGGCAAGGGTATTAAACGACTATGTAATAGGCCAGGAAAAATATGCCGCGCACGCGGATTCTGTTGTTGTAGAAGGAAACGGAAGTATTACTGTTAATTTTTCGAAAATCCCGTTTGTTTTTCATTCCGCCGAAATGCTGCGTGATTTGCTAGCTTTGATAGGGCGACTCCGATCGATCAGCATCGACAATGTGCAGCGCGTGGGTCCGGGTTCCTATTCCAAGAAATTTACGTTAGGGAAAGCATCCTTTGATCTCGAGAGCATGGATGCCGAAGCGCTTAAGACTTTGCAGTCACAGATTGCCCGCGTCCTCGCCCGCTCGGAAGTG
>MHFU01000162.1:7754-23563 GCA_001804345.1 Omnitrophica bacterium RIFOXYB12_FULL_50_7
CGCTGCATCTCAACTTGCTCCAAGCTTCGTTCAGCATCTCGAAAACTTGAGCCGTCAGGGTCTGGAAGGATTCAGACAGCATGGTACTCGTGCCTGGGCCAGCCATCTGGTGTTCAATCGAGCTTTCATTAAAAAGGTGGCCGGGATCGATATCCCGGAAAATGATGCGTTTTATACCTTTAGCAGCGATGTAGAGGCAGAACAGATGAAAAAAGCGGTCCCCTTCACCGATCCAAAGACATGGAAAAGATCTCTTGTTGCTCTTGCCAAAAAACAACCCCGCGGATCGGTCGCGATCCTTGGCGCCGGGCGCGGCTATGATATTCCGTTGCTTGAACTTGCTCTTGCGTTTTCTCAAGTCACCGTGGTTGATTTGGACGATTCTGTTGCCAAAGATGTGCTGGGCGATCTGCAAAAGAGTTTGCGGGATCTCGCGTTGCCGGAGGGTGAAGTGAGGGCCATTATGGGACGCGTTCGTTTTCAGGCCGCGGACCTGAGCGGTGTGGCCGCGGAGTTTTCGCAGCGCGTCGAAAAGATCAGGGCTCAAGGAAAATCAGAACAGGACCGGACTGATCTTTATGTTGCCTTGTTGAAGGATATGACCGCCAAAATTCCGGAGACCTTACCCATTCAAGGGCAATACAGCTTGGTCATTTCCTCTCTTTTGACAAGCGCTATGGCTACCGCGCTCAATGTTTCGGCGCTTGATTCTTTGGATCTGCAGGGAGTCGATGACACGGATTTTCTAGAAGCAAAGTATGCCTTTTACGACACACTTGGGGCGTATCATCTGGACCACATGAAAAAGCTCCTTGCCACTGACGGGAAAATTTACTGGTCGGATACGGTGGAGACGGTGCCTGTCATTCTGAATCCTGCTACGGGCCGGGAAAGTTATGTCATGAATCAGAAGCAGCTTTCATTTCCGATCCAAGCCTTCTTTAAAAAAGTCGAAAAAGATTTTCAGTTTAATCTTATGGGTCCGTGGGGCTGGACTTCGCATCCGCCGGATTCGCTGGTTCCGGAGGGACGCGGTTTTATGGTGTACGCGTTTGAAATTCAACCTCCGAAGGCAACCGTTCAAAAACCGGCACCCGCCGAGGTTGCCTGGAAAGCCGGGGACCGTGTTCGTGAAATTAGGAGCGGGAAGGCCTTTACGATCGAGACCGTGGATGCCCAGGCCCAGAAGGTTCATTTCCGGGAGGACCGTCCCGGAACAACGGTCAGTATTTCTTTTCTGGAGTATAAATATACGCGGATCGACGAAGGCGCGGCCGACGGCCAGGTTCAACAAATGGAACCTGGTGTTCGCTCCGAGGTGAGGGAAATAGAGTTGACGGAACGTCTGGGATTGCCGGCTGTTTTGAATCCTGAAACTTTGGAGATCAAATACGGGACGGGCGTTGGCTTCCTCAATGCATGGAAGAAGACGCTTTTAAGTGAAACCCCGAAGGGTAACGGGCTTCCACTTTGGAAGAGCTTGAAATTTGCGGCTGATTATGTGGATGCCCAAGGCGTTTTGATCCGCCAACCCGATCTGGCGCGATTTTATGACCCGGAAAAAACCCTTTATCTGGGTCATCAAGGCGCCTATTGGACGGATGCAGGGCTTTGGGCGCAACTTAAAAAACATAAGTTGCGTCCTGACGTGACGGCCCTGCCGGCCGGTTTTGTTGGCGACGAATATCTCCGCACCGAAGGGCATGATCATCTTTCCGGCTTTCCGGAGGTCTATGAAACCGTGTACGGAGAGAACAGTTTCCTCCTTTTCAAGGCAGTTCCAAAATTTTTCCTGAAAAATGCGGCTGTCAAAGCGGTCAAGAAGGCCCTCAAAGCCCTCAATTCCTTGCTCGTCTTTTTGTGCAAATTATTTTCCTGGAAGAAATTAACGCCGATTCACTTTGCTTGGCTGGACAATTACTCCGAGGATACCGAGGACATCGAGGATGCCATGTTCGTTTTTTCCGAGGCAGGGGATCATGTGCTTTTCCCGCCGGGGTATCAGCACATCAGCGTGAACACCGGAACAACGCCGTTCGTGATGACGGACTGGGTGAGCACGAAAGCGGATTCTGATTTCAAATATATCAAACGCCATAACGGCGCACCCTATTGGATCGTGAAGGGACCGGACGGTAAACCGCTCCCTGTCAGAAATCCGGGCTACAAAGGCAAAGTTCCCGAGATCCGGCTGGTCCGGCCTGCCGCGGAGATCAAACTGGACGGGCAAGTGATCTTCAAAAAAGGCGTTCCAATGTTCAACCTTGTGGAAGAAGGAAAGATCGATCTTCTTCGTTTCTTAAACAACACCAACTTCTTCGGACGCTATAACACCCTCTACCAACAGGCGTTTGTTCCGGCCCGTTCTGAGGTGAGGGGAATGACTAGCGCAACGGACAACGTGCGACGCGCAACGAAAGAAAAGACGTTGAGCGTTGACCGTAGTGCGTTGACCGCGGCCGCAGGCCGTACTGTCCGTGTTGGTTTGCTGGGGCTTTCATTGGCGGCGTTGGTTGGGTTTGGTAACGGGTGTGCGACGCAGTCTCCGATAGCGAGTTCGTTTGGGCAGACACATTCTGAATCAGTTCAGCAGCCGACGTTCAAAAATTTGGTGGATCAAGTAATTACGGTAGATCAAGTAATCATACATGATAATCGGGCGTGGGCGCGGGACAGGATTGGACGCCCCTATTTTTTATTTGGCATTGGTTCGTGGACCCCATTTACTTTTCCTGGGAAGGGGATAGAAATTCCCGATGGGGCGAAATACTTGAGATTTGAATTGGATCCGGAAGTTCCAACTTCGGTCGAGAAGGTATTCCGTCCTCCCTATATTGAGGTTTATAAGAACGATATTACCTCGGGCAACAAAGAGACCGCCATAACAGTCGGGTTGTTCGGAAATGTTATTGCCATGGATGGCTATTATAAATTGTACGGCTGGGACTGGGTTGTTCAGCCGGCAGATGCAGAGCACAGAATTTGCACGATCGATGTTCCTTTGAAAAAAGGAGCGCAGTGGATCAAAACCGTCGTTTTTTCAACGCACGGAGGTGGGGACAGACCGTCCTTCAGCTTGCACGAAATTAGATTTGTAACAGGGGCGGAGCATCGGCGCGTAGGGCAATTTACGAACGATAAAGATTTGCCTAGACGTTCGCAATTCGGAAATTTCCAAAATCCCGCTTACCTGATGCAAGGAGATTCCCGCTCCGAGATGAGAGTGGTTACGAAAGAGCCGGCGCTGTTGCCTAATGCAAACACTGCCCGGTATATTGCGGAAAACCGGCAATTTAAAAAGTTGCAAGTTGCCGCTGATAATCGCCCGGAGGTCCAGGCATTGAAGGTTCGTCGGCAGGCCGCGTTGAAGATGGCCTATGAAACAGATATTCGTCCTACAGATGAAAGACAAGCCCAACGGTTGGTGGCGAGTGTCAATGGACTGCTTGATGAACTGCGTCGTTTGGATCTGGAATTGGCCAAGCTTGTAGTCGAGGGAAAGGCAACGGTCGAAGTGAACTCTCCGTTACCTCGGTCGACGGATCGTTCTGAAGTTCGGGACGTTTCAGCGGATAGCAATCGACGTACAGCGAACGGTGAAACAGCGCCGATTGTGAGAAGGCCTGTGACAGAGGTTCTTGCGATTCTAACTGCGTTGGAGGCGCATAGCATCTATTCTCAGGAAGCAGAGGTGGGCGGGGCAGAGGCGCGTCTTTTTGGATTACCCCGGACGATATTAGTGCTGTGGAAAGATGGCAGGGCTCAACTGGCATTCGACCGACAGCCGGATGGCTCGCCCAATGTTTTTAATATTGCTGCCGGTGAAATCTTTGATGTCCGGACCAAAGATGAGGATGGGAAGAAAGTTGTTTTTATCCTTGTGCCGGACAGCATTGCGGCCGGAATTGAGCATTTGGGTTATAAGGAAATTATTTCAGAAGTCGTCCCGATCAAACTCGTTTTTGTCGGTGCCTCATCAGCAAACTCTCTTGAACCCCGCAAAGACCTCGCTGTTCAGATAGCTCAGGAAATGCTTAGCAAAGATCCTTTTATCGAATGGCTTGATGTTTTGTCTATTTTTATAAACATGGACCAAGGTCGGCATACGGATACAGTCAAAAAAGTATTGTCTGAGTTTGGCATATCGTTAGATGCCGCATCGTTAGCAAATAATCCAGAACATAAAAAACTTATTGGTGAAGTTGCGGAAGCTTTAAAGATGCTAAAGCGCGCCGAAGTCCGTTCAGAATTGCGACAGCGGAGTGAAGCATCCCAGGACGCGATTGATGATTTGGCCAAAAGAGTCCACAAAGAACACCAATGGCTGGCATTAAGAAATACGGTGGGAGAAGAGGGCTTTAAAAAATTTCTGAAGTTAACAGGCAGAAAAGAAATTCCGGAAATGAGCAAAATCGTGATGGCGATTTTGGTTTTAGGGGAATTGGTGCCGACTAAACAAAGTCTTTCCGAGACCTCGCCGGAAGTCGCCCGAAAGGAAGAAGAAAGACTAAGAGCTCTTGGCCACGAAGGCATCATGGAAGAACATTCAGCAAGAGTCAGAAACGGCATACGGATTTTATTGACTGAACATTGGGCGGAGGAGCTTGATTCAACCCGACAAAATCTGGAGCTACAGGGGGTAACATCGGAAATGGTTCGCCGCTTTATGAAAGAGGAGTCTATTGATAATCAAGCGAAGGCCGCATTACAAGGTGTGACGACGCGGTGGGGAGTTCCTCGATTAGAAGATATTCCGGTCAGTTCTTGGGCTCAATTTGCCCTGCAGTCTTTGATGGAAAGTTATCAAACGGAGAAACGTGCTGAGCTGCGGAGCATGGATCGCATTGTTCGTGTTGGTTTGGCGGGACTTTCGTTGGCGGGGTTGCTTGGGCTTAGTAACGGGTGCATGAGCTTTCGATCAAGTGGATTCCCTGATTTTTCTAATACGCTGCTGGTTCAACAATCGGCGGCTTCGAATCTTTTGTCTTCCAATCCTCCCATTGTGAAATTGCAGCCGGATGAGTGGGAGGCTGTGGATCTTGACAGTGAAAGCATTGATATTCCGGAGTCGGCAAAATATCTGAAGCTTATCTTGAAACCCCTTACACCTCCCAGTTTTTTAAATACTTACATTGCGCCTTTTATCGAGGCTTATGGAGATTCCCACCAACCGGTCATTGAAGATCCGGATTACCCTCCGACCGGCAGACGCCCATACTATAAACTTTTTGGAGGGGATTTTGGTAAGCAGGTGGGGGATGTATTTGTGATCACGATTCCTGTTCGTCCCGGTGCCACGAAGTTAGAAAAACTTATTTTTTCAACCCATGGTTCGGTCCAGTACGTTTCCCCTGTTGAGGTTCAGTATGTCGGTTTTACAGATGCGGGCGGGAATGCAGTCCCTGCTAGTGCGCGGCAGGAATTGCGCGCTCCACGTTCCGAGGCCCGTCAACGTGAAGATATGACGGGTCCATCTGCTGTGGCACCATCGGGTTCCATTATACGGGCCGAGGTGCGGACGGAATCAAAGACCGGGACGTATGGCAAAAAGCACAAACGACATGATGAACTGGGTCCGAATGCGGCCGTTGCGCTTTTGAGGCTACAGGCTGGTAATAACGCTACGGTCGGTGAGTTGACTAAAAAAGTCCTGGCATCCGGCGGCTCGACGGCTGTTGCCGGCGGGATTGGTATTCCCGACTCCTTAATCCGCAGCAAGCCCACGCAACGCTCCGAGGTGAGGGCGGCTGACCTGAGTGCTTTGGAACAGTTGCTGACTGAGGCCGGACATGTAGCTCTGAGAGAAAAGGATCCTCTCTTGAAGAAAATCGCTGAGGAATTGATCCGGATACTTCCCTCGCAAGAACGATCCGTATCAGAGTTGAGACCGATTGGCGCAAAGCTCGCGGGGCTTTCGATCGAAGAAAGTCGGCGATTGTTCTGGTGGTTTGCCAAATTGGCGGGCGGCCTCAGGAATCCTTATCTTTTTCAAAACGGAATTGTTGCGGCCATCATTTCTGACATTTATCGTTCGCAACCGTCTGCGAAAGATTTGACCGCTGAAGCGCTGCAGAAGATGGTTGATAGAGAGATGCAAAGGTATGAAGAAATTGCTATACGTAATACGTTCAAGAAAACGGCATCGGGTACAGAAGGGACAGGTTCGAAGCAATCCCGCTCCGAGGCACGAAAATTGGTGACAGTCACCAAAAGTGACAGTCACCACGTATCCGGTATTTCAACCCGCTCGGAAGTGCGTTCGTCAAGCTCAGGACGGGTGCCGGGTGATGCCGCTGGGGCAGAGAAATATGGCCGTGTTCGAGCTGCAACCGGCCGTCTGTATCATGAGCTTAACATGCTTCCGATCCATCAAGCGGATCAGGAGCTATTGGAATCTAAGGCGCAAACATTTCTAAAAACAACTTCCCATATTGTATTTTTTGAAGAAGCCCCGAGTTTCATAGCTCATATTTTCGATCTGAGCACCGGACGATTGATTGCGAGACGGGAGTTTTCATCCCGCGACGGCTCGATTCTAACAAACAGCCAATTCTTTAGTGCCTCTGCGCGCGAGGTCCCTTCGTCTCGGGGTTTTGTTTCCATAGTCCCCGGGCATGGTATTGTGGCTCGATCCCCGGAACCGAGGACAGAATATGTTATTGAAACTACAGATCTTGGAACGGGAAAAGCAGATGAACAAACATTTAGGACGGAAAAGGAGTGGCTCGATCGATGGAATGAGATAGGGCGAACTGCTGCCAACCAACGCCGCTCGGAAGTGAGGGAAAACACATTCTCGGTCACGGGCGACGGAAAGACATCTCTTGCGGAGCTTATCCGAAACGCCATTATTGGAAAGAAGGCCGATCTGGATGATCTTGATTGGATTAAAAGAGGCGGAACAGTCATCCCTTTAAAACACCCGCGCTTGACTTTTGCCACCGAACTTTCGGTTATTATTCCCGAAAATGGAGAAAAAGTGGAAGCCCATTGGTCCTCACTGAGCCAAGACGAAAATCAAGAAATGGTAGAGGAGACGGTAGAGGATTGGGTTCCCACAGGTGAAATTGTAGAGGAAGAGGTAGTTTATTCAGATGGTTTGATTGAGATCAAACGACGTCCCGTGATGGAGAAAAGATGGGTGACTAGATGGGTTTCCAAACCTCGGCAGTGGGAAGCCATGCAGCGTGATGCCGAAAATCAGGATCGCTCGGAAGTGAGGGGACTAACAGCCGGGGGAACGGCTAACGGGGAACGGGAAACGATGCGTTCAGCGTTACCCGAGATGACGTTACCCGCAGCCAAAGGCCGTCGCTCCGAGGCGAGAACAGTAGAACAGGATCAAATGCCGGCTTTTGTTTCGAGGACGGATACGCGGTTGGAAAGAGAAGGAACTGCAACGCGGACGACATCTTCAACTCGCATCAGTCGATTTTCAACCGAAGATAACCTTTCTTCAACGGCAGTTAACCGTTCCGGAATCGGCGCCACAACTTCGGTGACGGCTCGAAAATCCGCTCGCAGACTTTCAACCAGAACGCCAACTTCCGTGTTTGAAAAAGCTTTATCGTTCTTCTTGCCAAGGGTCATAAATAATCAAACGCCGACTTTGGTTTCGAGGTTGGTGAGTCGTACGTTGATAGATGGGATGGCGACTCGGATGGCGTCTTTGACGAGCTTCATGTCGATTCTAAGTTCGTGGACATCGGTTTTTAGCACACCGACATCACCTTTGACCGAAACCAAATCTTCCGCAATAACTGCAATGTCGTTGCGCAGTGATTCCACAAGCGTTCCGACTTCTGTGCTTGAAAAAGCTTTATCGTTCTTCCTGCCAAGGGTCATAAATAATCAAACGCCGACTTTGGCTTCGATGGCGGAGACGCGGCGGGTCAATGACGGAATTGCAATGCGAACGCCGTCCTCGATCGTGATGAGTCTGACTTTGACTTCCGCCATGTCGGTTTTAAGAAGGCTGACATCCTTTTTGACCGAACTTAGATCTTCTGCGATGACTGAAATATCATTGCGGACTGATTCCACGAGAGTTCCGACTTCTGTGACCGAATATGTTTTTTCATTTTTCTTTCCGTCTATCATGTTGAAAACCTCCCATGCGGTGCGAAGTTTAGCAGGGAAGGCCAGCCTTGTCAATATAAATAATCAACAATTTTATAATCCTTTTTCAGCAATAAGCATTTTAACAGTTTCCACCGCCGCCCACTCGGAAGTGAGGGGAATTTTAGGGGATAGGGGACAGGGTATAGAGGATAGGCAAATACTAAACCCTAACGCCTATACCCTAAACCCTAATGAAGGCCGTTCGGAAGTGCGGGAAGCTGATGGTCAGGTCACGCCTCGAGAAAGTGACGGCTCATATACCCGTTTCGGCGAAGCTTCAGCGAGGCGTACCGGTATGCAGGGACGGGTACGAATACCGGAAAAAATATGGTCGTTGGAGGAAAAGCCTGATGAAAATGAAATGAGAAGACGAGTCGTTGAATTCTATAAGAAAACATTTCGTTCCGAGCCCTGGGCCCTTGCCGCACTGTCCGATTATTTGCGCCATGTTATTCCGTTGGCGATCGCCGTAGAGGCAGCGTTTTTAAAACAACGGGACTTGAAATTGAGCCGTGCTGAGATTGCCCTGGAAATGGCCATCGCAAAGATTGCTTTTCAGAGGCGGTTTCAGTGGCTTGAAACATTTTTCTTTTTTACGCAACTCGTTAGAAAGGTCGTGGCACAGGTTTCCGGTGACAAAAATAGTTGGGTTATCCCTCTCGACCCCTCAGAGCTTGAAGCTCTGTCTCAAGTAGGTATTGCAAAGACCGAAGCCGAAGCCATGATTTTGGAAACCATAGAAATTTTCAGGGGCTCTGTTCGTTTGAATGGTGAAAGTAAAAAAACAGTCGCTGATTTTGTCTCCTCAAAGGGCAAACCGAATGATCTACTCACGTCAACTTTTTCGGAAATGTTTCAGGGGAAAATTCCACTTACCGTAAAGAGTGAAACAAAAAGCCCTTCGGTGCTGTCCAGAGCAGAATTGCGGTCTTATATTCCTGAATCACTTCGAAAAGTTTTACTCTCAAGTTCATATGACTCTGGCGTGGAAGGTGACGCTGGGGATGGAACTCGAGTCCATATTTCCGGTCTCTTTGCGCCTCATATTGAAGCATCCATCAAAGAGCTGGCGGGAAGAGAACACATCACAACGCTTTACGATCTCGTCGCCTTTATTCTGGAGAATCCGGACGCGGCTGTGAAACAATTCGGTTTGATGAAACATGGCCGCCTTAATATTCGTGACAGTAGTTTTCTTTTCAACGGCATATTGATGTCAATTGATGACCAGGGAATTACCGACGCTGTCGCTCGACTTTTTATCCTGTCCCCTGAAATTCGCAAGATATTCCCTCTGCGCACAGTGGCTGTGACTGTCTATGATTACACCGGGGAATCTGCCATGGCGCCGAGTCAAGGGGACGATACATTCGAAAGACTCCCAACCGTGGCGAGTTTTATGGAACATCTCGGGCAAGCGCCTTCCATCGAAAAAGGATTCGAATCCATAACGGATAAGTACGTTCGCGCACAATTAAAAACTGTTCTAAAACGCTTAGGGATCGATCTGCCGTTGCCTCAAGACCCAAAATCCCGCTCGTTCGCCAGAGGCGAATCCGTCCATCGGCAGATTCGCCTCGCGGACGAATCCGCCTCAGGCGGAGAAGTGCGGGGAAATAAACCGCTTGGAGCGAGCGCCCCGAATTTGGCCGCTTACCTATTAGTTAAAGGTCCGGAAGAACGGAAGGCTTTGTCTCCCGTTTTGGTGCAATTAAGATCTGATGTGGAAGGATATGCGCGAGAATTTCTTAAAAAGGAAAAAGATTTTGAAAATCTTACCGTCACAATCACCCCCGTGGGTAAACAAAATTTGATTGATATGGAGGTTGCCTTTAAAGCTGCGCGTTACCGTCATGTTGCGGATGAGCTGCTGAAAGATCTAATAGCCCGTTTCCCCAGCCTTTCCTCCGAGTCTTTTGTTCAGGATGCGGGCTATTATTATTGGCTCCGTCTCATCCCTGCCCGCTCGGAAGTGCGGGATCAAAATAGCGCAACGGTCAACGCTCAACGGTCAACGTTGGATGAAAAAGATTCTGCGTTGCGCGTTGCGCCTGATACGTTGAGCGCGGCCGAAGGCCGTGGCCGCTCGGAAGTGCGGAATTTATCCGCGATAGATCTCTTTGCGATGCCCCACGGCAAGGATCAGAATGCCGGCCTTCTCCCTGTCGAAGATCACGCGGTAGTCACCGATGCGGAAGCGGTAGCAGGCAGGGCCGGCGCCCTCAATTTGGGTGTTTTTGGGCAGTTTAAGAAACATCCGCTCGGCATGCCGCGTGAAGTCGTAACGGATCATTTTGTGTTGGGAATACCGGCTTTATATTTGACTTCTTTACTGCTGACCCGGCCGGACACTCTTGATTCGTTGAGGGCTTTCAGGAAGGCGGGACTTACGGCTTCCGCGTTTTCTCCGATCTCCGCAAGGGTCTCGGGGCCGAATACAACCGCGATCGTGGCGCCCTTGGCGTTGATCATCCTGATGATGCCTTTGACCGGGAACGGCAGTTTGGCG
The DNA here is from genome assembly GCA_001804345.1 of Omnitrophica bacterium RIFOXYB12_FULL_50_7. Lineage (GTDB taxonomy): Bacteria > Omnitrophota > Omnitrophia > Omnitrophales > Aquincolibacteriaceae > Aquincolibacterium. The sequence goes on from MHFU01000162.1 coordinate 18,385, forward strand.
CTCGTGGCCGTTGTTTTGACAAGCATGATCTTTTCTTCGGAAAGGCTTTTGAGTAATGGTGTCATGATAACTCCTCTGTTTTCTTTGCCACGGATTATAGCCCGGCCCGATTCTTTTGTCCAACCCCGCCGCTCCGAGGCACGTTCTGCGGTGCGCCTGACGTCAGAGAAGAAGGGCTTTACTATAGAATTGGGTAACAGGTGGCACAGAGAACGGGTCACCAATTATTATTACGGGGACGACGGAACATACAGCGAAAAATCTTTCCTTCTCGAGTTCCCGCTGACAGTGACCATTACTATGCCCCAAGGCAGATTTAGGGTCCCCATATTCAACAGTCCTTCTGGTGGATACTGGCGGGATACGATCCAGCGGTTATTCGTTGAGTTACCGGGAACGGAAGGTGTTTTTATCGCCAGTATCTCTGGTGTGACTTCCAGGGAGGCTTGGAATCCAGACGGCTATTTGGGGAAGGCGTTGCAGAAGGTGATTAAAAATTATCTTTCGGGGAATGAATTAAAGAACGGATCCGCTCTCTTGAAAGGTGAAAAAGTTTTGTTCACGTCAGGATTATCCGGGGCCGTTCTTTGGAGCATTCCGGATGGAATAAAGTTTAAAATTCATTTTTTAAATAGCAAGGGACAAATATCTTATTCTGCAACAGCCACCCTACAGATAACTTCTTCGAAGACAAACATTAAGATCGAGGGCGCAAAAAGTTGGCGAGGATACGAGAAGAAAGGAAGCACATCAATTTTTACCGATGACCGAGAGATGTTGAGACTAACGCCAATGGAGGGAGGTCATCTGTCGGTATTGGCGATTGGAAATCCTTTTGAGCGTCGTGTATCGCTTGAGCGTATGGATTTGTCCCTGCCTGCCGGCAGGCAGGCGCCAATTTTGAAGGCGGCGGCTAAGACGAAAATAAGTCAGCGGGTTCAAGACCTGGCAAATGATAAAACTGTGCGAAGCGAAGTACGCCTGCCCGCCGGCAGTTTGTCCGCTACATTGCGGATGGACTCGTCCTCTGGCGAGGAGGGAACCCGCCAAAGCAGTGTGGCGGGGGTAAGGGAAATTGCCCCACTTAAGGAAGACCTTACGCTTCAAGTAAAAGGGAATGCCAAAGAGTGGGTCGACCAGTTTGGACTCGTGACCAGAATACCGGTGGATATGTCTAAGCGGAAATCAAAATCGGCTATGAAAACGCTTTTAGAATTGAGCGATCTGACAGACCAGGTGGCGCGCAGTGCTCAGTACCATGTTGTCTATCACATGGTGACGACGGAAGGCGGCATATATGCCGGGGTGGAGATCGCGAACCCTGACGGTAAGATTTTTATCATCGATCTTCGCCAGCATCCAGGAGGTGCGCTCATATCTGAATTTCCGGAAGCTTATATCGAGGCGCTGAGAGCGAAGCTTATTAAAAATGCTGTGATGGTCTCCAACGGTTTTAGAGCGGTTTCCGTGGATAGAACTTATGAGAAATCTAATGGTCAGACTGTTATTATTAAAGCCAAACAGGCCCGCGCTGAGGTGAGGGGAATACTTAGCTCCACGGGCCACGGGCCACGGATCACGGAAAAAACAGAACGTGGAGCGTGGATCGTGGAACGTGGAACGAAAAAAGAAGTGCGCTCGGAAACGCGAATGGAAGCAACGGTTGCGAATGACTGGCTGTTGGCGGTGAGTTATGAAAAACCAAGGGTCGAGAGTTCTCCGCTGGAGACAGGGACGCGCGGCATTCTCGCGACCGCGAAACAGGTGACGGGGAACATTTTCGCGGTTAGCGTCACGAAATTAAAATCATTCGCCTCTGTCATCGCGCAGGCGTTTTTCCCGGAACATTTTAGCGCGGAAGCCGAGATCATGCGAGGCATGAATGTTGCGGCAGCGCGGCAGATCCTGCCGATCAAGGTCACGGAAAGCGGTCACGCGATCGTTGTAACGCCGGGAGTGGTAGAAATGGGGCTTCTTCCGGTCCTTCGTGCGGTTTTTCAGAGTTCTGATATTTTTGTGGTTGGGGCGGATAATGTTCAGGAACGGTTGGCCAGGGAAATGGAGCAAAAGATATCCGGATTGAAACTGGATACCGTTGTCGAATTTGTCAAAGACTTGCCGGCCTTTCAGGCGGCTGTGGCCAAAAGAACAGCCAAGCGGGGAGTCTCCAGGATGCAGTTCTCCGGGCTTTCTACGGCGAATGATCCCCTTGAACTCGCAACGGCTTTGAAAACGCAGATCCCGGATTTCATGTCTGTCACGCACAGTATTTTCCAGAAGTTCCAGCCGTATACGAACGAATTTATCCAGGGTCTTGTTGCGGAGTTCCAGGCCGCCATCAGCCGCGAACGGTCGGCGTAAGCTTTTCGAAAATGTTCCAAAAGGGGACAGACAAAGACTTCTTGTCTGTTCCCTTTTTTGATTTTAGAGATCAAACGCCAGCTTTGGCTTCGAGGTTGGAGAGTCTTACGTTGATGGATGGAACAGCAACGCGAACGACATCCTTTAACGAACGGAGTTCAACTTCCACGGAGGAAAGTCGCGTTTTGACGTCATCCATGTCGCTATGAAGAGAAATAACTCCTTCGGAGACGGACCGGATATCTGTTTGCAGACTTTCTACAAGCGTTCCGACTTCCGTAACAGAAAATGTTTTGTCAACTTTGGATTTATTGTTTGGCATGAAATCACCTGGAATGTTCGAGAGCGATGATGCGGGTTTCGTGTCCGGAAACTTGAACCGAGAAAATGGGAATAGCTGATTTGATCACAGCGACATCGTTTTCCACTTTTCCAAACCGGTTCTCAATCCGTTCCAGACGATTCTGGACATCACCAAGACCTTCGCCGAAAACACGGAATTGGCTTTGAATGTCTTCCAGTACTACCGTAAATTCTTTTTCACGGGAGTGTTCAGAATCTTTTCGTGGGATCTTCATTGTTTCTATAATTCCTTTACTGGGGTGTTATCGATACTTGCCAGGGATGGACTCTAGCAGGTCCAGGGGCTGATGTCAATTCATCTTTTAGCAATTGTTTATTGTTGATAAATCAACCTTCGAGGCTTGCGTCGATTCTCCCTCAGGAATCAAAACACGAATCCATCTTGCTTTTCGGGTAGAGGCGAGGGGTTTAACAGCAGGGTTGCGGGGCGTTGCCCGTTTCCCGGTATTATTTATTTGCCAAATTTTGAAAGCGGGGGATAATGAACTCCATTTCAATCGGTTTTTGAAAATGAACTTGAACACAAGAGGAGAAAGATCATGAGACTGAAAAGAGCCGGTTATCTTCCATATTTAATCCTGGTGTTGCTCGCCCTGTCTTTTTCAGGGTGCTCGACGGCGAGCGTGGGAACTCCTTCCGGATTTTTGCAGGATTATTCAGATTTTCAGAACGGAATCTATTTCAAGCAGGAGTATATCCCGAAGGGAACCAGCTTCTCGGGCTATAAGACCGTCAAGGTGGCACCGGTTAACTTGAACCATCTCGACGATCAAAGTTCTTGTGATACCGGGGATCTTGAAAATCTTGCCCGGGAGTTCCGCGAGGATGTTGAGGCGCAACTTAAAAATAGCGGCTTTACGGTTACCTCCGATCCTTCGGGACGCACGCTCGTGCTCAGTTTGGCGCTCACGAATATCGAGACTCCGGACAGGCTTTTCAATGCTGGGATGACGGCAGCATCCATCATGTCACCCGTACCGCTTCCCTTTGATAAAGACGGTAAAACGGCGGTCGAAGGGAAGATCACGGATGGCGCGACCGGACAGCTTCTGATGGAATTCGCGGAAGTGAGATCCGGCGCAGGCGACAAGAGGAGCTTGAAAACCCTGACGGTCGGCAAATACCAGAAATTCACCAACACTCAAGCGGTCTTTGCCGGATGGGCGCAAACCCTCGCGAAAATGCTTCAAAATCTGACCGCCCAAAGCGGTACGGTGTAAGGCGCATGGTATACGGCACAACCCTCTGTCCACACCCGGTGTGGACAGAGGGTTTTATGTTATAATTCCTCATGGCTAAACTTAAGATCCGAACTTATCCCGATCCTGTCCTCAAGAAGAAAGCGGTGCCTGTAACCGATTTCGGGCCCGCCATGCAGAAGCTTTTTGACGACATGATCACGACCATGCATGCTTCCGACGGCGTGGGACTTGCCGCACCCCAGATAGGAATCTCCCAGCAAATATTCATCGCATGTCCGACCATGCGCCACGGTGAAGCACATGTTATGGTGAACGCCGTGATCGAAAAAAAATCAGGGACTTCGGTCGCGGCCGAAGGATGTTTGAGCCTGCCCGGAATCTCCGGAGAGATCGTGCGGGCCACCAAACTCCGGCTGACCTTTCAGAATCGCTTCGGAAAAAAATACACCCTTGAGCTCGAAGATTTCTTCGCCCGCGTCATTCAGCACGAAATGGACCATCTGAACGGGATCCTCCTGTTTGATCATTTTAAAGGCGAGAAGCGGGAACAGCTGATCGCAAATTACAATGCATTAAAGAATAAAGGAATGTAGCTGGCGCAATGCTCGACGCGCAACGCACAACGAATAGCTTCTACGTTGTGCGTTGACCGTTGTGCGTTGTCCGATCTTATGAAAATCATTTTCTTCGGATCTGACGCGTTCTCCATCAAAGCCCTCGAGTCCTGTCTCCATTCTTCCGGCATGGAACTCGCGCAGGTCGTGACCACGCCCCCAAAAAAGAAGGGACGCGGCCTCAAACTTGAATCGAGCGAGATTTTTGATTATTGTCAGGCTAAGGGCCTTCCCGTCATCGAATATCCCACGCTGCGAGAGGCCAAAGTCAGCCAGGAGTTGCTCGCCCTGAGGCCGGATATTTTTGTCGTCGCATCTTACGGGAAGCTTATCCCCAGCAGTCTGCTCGAGATCCCGAAATACCGCCTCAATGTTCATCCGTCGCTTTTGCCGAAATACCGGGGGGCCGCACCCATTCATTGGCCCATCCTGAACGGGGATAAGGAGACCGGCGTAAGCATTATCGACATCGCCGAAAAGCTCGATGCCGGTGACATTTATTGCCAGGAGAGGATCGTGATCGATTCGCGAACCGATGCCGCACAGCTTGCCTCCGAACTGGCTCGTTTTTCTTACGGGATTCTCAAAAAAGTTCTCTCTCAGGTAAAAGATGGGCAGCTCCGAGGCGTACAGCAAAAC
>MHFU01000163.1:0-2968 GCA_001804345.1 Omnitrophica bacterium RIFOXYB12_FULL_50_7
AAGGCATTCTCGTGGATGGATTTCTCAAGGATTGGCCTCCGGGCGGGGCGATCGTGATGAAATCGGAAAAGCCTAACGATCTCGGGAATCTTGGGGCCCAGGTTCGTTTCGCGTGGGATCGAGAGTTCCTTTATTTTGTTGTGAAAGTGACCGATGACGATGTGGTGGTAAAAAGGACGGGGCAGAATATCTGGCGTGACGATCTTTTTGAGATCTATATCGATCCGGTGGGGGATGGACTTTTTTGGAACGATCCCGAGGATTATCAGCTGGGTTTCAGGCCGGGGCGTGATGACCAGGAGCTTGCCGCTTGGTCCTGGTTTCAGGGCGGGGAGGATCCTCTGGAAAAAAGGACGGTCCTCGCGAAAGGTTATACTGATGAAAAAGGTTATATCATTGAGGGGGCCATCCGCTGGAATCTGCTTGGGATTACTCCTCAAGCAGACAAAAAGATTCGGCTCAGTCCCGCTCTGCACGAGATCGATCGAAAAGGCGGGGAAGGGAAACTTGTCTGGTTCTTTCGTAATGAAGAAAAATACCAGCGTTTTGTCCTGGGAAGGGTTATCTTAGCTCAAGAAAAGGAGATCCGGAATGCCGATGCCCCGAAAAAATTCTAACAAATTCTCCGCCAAAGGACGGATCTGTCCAGTGCAATGTGGCGGACAAGAACCAAGTACCAAGATCCAAACAAGGACCCAGGACCCCGCCTTCCGGCAGGCGAGAACCAAGGACTTGATTTTTTGATTTTGAAATTTGTTTGGTTCTTGCATCTTGGATCTTGAGATTTTTAAAACGTGGGATTATTTTTCCCCCAAACGAGGAGTTTCAAGATGAAAAAGCTTCGAGAAAATGATCCAACAAAAGGAAAAACTGTACGTCCACTTGAGATAGGTTCCATGGTGAGGAGCCTGCGCGAAGAAAGGGGCTTAAGCGGCGTGGAGCTTTGCCGCCGCGGCAAGGGGATCGATCCCAAAACGCTCGTTGCGCTTGAAAAAGGGAGGATCCGGAACCCCTCGATGGTGACGCTGGAAGCGCTCGCCAAAGGATTCGGCATGAGTGTGAGCGATCTTTTCCGGAGGGCTGAGTTCGACCAGCGAGACTATTTCTCCTTGGGATCCCAAAAAGGACTCTACAAGATCGATCTTCCGTCCCAGGGCATTCAATTGATCTCCTTCACGCCGCTCATGGAGGAGTTTTTTTGCGGGAAGATGATCCTTGAAGGTCAAAAGCAGTTTGATGAAAAGCTGTTTGGCCGGGATGAAACCGGCGCTTTTTTTATCATGACCCTGATCGGCCAGTTCGAGGGGGAGCTCGAGGGGCGAAGCGTGGTTCTTAAAGAGGGCGACAATCTCTTTTTTTATGGAGGGATGAGATTCCGTCTGGCGAATGCCCTCCAGCGCAATTCCACGTTACTTTTGGTTGCGGCACCGTCCTGTCTCAAGGCAACAGCGACTCATTTCAGGGCCAGTAGACGGTTCATGCGTGGCGGTAGTTTTACTGTCTGAGTTTGTAGCCGCACGGATTTTTCACTTCTCCCTGTGGGAGAGGGCAGGGTGAGGGGACGGATAAATACCCCTCATCCCTGCCTGCCGGCAGGCAGGCTTACCTTCTCCCCTCCGCCAAAGGACGGATTCGTCCTCCGGCGAAAAGGGAGAAGGAATTTCTCGATGAAAGTCAGACAGTAAAAGTAGTACTGCGTACTATTAATGCGTTGCTCCAGTTTTTCAATAGAGCAATTCCCCCTCTTTTCCAAAGAGGGAAATAACCGGAGCAACGCACTATTAATTTCAGGGGGGGCAGTGCTATGTCGCATACACCGGGATTAGTAATGAGGAAGGCATGCGAAGCATTGCGTAACCCCCTCACACCGCCCACCTTTGGCCGAGCTTTTTTCCATTTTGTCATTAACTTAGGTGTCTCTTGGCCGATAAAGGAAGAGCGGTTCTTGTTGTTTTTACGAGGGGTGAAATGGAAGACAAGGGTAGTGGATTTTGCATTCAACCGTGGTAAAATGTCGCCAATAAAATACTTATGGAAAAAATACTTTTTCTTCTCTTAGTGTCATTTGTTGCTTTTAGTCTCTGTGTGTCCTCTTCCCAAGGACAATCCTCGGAGAATCCCGTACCAGCGGTTGGTCTTGCCACAGCTTCTGCGGACAAATCCATGCCTGCCTCCGGCCTGAGTTATAAGCCTCTCGCCTCGAGCAATACCCCGTCTGTTCTCGTGGTGGTTCCCGTGGCTCCAAGCCAGTCTACTCCGGAACCTGCTCGGATCAAAAAGCCTGTGGCCGTGCGCAAAGACACGTCGGGTGCGAAGAGCGAGATCCAAGACAGCAAAGAAAAAAAGCGGAGCAAACGCGAAAAGGGTGAGGGCAAGGCCCGCACGAAGGCTTTAGAAAATGCTGTTAAGCAGCAGGTGGAAGCGATGCGTGCTGAACGGGCACGTGAGATGCCTTATCTGGACAAGGTTTATATCCGGACTAGCATTACGCCGATGAAGATTCAGCAGAAAGAAGAATTTTTGGGCGGTGGGGCCAAAGATCTCCAAGATCTCATTGTCCGCGCTAAATCCGTGCACACCCAGGCCAAAGCTGCGCACGAGAATATTGCCCTTTATCACCGGCGCGTTTTGATGGCTTTGCGAAAACTTTTCCCCGAGGCGTCGTTTAACTTCAACAATCGGGAAGGTACGCTGCAAAGCGAGCCTTTTATGGGGAATGATTGGCACGTCACGCTTCGTCAGCCCATTTTTAACGGGGGGGTCCTTTGGAATACGCTCCTCCAGGAAAAAGCGAATCTGGAGGCTTCGAGGAAACAATACGATAAAACCCTCGCCGAACTCGTGTTCGATCTTTCACGTGCTTATTTTGAATACCAACGGACTTTGCAGACCGCCGAAGAAAATCGTGTTGTAGTGGAAAAGATGAAGCGCTTCGCGGTAATGTCGGAGGAGAAGTTCAATGAAAAGA
>MHFU01000163.1:2991-3217 GCA_001804345.1 Omnitrophica bacterium RIFOXYB12_FULL_50_7
AATGTGCAGTCGCTTTACAGCCAGATGCAGTTTGATCTGGAATCTGCGAATCAGGAACTGGAGATCGCGAAGCTCGATATTCAAAAATATCTCGATCTTTCCGTGAACGATCAATTCACGCTTTCCAAGATCTATGACCTTAATGATGTGGTCGCGGGGCAGGCGACTCCCGCGGGAAGCGTGGCCGGGGCCAGGGTCCTGCCCGATGTTTTTAAAGGCGAAGGCA
>MHFU01000163.1:3228-3394 GCA_001804345.1 Omnitrophica bacterium RIFOXYB12_FULL_50_7
TGTGTACGATGGTTATGCCAATGATCCGAACTTGAAAAAAGAATGGCAGCTCATGCTCGAATTGAACTGGAATGTCGGCGGGAACAAGGTAGGTTATACTTTTGACCGGAATCAAAAAGCGCCATCCATCACGCAATTCCAGTCAGCGACAGGAACCATGCTCAGG
>MHFU01000163.1:3480-17282 GCA_001804345.1 Omnitrophica bacterium RIFOXYB12_FULL_50_7
GAAAAACAGGTGCTTCAGGACGTCAAACAGGCCTATTATGATTATCAAAAGGCCCTGATCCAGGTGAATTCCACGGTCAAACGCCTGGAATATCGCAAACGTCTACGTGATTTTGCAGAACATCGGTTGAGCAAAAAAGAAGTCGAGCTTTCCGAATATTTTCAGGCTGAATCCGATCTGGTACGCGAAAAGGCGGAACTCCACAAGGCGCTCAAAGAATATTTTTCGGCCAAAGCAGCGCTCAATCACGCCGTGGGCATTCAGAATTTTTTTAGCATGGACAACCCTCAGAAGAAGTAAGATCCGGTCATGGTATCGAAAAAAATGAAAATCAGGATCTCAAGCGGAGCTGAAAAATGGACATGAAAGACGAAGAAAAATCCGGGAACGAGAAGTCTCCATTCAAGATCAAACCCTCGTCGTCGGGAGGGCCGATTAAAATGCCGATTCCGATCCCGGAGGCGATGCGAAGCTCCTGGCTTTTTCAGAATAAAGTCCGTTTGATCATTATCGCGGTCGTCGTATTAGGACTGTTCTTTGCGGGCAAAATGGTGATGGGGCTTTTCAAGGGCAAACAGCTTTCCTTGAGCGAAACGATGAAATTGCAGCAGGATGAGGCCAAGAACGCGCCGGTGGCGGTCAAGGGATTCAAGATCGGACGCTTCAATTATGAGGATTCCATGAACGTGTTGGGGACCATCAAAGGGGCGATGGAGCTGAAACTCAGTTTCGAGATCCCGGGTGTGATCAGTTCGATCAACTACAAAGAGGGAGAGCGTTACGAAGAAGGGGCTCTTCTTGTGTCCATGAAACAGGATGATATTCTCTTGCGGTTGAAACGGGCTCAGGCGGCTTTCAATAAAGCGGAGTCTCAGGCCAAAGTGGTGGAGAACGAGGTTGCGGAGAATGAGAAGCTTCTGAAAATGGGGGCGATCCCGCCATCGACGGTGGAAAAAAAGAAATTGGAAATGGATGCCGCGAAATATGAGGCCGAGGCTCAACGTCTTGAAATGAAGGCCAACGAGTCCATGCTCGAGAAGTCTAACCTCTATGCTCCCTCCTCGGGGATGCTGGGAGATCTAAACGTTGAGGAAGGGGAAAATATCAGCCAGAGTACATTGATCGGGACTCACATCAATATCGAATATGTTTATGCTGAATTTGGGATCGTCGAGCGCGATGTTCAGAAGATCACGCTGGGGCAGAAGGCCAAGGTCTTCGTGGATGCTTATCCGGATAAGACCTTTGAAGGCGTGATTGAAAATATTGCGCCGCAGATTTCGGGGACCAGCCGTACTTCGACGGCCAAGGTGCGTATTGAAAATCCCGAAAGGTTTCTGATGCCGGGTATGTTTGCCCGCGTTCGCATTATGCTTTATAGCAAGAAGGACGCTTTGGTGGTGCCGACAGATGCCATCCAGGGCGGTGAGGGCGAGAAGTTCGTTTATGTGATCAAAATGCCCGGAGGTTCATCTACCGTAGAACCCAAAGTCGCGGGAGCGATGGGGGGAGGGCTGGGGGCCATTGCTGCGTTGAGCGCCGGGGCTAAGGGCCTTGAAAAGGTCGAGAAGAAAAGTGGCAAAGGATCCGGCAAGGCAACTGGCGAAAAAGATTCGCAAAAGATCGAGGAGGGTACCGTTGAGAAACGTCCCGTGACCGTGGGTTACACCCGTACCGACTATTCTCAGATCGACGCGGGACTTACGGAAGGGGAGCTCGTCGTTATGACCGGGTTCGAGAGACTGGAGGATGGAAAGAAGATCCGTTTGATCGAAACCCAAGAAGCTGAGCTTTAGTCCCATGCGGACGAGAAATGATCTCCGCAGAATGATCTCCATCCTATGAGTCTTCCCGAATTCGCGATCAAAAAAAGAGTTACGATTTACATGTTCACGTTCGGGCTCATCCTCCTGGGCTTTCTTTCTTTTAAACGTCTCCCGCAAGACCTTTTTCCGCCGATTACATTCCCTCAGGTCACCGTTGTTTCCGATTATTCAAACGCTGCGCCCGAAGAGATCGAGACACTCATCACGCGTGTGGTGGAGGAAGCGATCGGGTCTGTGGCGGGCCTCAAGCGCATTGAATCTGTTTCACGTGAAGGACGCAGCACCATCATGGCCTCCTTCAATTGGGGCCAAGATATCGATTTCGCGGCTCTGGCCATTCGCGAAAAGGTCGATCTTATCAAGGAAAGGCTTCCCAAAGAGGCCGAAGATCCTGTGGTCCTGAAATTCGATCCTTTGTCCCGTCCGATCCTCTTGCTTTCCGTCACGGCTCCGGATCTTCCTCCGGTGCGTATGAAACTTCTGACCGAGAAAATGATCAAAGATCGCCTTGAAAAAGTGGAAGGGGTCGCGTCAGTTAGCCTGTCGGGCGGTGTGAATCGCGAGATTCTGGTGGAGATCGATCAGCCGCGTCTCCAGGCCAACCATCTTTCACTCCTTGAGGTTGTCAATTCTCTTGATGAAGCCAATGTGTCCTACCCGGCCGGGAGCATCAAAAAAGGTCTTTATGAATATCTGATCCGGACGGTCGGAGATTTCCGTTCTCCTGCCGAGATCGGATTTGCGGTGGTGGGGGTTGATAACGTGGAAAAACTCCGCCGGGAGGATATCAGTTTTGTCGAACGCGACACGAGCGAGGGGCCCCGCCAGACGATCGAAAAATTACGGGGAGAAGTTGAAAAGCAGATGCTTGAGAAGCGACTCGTGACCGTCAAGGATATCGGGAAAGTTGTTGACGGGCTGGCGGACAAGACCAGTATTTCCCGTTATAACGGAGCCGAGAATATTTCCGTGGCCATCCAGAAACAGTCGAACGCGAACACCATTCAGGTCGTGGACCAGCTTCGCAAAGAACTGAAATTCCTGGAAGAGGATTTGAAGTCTCGCGGGCTTCAGGTCAAGATCATTTACGACCATTCCGTTTTTATCCGCGGGACGATCGAAAACCTGGCTCATGAGGCTATGCAGGGTGGTATTCTGGCCCTGATCACGCTCTACATCTACCTTCGCGCCGTCGCGATGTCGGTTCTGGTGGTGGTGTCGCTCCCGCTGACCATTTTAGGCGTGTTTTTTTTGATGGCCATGGCGGGTGTTACGGTGAACATCATGTCCCTTGGGGGACTTGCGATCGCCATCGGGATGATCCTAGACACCAGCATCGTAGTGCTTGAAAATATTTTCAGAAAGCGCCAGGAGGGTGCGGGCACCGAACAGGGGGCTATTGACGGGGCCACGGAATTAGTATGGCCTGTGGTGTCCTCCAACCTGACCACGATCGCCGTATTTTTTCCGCTGATCGTCTTTGTCCCGGGTGTCGCGGGCCAAATCTTCAAGGATCTCGCCTGGGCGATCATTTTTTCGCAGATCATCTCGACCTTCATTCCGCTTACTTTAATCGCGCTGCTTTCCACTTATGTCACAGTGAAACAGCAGGAGTACAAACCGCTCAGCCTCACGGGGGACCTGGATCAAAGGATCATGGCGATGCCCACGAAAAACGAACAGAACAGATTTATGGGCAAGATTCTGCTTACGGTGGTTTTGGTGCTTTTCTCGACCTTTTTGATCATTCCGACCATTGACCGCGAGGTTTTGCCCAAGGTGGATCAGGGGCAGTTCTACGTGAAGGTCGATATGCCGCTCGGGACGCGACTGGGTGTCACCGACACGGTTTGCAGACGACTGGAAGAAGTGTTTCAGTCGGAAACGGATGTTCAGGATATTTCCGTCGCGATCGGTAGTGAAAAAACGAATCGCGGTGAGATCAAAATCGAAACCCTTCGGCCTTCTCAATCGCTTATTCTTGTGACGCTCGATAAGAAAAGAAAACGGTCTTCCTCCAGGATCGTGGCTTCACTCAAGAAAAAAGTTGAAGCGATGGACCTTGAGAAAGATGATGCGAAGGTCGAATTTGTGCTTCAGGAAAGTGAATTCTCGGTCGGGGGCGGCAGTTTTAAGCCGATATTGATCGAGGCCAAAGGATACGATTTTACTGCCATGGAAGGTCTTGTGACGCGGCTCAAGGATCGTCTAGGCGCGATCCCGGGCATTATCAACATTCAGGATGACACGGGCGAGAAAACACCTGAAACGAAACTCCAGATCAACAAGAAGCGCGCGGCTCTTTATGGGGTTTCCGCGATGGATGTCTCGCTCACGGCGAAAGCTGCCATTGAAGGTGTCGTCGCGACGCAGTACCGCGAGGCCGGTCGTGAGATCGACGTGCGGGTAAGGCTCAGAGAAAAAGACAAGGAGAACATTTCGAATCTCGGGACTTTGCTGCTTTATTCGAAGGTCCTGGATATTCACGTTCCGTTAAAAGAGATCGCCCAGATCGAGCGTGGGCAAGGCCCAAGCGAGATCCGGCGCATGGACCAGGAGCGGACGGTGACCATTTCGGCAGAGATTGATAAGACCCGCCAGGACAAGGATGTACTTGCCGATGTTCAAAAGTTCCTTGCGGGGTTGAAGGTTCCAAGCGACATCCCGCAGGATTTCCAGGTTAAGCTTTCCGGTAAGGCCAAGGAGATCAAGGAGAATTTCGGAGGAGTCATTTTTGCGTTCTTGCTTGCCATTATGCTTGTTTATATGATCATGGCGGCTCAGTTCGAGTCTTTTCTGCAGCCTTTGATCATTATGGTCACCGTACCGCTTTCTTTCGGTGGCGCGCTTGTTGCTTTAAAAGTAACCGGGAGCTCGTTTAACGTGATCTCCCTTTTGGGACTTGTGCTTCTGGGCGGTGTGGTGGTGGGCAACGGGATCGTGTTGATGGAGTATATCAACCAACTCCGTTCTGAAGGTAAAGAGATGGTCCAGGCAGTTTGGGAGGCGGTACGTACACGAACGCGTCCCGTGTTGATGTCCTCCACCACGACCATCATGGGGATGTTTCCAATCGCTCTCGGGCTTGGGGAAGGCGGGGGACTTCTGTCGCCTCTCGCCATTACGGCCATGGGCGGTCTTTTCTCTTCCACGGTACTGACCCTGATCGTGCTTCCATGCTTTTACATCATCGTGAACCGGTTCATGGAAAAGTATCTCGGCTACGAGGAAGAGACCCTTGAAGAAAGCTCACTAACGCCTCCTCCTTCGGTCTGATCATGGGAATCCCCAGTTTCGCGCTTAAGCGCCCGGTTTTTACAGCCATCCTTTTCGCCGCGGTGATCGTGATCGGCATCATCTCCCTCATGCGTTTGAAGGTAGAACTCTATCAAGGCCAAAGCCAGGGGATCATATCGATCGTGGTACGCGCCCGCGGCGGACTTCCCTCCCAAGACGTTGAAAAGATGATCACCAAACCCATCGAAGAAGCCATCGGGACCGTGAGTCATATGAAAAATCTTTACTCCAGTTCCCGCGAGGCGGAGTCTCGCGTGACCATGGAGTTTGAGGCCGGAACAGATATGAAATTTGCCGCGCTCGAGGTCCGGGAAAAATTTGCGCGCGTCAGGCCCCTTCTTCCCAAGGAAATTGAAAAGCCCGTGATCGCCAATTACGATGACGCGCAGGCTGCCATTATGGTGTTTGCGGTGACTTCGGAGAACATGTCCCCCGAAGAGATCCGCGAGACCGTGGACATCAAACTCAAACCGGTCATCAGTCGCGTGGACGGGGTCGCGAGTGTGGAGGTTTATGGAGGGAGGGAGCGCAAGATTCTGGTAGAGCTCGATCGCGACAAGATGGTGGCCTATAACATTTCGATCGAACGCGTGATGGACGTACTGGGCCAGAGCAACATCAATCTTTTGGCCGGGAACGTTGAGACCGGAAAATTCGAGTATGCGGTCCGGAGCATGGGATCTTTTCTCTCAGTGGCGGAAGTCGGGGACATTGGTGTGAAGGCCACGCGGCAAGGATCCATCATCCCCTTGAAGGAGATCGGGACCATTAAGGACTCTTACCTCGAGGCTACGGACCAAGCGCGCCTGAACCTGGAGCAGAACGTCACGGTCTATGTTAAAAAATCGAGTATGGCCAATACCCTGGATGTCGCGAACGCTCTCAATAAAGTTCTGGATGCGTTTGAGCTGGAGAATAAGGAGCATATCAAGATCGTGATCGTGAATGACCGGGCGGAAACGATCGCACGGGCCATTAGCGACGTGAAAGGAGCGCTCTATTTGGGACTCGTCCTGACCATGGGCGTCATTTATGTTTTTATCCGCAATTGGGTGCTGGCGGCCATCATCCTGGTCGTGATCCCGTGTTCTTTGATCGCGACGTTCATTTTTATGGCGGCCTTTGGTATCAGCATCAATGTTATGACTTTAAGCGGGCTGTCGCTCGCGATCGGGATTTTGATCGACACCGCGGTCGTGATCATGGAAAACATCTTCTCCAAAAAAGAGCAAGGTTTCGGGGACATACGGGCTATCCGGGACGGGAGCGAAGAAGTATGGCTTCCGCTTCTGACGTCGCTTCTCACGATGCTCGTGGTGTTCATGCCGATTGTTTTTATCGATAAGACTGTCCAGCTGACGTATGGGGGATTCGCCTTCACCATCAGCATTTCCCTTATCGCGTCCTTTTTTTCAGCGCTTATGCTTATCCCGATGCTTATTCGTCAGTTCGGGATCGCGGCCTTAAATGCCCACCGCAAAGACACTTCGAATACCTTCATCGACAGGGCGCGGGAAAAATATGTGAATGCCATTCGTTGGTGTATTACAAAACGTTGGAAGGTTGTGTCCGTGGTTTTTGGTCTCTGTTTTTTGGCTATTTACATGTTGGCCCGTACGCCGATCGACTGGCCGTCGTCTTTTGAAGAGAATGAATTTGCAGTTATCACGTTCCCTCTGGCCGGTGCGCGTCTGGAGTCCAACGATCTGGCCATGAAAAAGCTTGAGGGGATCCTCTCGAAGATACCGGATATCACGCTTTTTTCAACGACTGTTTCGAAAGACGATCTTCGACTTTTTGTTCGCCTAAAGCCCGCTCGTAAACGCCAGTTTTCCAAGGACGAGATCATGAAGATTATCGATGAGCAGGGGAACGCGGCAGTCAAGGAGATTCACAGTGATTACAGCCTGATCGTGGATGAAGGCGCCGGATCCTCGGAGTCGAAGAAACTCGTCGTGAATATTTTTGGCCAGGAGGGGGATGAGCTTGAAAAGCTCGCCAAGGAGTTTGCCAACAAAATGTCCAAGATAGAAGGTTTGACGAATCTCGTTATGACGGACCTCCGTAAACGGCCGGAGTATTCGCTTGTGGTGGATAAGGGGAAAGCCTCGATGTATGGGTTGAGCGTCAAGACGGTTGCGGATAGCATGCATGCCCAGGTTCGAGGCATGCGGCCCACGAAATTTCATGAGCTTTCCAAAGGCGAAGAGATCGAAACCATCACGCGTCTCCAGGCCATTTACCGGCAGAAGCTCGATGACTTGGGGCAAATCTATGTCCAGACTCAGGAATCGAAACAAGTCCCTTTAAGTGAGATCGCGAATTTCTATCCGTCGACAGGCCCGCAGACTATAGATCGTAAAGACAAGCACCGTTATGTGTTCGTAAAAGGGGATGTGAAGCGGCCGATCGAAAAGATTGCGATTGACGTCAAAAAAGCCTTGAAAGATGTAAAGCTTCCGGATGACTATTACTGGCGTTTCGGCGGCGGGTACGAGGAGCTGATGGAGAGCAAAGGGCAGCTCGCGGTCGCTCTCTTCATCACGATTTTTCTTGTTTATATGGTCATGGCCTGTCTTTTTGAGAATTATCTCTATCCAGTGCTGATCATGAGCAAGATCCTGCTTAATTTTATCGGAGTCTGGGTTGCTCTTGCAGGAGGTCCCATCGGAGTCTTGCAACAGATCATGGCTTGGTGCGCAAAACTTCCCCTAGTAGGAGGGGCTTTTACGCCGATTGCGTTTCTCTTTCAAAAAATCCTGGAATTGTGCCAGCAGATACCCCTTTTTGGGACCCTGTTTACGCAGAGGCCCCTCAGCACCCAGGTTTTTATCGGGATGATCATGCTTGCGGGATACTCCGTGAATGCGGCGATCCTTCTGGTGGATCACGCTCTCCATCTACCCGCTGAACAAAGCAAAAAAGAGCGTTTTATCCAGGCCGGCGTAGACCGGTTGAGGCCCATTCTCATGACCGCCATTGCGGCTATTCTGGGATTCTTGCCCATGGCGATGAGTTTTGGGCAGGCGAGCGATCTCTGGTCGCCTCTGGCGGTGACCATTATTGGGGGACTCGTCAGTTCGACCATCCTGATCCTTTTTGTCCTGCCGGCGCTTGTTATGATCACGGACGATATTCTAGAAATTCGGAGGGTCTTTTTTTCGGCGGTATCTGTGAGGATACACGCCTTCTCAGCGAATAAATCAATCCAGAACCAGTAAATTTAACAATGAACATTACTTCCGTTCTTTAGGACGGACAAAGGAGAAAATCATGGAAACGAACGTGAACGTGCAAGCCAAGGTGACAACACCCCCGCGTCCTTATAAGCGTCAGGTGAAGAACATTATCATTCATCGCCCGATGCAGCGGGAATTCTCTTTTATGCTGATCGCCCTTTTCATGGTGGCGTCGGCGGCGGTCGCTTGGGTCATTCATCAGACCATTCGTGACGCGGCCACCGTGGGCGCGTTTTCTTTTGGACAGGTGAGTCCCATGGAGGTTCTTTCCGAAGTGAGTTACACGATCATTATCCGTGTGACGTTGGTCTTGATCCTCACGTTGATCATTATTGGCGCCTATGGCGTGGTTTTTCTTCATCGAGTGGCCGGCCCGGTTTTTCGTTTCCGCCAAACCCTGCTTAAAGTTAATCGTGGGGAATTGCCCCAGGACATCAAGATTCGCGAAGGAGATTTTTTCCACGAGATGGCCCATGATATTAATGTCATCCTTCAACGCCTGCGCACGGAACAGGAAAAAATTTCCGAGCTTAAGATAAAAGTCAGCGATTTTCAGAAAAACGTTCTCTCAGAGGACGTTCGCCGGAAGACCGAGGAAATGAAAGCGGTCCTTGATTCCTTCTCACAGATCTAAAAGTGAAATTTCCAACTCTTTTCAGGATAAAGGGTTGTGGCGAAATGAAGGATGAAAGGGGGCAGGCATTAATTGATTGCCCGCCCCTTTTTTCTGAGGATCCATGGGATTGAAATCCTGACGAGAATAGTCAAAGAGGTCTAACTTTATTTGCTGCACCCCTTGTCTTTATCTTTTTAAAAGGGTATACTTCTTTTCGACCCTCGCCAATCAGTATCATTTCACGAAAGGAGTAACACGAAAATGAAGAAGTTCAACATCAGTTTGACGTTAGCGCTCGCTCTGTTGATGGTTGTTGGTTTTGGAGTTGCGACTTATGCGGCTCCCGCCTCGAACGAGCTTGTGATTGCGGATTTTGACACCGGGGACAAACCGAATAACATTGGCGGTGATTTCGGTGGATGGGACAAAGACCCAAACGATGAGTCCCAGGGGACGCAGATGTCTTTCGATACGGACGATAGTCAGGGGGAGGCTTCAGGTTATGCGATCCGTCTCGATTACGATGTGGATTCTCCGAATCCGGCTTACAATGGTTTCTGGATGAAGCTGAATGGCGAGGACGCAACGGCTTACAACACCCTGAATTTTTATGTCAAGGGTGATGCAAAGGCCGGTTACACCAAGCGTTTCAAGATTGAGCTCAAGGACATGACGAACAAGCCTTCTGCTTATATCGTGAGCGGCGTCACGGATCAGTGGCAGAAGGTTTCGATCCCGTTCGAGAAGTTTCGCCGTATCGAGAATTGGAACTCCTTGAACGAGCTTGTCTTTGTCTTCGACGATATCAACTCCAGTCCGAAGACCGGAAGTATCTTGATCGACCAGATCACGTTCTCGAAGCAATAATCGAGGCGTTTTTTGGAGAAGTTGTTTCCAAACAGCCCCCGCGCTTCCTTGCGAAAGCAAGAGCGGGGGCTGTTTTTTTTGTAGTCCAGCCTCTTCGGCGAAACGTGGGAATTGCTGGCCGTATCTTCCTCTTGATGGTTGTGATCTCGGGGGTTAAAAGACCCTGGCTCCGGCCGATAATGTAAGGTAATCGTTCAGATCGCCCGGGTTTGACACCCGGCCTCGACTCTCGGTCTCAAACCGAGTCTCATCGGAGACTTCACGAAGCATCTGAACAGCTACAATGTAAGAGAGTCCTATTCGGGACGGCTCTAAGACAGCATGGAGGGGGTACCCCCAATGGAAAAAAGTGACGGCCTCTACTCCGTAAGCGCGAGCCGTGTATTGCCTGCCAATCGTTGGCAAGTTCTGCGCCTGCTTACGCGTGTTCAGGATTTTCCCCGTTATTTTCCATCGATCCTGGAATGCAAGGTTCTTTCCAGGGAGCGAAACCGTGTGGTAAGTTCCTGGCTTGTGGAAATGGAAAAAATTCCGATCTCCTGGAAGGAAGAAGGGATCCTGGATCGGCGCCAGTTCATCATCCGCTTTCGTGCCTTGGAGGGCGATTTAGAAAAGTTTGAAGGCTGTTGGAAACTTGTGGAGCATCCCTCCGGAGGCACGGAGCTTTTTCTCGAAGTAACACTCAAGGTTGGAATTCCGGTGTTCGAGGTTGTGGCCGGTGGGATCATTGCCAATAAGGTCCAGAGCTACTTCGAATCGCTCTTAAAGGCTTTTGAGGATGAATTGGTCCGGCGTCGCTACCATGGTCTGGAGGATCGTACTCCGAAGAATGTCTCAGGTTTTGCCGTGATCGGTCATCCCTATAATCTAGGGCATCTTATTAATTTTTTTGAGGCTCATCAGCAGGGTCGGGCGATCCAGTCGCCGGAATTTCTTGCCGAGATTTTCGAACAAACGCCCCCGTTTGAGGCTGACGCGATTACGGAGTTCCGCTCCTTAAACGGTAAAACCGTGAACGGATCCTTTATTGTTTGTAATATCATTCCTGACATGCTGGATATGGATATTGGGAAAGCGGTTCGCAAAGTGGTGGATGCCTGCAAGCTTGCCGAGCGGCGCGGATTCGGCATTGTGGCGCTCGGCGGTTTTACGTCGATCGCCGGCGAACGCTATGGGGATGATTTCCTAAAAATGGTCCGTATTCCCGTGACGACCGGTAATACGCTGACGGCTGCACTCGCCGTCGAGCAAGTGAAGAAAGCGGCGCAACTCATGGGGCTGGATCTCTCAAAGGCGAGAGTGACCATTTTGGGCGGGGCGGGTGATATCGGAAGTGCTTGTGCGCGTGGCCTGGCCGATAAGGTTCGTGAGATCACGGTCACGAGCCGGACTGGAAAAAGTTTCGGATGGATTAAGCGTGAGATTGCGAAGGTGGGAAAGGCCAAGGTACGTACGAGTCTCAACAACCGGGATGCCATCAAGAACGCCGATATTGTGATCGCGGCCGCGAGCGCGCATAAGCCGATCGTCGACGTCGCGAGCCTCAAGCCCGGTGCGATTGTCTGCGACATTGGTTACCCGAAAAATATTTCTTATTCTCCTATGGACCGTCAAGACATCCTTGTTTTTTCGGGAGGCATTTGTGAGATTCCGTGTGAATTCAAGAATTCGTTCGACCATGGGCTCCCGACGGAAAAAATCCTCTATGGGTGCTTTTCCGAGGCTATTGTCCTTGCGCTCGAAGAACGGTTTGAGCGTTACTCCTGGGGAAAGGGGAATATCACAAAAGAAAAAATGGCGGAAATTCTTGGGATGGCGGCCAAACATGGGTTTTATCCCGCGCCTTTTTTCTGGGGAGAAAAGCTTTTGTCGGATGACGAGATTCGTTCGATACGCGCCGCGTCTTTGTAGAATGTAATGCCTGGGACGGGTAGCGTCTCGCAGGCCGATTTTTGGTACGTGTCCGGAGGAGAGGGATCCATGTTCGAAGCTTTCTGGCTCAATTGGTATGCGCTTCCGGTCGGCGGGATCGGCATCTTGATGTTCCTTACGGGACTTTTCATCTATCTTCAGAATCGCCGCTCTTCCGTTAATTTCTCTTTTTTTCTTATCTGCCTTTGCGGGATCCTTTGGCTTTTTGGAATGGCGATGGTCTATGCGGCATCTAATCCTAACCTTGCGCTTTTACTCTACCGGCGCGTGAGTTTTCTCGGTGTGGCCTTCATCGCTCCATGCATTTATTTCTTTTCGGTCCTCTGGCTCGGCCGCTACAAAGAACAGCGGCGGTTCGTCTGGACTTTTTTTGCGACCGGTGGCGCCTTCTATCTCGTGGGGCTTTTTTCCGCGGCGAGTTTTCCAGGTGTTTATCGATATTTTTGGGGTTATTACCCGCAGTACGGTCCCGTGAACTGCTGGTTTCTCGTTTTTTTTCTTATCGCCATTTTGACGGCGTTTTATAACTTCATTACCGCCTACCGGCGCGAATCCCCGGGGCTTCGCAAGACACAGATCTCGTTCATTACGATGGCTTTTGTGGTCTCGTTCATCGGTATCTCGGATTTTTTTCCGAAACTGATCTACAATCCCGTCTATCCGCTCGGATTCCTGTGCGTGTTTTTCTGGATGCTGGTCGTGGCGTATGCGATCATCCGCTACAAGGCCATGGATATCGAGACGGTGATCCACAAGACTCTCATGTGGCTCGTCTCGACGATCGCGGCCATGATACCGTTTGCCGCCGTTATCTACTGGACCCAGAGCCTTTGGAATCCATCGTCCGCCTGGGGCTCGATGTTCTATTGCCTCGCCGTGGCCCTGGCCTTTTATTTCTATTTTCGGTCCATTCAGCCGCGGCTGGATTACCTGTTCCAGCGCCAGAGGAAGAGCCTGCTTGCGGTTATGACAAGATTTTCCCAAGAGCTCGTGCATTTGAAGAATCTCCGGGATCTTCTGCAGAGTTTTGCGCGTATGCTCCGCCGTCAGCTTTATGTGCGCCGTCTTTCGGTTTTTTTGCTCGACGAGAAAAATGGGGAATATCTTCCGGTTATCGCGAAGGGGCTGCGTCATCTGAAACCGTTTCCCAGGGTCCATCCGTTTCTGGCCTGGCTTGAAGCAAAGGACGTGGTCGTGATGGGAGATCTTGTTGGCGCGGATCCTGAAGTAGAGATTTTTAAGTCCGAAATCGAACAATTCTTTCACGCGACACAGGGGATGGTCGCAGTGCCGCTCGTGCTGGGAGGGAGACTCATCGGGGTAGTGAGTCTCGGCCGCAAAGCCAATTTGAAGCCCTATCGGCCCAACGAAGTCCAATTCCTCACTGAGCTCAAGATCCCGGTGACGATAGCGTTCTCGAACTCCATGCGATACGAAAATATCAGCGAACTTTATACCCAGGTACGGAAGATGAGCGAGGAGCTCAAGCGGTGGAATGTCGAGTTGGAAAAACGTGTGGAGGACCGGACGCGGGAGCTTGTTAAAACGCAGGACCAGCTGGTTCAGGCGGAGAAGCTTGCGACGCTCGGGACGCTCGCTGGAGGGGTGGCGCATGAGATCAACAACCCGCTCACCGCAGTGCTGACGAACGCGCAAATCCTCAAGATGACTGCTACTGAGGATGTGAAGGAGTCTCTCGATTTGATCGAGGAAGGCGCGAAGCGGTGCCAGGGGATTGTGCAAAAGCTTATGAAATACGCCAGGAAGACCGCCGAAGAAGCGCCGCACCGAGATGTGGATCTTCGCGATGTGGTAAAAGGCACTTGTGCGCTTCTTGGGTTCCAGTTCCAGCAGGAGAATATTGATGTGGAGATGAGGCTGGGGGACGTGCCGCTTGTCAAAGGGATCGCGGGGGAGCTCGATCAGGTACTCATGAACCTTCTCGTGAACGCCCGCGATGCCATTTATGAGGCCTCCGCCACACCTCGCTGGAAGGATCCCTGCCTGTCCGGCAGGCAGGCGTCC
>MHFU01000163.1:17299-18944 GCA_001804345.1 Omnitrophica bacterium RIFOXYB12_FULL_50_7
CGGTAAGATCACAGTCGAAACTCGGGAGATTCCGGAAGCGGTCGAGCTCGTGGTGACGGACAATGGTATTGGCATTCCCAAGGAGAACCAGAAAAAGATTTTTGATCCCTTTTTCACAACCAAAGACGTCGGTTCCGGAACCGGTCTCGGCCTTGCCGTCAGCTTCGGTATTCTTAAACGCCACAATGCCACGATCGGTGTTACTTCCACCCCTGGCAAAGGCGCGACTTTTACTGTTCGATTTCCGATGCGGAAGGGATATCTGCATGAATGATCGCACACCCCGTCATTGGAAGGAGCCTGCCATAGATTTTTGTGAACGACTGCGGCAGAAGCTTGCGGCTTCCGTTTGAGAGGACATCTGCGTGAAACCAAGCCCTTGTTGAAAATAGCTTCGCGGTGATTGTATGAAGATGTACGAGTTTGGCTCGTGAAGGGGTGGCAAAAGGTCACAAAACACGGAGATAAACTATGAACTATTACGCGTTCACCAGTTTATTCAACGGAATCGTTGTTTTTGCTATAAGTTTTTATCTCTTTTCACGCCAGCGCCAGAATGCCCTCTATCAAAGTTGTGCTTTTTTCTCAATGTCTGTCGGGTTATGGTGCATTTTTTATGCGCTATGGCAGGTTCAGACAAGCAAAGCCGAGGCTCTTATCTTTATGCGGTTAGCGATGGTTTCCTGCTATCCCATACCTTTTGCTTTTTTGTGGTTTGTTCAACAACTGACAAATAGTCATCCTAAGCCATGGCTGACAACTTTTCTTCTCTCTAGCCTCATGCTTTTTATGATTCTTGGTTTTACTCCTCTGATGGTGCGAGACGTAGCGCCTGTTTCTGGTTTTGATTATTGGCCTCGACCGGGGTGGTTAATGAATATTTATGTTCCGATTTTTTTCACGCTAGTTTTGATTTCATACGGGCTTTTGTGGAAGGGATACCATGCCGCGCAAGGTATGCGGCGTTGGCAGATCAAATGGGTTGCTTTATCGCTTCTTCTAGGATGGATTGGTGGTGCGACCAATTGGTGTCTTTGGTATGACATTCCCATTCCTCCTGTTGCGCACATTTTTGTCGGCGTAGGCTTTTTACTTCTTTTTTTTGCAATCGTTCGCGGTCGTCTTTTTGACATCGATGTCATCACGGATCTTGTTCAGGAAGCGAAACTTTCGGCGCTGGGGATTATGGCGACAAGCATCAATCATGAGGTTCGAAATCCGCTTTTTGTGATTAAGGGGCTTGCTGAGATGCATTTGGAACACCTTCAGGGGAATGTCTATACGGATAAGGAGCAAATGGCTGAGAAATCAAAAGAAATGCTTCAAAAGACGATCCTGCAAGCGGAACGTGCGCTTGAGATTATCCGAAATTTTTCGGGATACGCCAAACGACAAAGTTCCAAGACTTTTGACAAACAGGCTTTGGATGTAAAAGAGATACTCGAAAGCATTGTCCCGCTTGTTTGCAGTGAGCTCGCGCTGGACCATATCCGGTTGCAGATGAAGATATTTTTATCAACCTCATCGTGAACGCGTGTCAGGCCATGCCGAACGGGGGAGAGATCAAGATAAGCGCTACGTCGGAACCCAAACACACTCCGGGGGTGCGTCTGGGTGATGGGAAAGTCATTGTTACCGTGGAGGA
>MHFU01000163.1:19163-21608 GCA_001804345.1 Omnitrophica bacterium RIFOXYB12_FULL_50_7
ATGATCGGTTGATATTACAAAGTCTCACAAACGTTTTCATTCGAGATGGGTGGGATGTTGAAACTTGCCAAGATGGAAACGAAGCGTTAGGGAAAATAGAGAAAGAAGAATATCACTGCGTTCTGCTTGATATTCGTATGCCCGGGCTTGATGGTACTCAGGTGATGACAAGTATTAGGGCGGCGGAGGCAAAATGTTCAAGTCGTAAGCAACATGTTGTTGTGATGACGGGTTATGCTGACGAAAATGCAATTGTGCGCATTTTTGAATTGGGCGCGAGTGATTACATCCAAAAACCGTTCGACATCCAGGCATTACTCAAAAAAACAAACGCCTGCATTGCCGCGGAAGAATTTATTAGCGACTATGGCCGTCTTGGACCTGAGAATGAGACGGGTCTGATGGCATTTAAAAAAATTCGTAAAAATTATGATTCCGCGAGCGTTCTAAGAAAAGCCGAGCTTTTAGAAAAGGAAATTGGCATTCGCCTGAATCATATTAGGGGTTGCACCTATGACACGGGATTTTGGAAGGGCAATATCGAGAATCCCATTGGTGTTGCTCAGGTGCCGTTGGGTCTGGTGGGCCCCATTGCAGTGAATGGCAAATACGCGCAAGGCGAGTTCTGGGTGCCTATGGCAACCACCGAAGGCGCATTAACCCTGACCTATGATCTGGGTTCCCGATTATTGTCCATGGCGGGTCCTGTCGAAGCGGAAGTTCTTTCAAAGGTTGTTCATATTTCCCCTATGTTCCTCATCGTTAGTGATGAGGATAAGCGTGTTGGCGCTTTTATTGATAGCCACTACGAAGAAGTAAAAAAAATAGCTGAAGCCGATAGCCGACATACGAAGCTCATTGGTATTGAAAAACACCGTATCAATAATCAGTTTGTGCTGAAATTTAAATATGACACGGCGGATGCGCATGGTCTGAACATGATCAATCATGCTACCTTTTATGCGTGTAAATATATTCAAGCGAAAACGGAAGCGAATTTTTATCATAGATCTCACTACAGTGGTGTTAAGCATCATTCATGGGTTAACGAGGACGAAGGGTATGGGCGAATTGTAAGAGCTCGGGGCGTTGTCTGTCAAAAGGCGCTCGGCAGGCTTAAGGTCAGTGCCCGAAAAATGAAGGATTTTTTCGATCGCTGCGTTGAATGTGGAACTGCTGCGAAAATTAAATCGGTTAACGTCCACGCAGCCAATGGTTTGGCTGCGATTTTTATTGCTTGTGGTCAGGATGTTGCCGATTTGAGTAGCGCTCATACATGTGCTACTACGGTGGAGATCGTCAAAGAAGGGAATGACCTGCTTATTCAAGTGGTGCTTAGAAACTTGCTGGTAGCTACTGTGGGGGGTGGCACTGGCTTAGGTACGCAGAGTGAATGCTTGAATATTATGGGTTGCTTAGGCACAGGTAAGTCAGATAAATTTGCTGAAATCATAGCCGCGATTGTTCTAGCAGGTGAATTCCCAACTGCAGCTGCGGTCATCAATGAAACATACGTGGATATTCATGACAAGTATGGCCGTAACAAATCTAAATTAGTCACGTGAATCTCCTCTCCTTCTTTTTTCTACTTTCTTCGCTTGTGACTCTTGCGCTAGGTGTTTGGGTTGTGAGTGCGAACACCAGGAATAAAGTCTATTTCACCTGGTTTCTTTTCTGCTCGAGCGTTGCTCTGTGGAGTTTTGGCTTAGGGGTTCTTACAATCGCTCCCAATTTATTGATAGCGAACTTTTTTTACTTCATCCACTACTTGGGGGCCATTAATATCCCGATCATGTTTTTGTGCTTCATTCGTGTCTATTTCCTGCATGATGCTAAGCCTCAAAATTCACCAGATTTGATCATCGGTTATGTCCTGGCTGTTTTTCAGATAATCTCATTTTATACAGGGCATCTGGTTGGCCCGCTGACGCCGAAGTGGCATTTTAACTACTATACAAATCCAGGTGTTTTATACCCGTTTTTTGCGGCGTATTTCTTTGCGTACGTGAATTATTGTTTTTTTCTTATGCTTAGAGCCTTTTGGTGTGACAAGACTCTACGTGAAAAGCGGAATGTTTTTATCATTGTAGCGACAGCTTGTGGATTTACGGGGGGGAGCACGGCTTTTTTCCTTGTCTATAACATTGATTTGCCACCCTACGGGATCTTCTGCTTTCTGCTTTTCCCTATTATTACTTCATATGCCATTATCAAGCACGGTTTGATGGAAATTGAAATAATCATTCGTAAAACGATAGTTTTTGCGGGGCTTTTTGGGGTGCTGATGGCCATTGTGGGGACAGTCACGGCTTTGGCTCAGAGCTATGTGGGACAGCTTAGTGGGATTGGGGAAACGACGAGACAGATTCTGAGCATTTTTTTGGCGATGCTGTTGTTTGATCCCACCCGGAAATTGCTGGCCCATCTTACCGATAAATTCCTTTT
>MHFU01000164.1:0-1529 GCA_001804345.1 Omnitrophica bacterium RIFOXYB12_FULL_50_7
GCGGAAGGATTCCCGTGGATAATCCGGCAACGCACCTGGAGCTGACCATGGTCCACGAGGCCATGATTCTCGAATATTCCGGACGGTATCTGGCCCTGATCGAATGGAGCCATCAGATCAAACAGCTGGTGTTCTTGACGCTCTTGGCGGATCTTTTCTTTCCCTGGGGGATCGCGGGTTCGTGGGACTCGCTGGCTTTGGGATTGTCGCTGGCTCTTTACCTCGGGAAGGTCTTTTTCCTGGCATTTGTAATCGGGTGGATTGAGATCCACTCCGCGAAGTTGCGTCTTTTCAGGGTCCCGGACCTGCTGGCGGTGGCTTTTGTTCTGGCCATTCTCTCTCTCCTGGGACAACTGATCATTGGGAGGGGAATATGAGCCCGGAACTTGCGGCTTCGCTCGTTCATTTTTTGGGGATGATGCTCCTGATCGCTTCTTTCTGGATCCTTGCCTCTCCCCAGATCGGGACGTGCATCCGTGCTTATGCGACGCACTCTTTCCTGCTCGCGCTTATTACCGCGGTGATCGCAGTCACGAACCATGTCGAGCATTTGTGGATCCCCGCGCTTTTGACGCTTGTTCTGAAGACGATCGTGATTCCGCACGTTTTTTTCAGGATCATCCGGCGGCTCGGAATCCGCAAAGAGGTCGAAAGTTATATCAACATTCCCTTTTCGCTTCTTTTGGCCGTGCTGCTTGTGTTTGTTTCGTTCTATGTCACGGGTGACAGCAAGATCCTGAAATCGGTCACATTCAGTGAGTTCATTCCGCTCGCCGTCTCGACCGTTTTTTTTGGCATGTTGATGATGACGACCCGGAAAAAAGCGATCAATCAGGTTCTCGGCCTGCTTCTTATCGAAAACGGACTTTTTTTGATGGCCATCACCATGACCTTCGGCATGCCGCTTTTGGTTGAGATGGGGATCTTTTTCGACGTGTTGGTTGCCGTGATGATCATGGGACTTTTTGTTTTCAAGATTCGCGACGCTTTTGAAAGCATTGATGCGGATGATATGACCGTTTTGAAAGGATAATACGATGACGATCGAACGGGTACTTGGGATGCCCCTTATTTTTGCGTTCCTTTGTTTGATCCCTTGTTCCAAGAGGATGACGCGCCTGACGTTCATGGCCGGCGCTGTTCTTTCCGCGATCGGGGCATGGCTCTTTGTCTTTGGGGCGGCCTGGTCACCCCGCGTGTTTGCTTTTAACGGGAATCTCATGATGGATCCGCTCGCTGCGGTCTTTGTGCTTCTGATCGTGAGCGTGGGAGTGCTTTCGGGGCTTTATGCCGGCGGTTATCTTTTCAAGGAAGGGGATTCCAGCATTTCCCCCTTAAGACTTCGCCGCTACGCTTTCTTTTTCCATCTGTTTCTTTTCACCATGCTTCTGACCGTTCTTTCCAATAATCTCGGGGTGATGTGGATCGCGATTGAGGGAACGACGCTCGCGTCGGCCTTCTTGGTCAATGTGGATGACAAGAAAAGTTCGATCGAAGCGGCATGGAAATACCTGATCCTCTGCAGCGTC
>MHFU01000164.1:1549-11456 GCA_001804345.1 Omnitrophica bacterium RIFOXYB12_FULL_50_7
CGAGGGCGGTCTTTTACTGAATTGGACCTTTCTCCTGGCGAAAGCCAGGCAGTTGGACCCGCAAGTGCTCCGGATTGCCTTTATCTTCATTCTCGTGGGTTATGGCACCAAGGCCGGCCTTGCGCCGTTCCATGCCTGGCTTCCGGACGCGCACAGCCAGGCCCCGGCTCCTGTGAGCGCGCTTCTTTCTGGAGTGCTTTTAAGCTGCGCGACTTTAGGGATCCTGAGGTTCCATATCCTGACTACAGTTGCGACCGGTTCCGCGTTCTCAGGGACGCTGCTCATTTTATTCGGAGTGCTTTCTGTCGCCGTCGCCACGCCGTTTATTCTGGAACAAAAGGATTATAAACGTCTTCTGGCTTATTCCAGCGTGGAGCACATGGGACTCGCGGTTGTGGGCCTGGGTTTTGGCGGCGTGCTCGGGATCTACGGAGCGCTTCTTCACATTGTGAACCATGCGTTTACAAAATCCCTGCTTTTTTTCAGTTCCGGGCATCTGCTCCATCTTTTTCAGACCAAGGAGATCAGTAAAGTCAAAGGGATCTTCCGTAAAAGCCAGTTTTTGGGCATCGTTTTCTTCTTAGGCGCCTTGGCCATTGCCGGGATGCCGCCGTTCAGCATTTTTGTCAGCGAATTTCTTATTTTGAGCGCAGGATTCCTGGCCGGAAAATTTGTTCCATGCGTCATCCTGCTTGTTTTACTAGCGCTTGTCTTTGTCGGTTTTCTGAGACACGCTAATGAAATGACTTTTGGCGTTTCGGAGGGGCCGCCAGTCTCAGAAAAAAGTTTCTTGATGGACGGTGTTCTTGGGCTAGGCCTGATTGTGATTTTCGTGATGGGTTTTTATATCCCGGGGCCTTTCCAGCGATTGCTTTTGGAAGCAAGCCGTGTGGCCGGAGGAGTCATCGTATGAAGCCGGTTTTCCAGAAGTTGAAAGAAAAACTTGGGTGTGCGATCCTGGAAGTTTCGGAGGGGCCGGCGAAAGAGTGGCGTGTTTTTGCGGCAAAAGATTCGATCCTGAAGGTCGCAGAATGCCTTGTCGAGGTTTTCGGGATGCGATTCCTTTTTCTTTCCGGCTCCGATACGAGAAAAGAAAACGGATCTTTTACCCTCCATTACGTTTTTTCCTATGTTCAACAGGACCAGTTTTTGATCGTTCAAACGAGGGTCGAAGAAAAAGATCCCCAGTTTCCGTCTTTGGCCCGTTTTTTGCCGCAGGCTAACTGGCATGAGAGAGAGATTCAGGACCTTTTGGGACTGGTTGCCGCGGGGCATCCGGATTCCAGGCGTCTTGTTCTTCACGAAGACTGGCCCCACGGGCTTTTTCCGTTGAGAAAAGATTTTGGATCTCCTGAAAAGATCCCCAGGATTGCGGGTGAGTATATTTTTGAGCGCGTTGAAGGGGAGGGGATCTTTGAGATCCCCGTGGGTCCCGTCCATGCGGGGATCATTGAGCCCGGGCATTTCCGTTTTTCATCGGCAGGAGAAAGTATTCTTAAGCTCGAGATCCATCATTTCTACACGCACAAAGGAACGGAAAAATCAGGAGAGGGGAAAACCCCGGAGCATCTTCTTTGTCTTGCCGAAAGGATTTCGGGAGACAATTCTTTGGCTCACGCGGTGGCCTGCGCCCAGGCGCTCGAGAGCTTGGGACAGATCGAGGTTCCGTCTCGCGCCCAATTTCTCAGGGTTGTTTTTCTTGAGATGGAGCGTCTTCATAATCACATGAGCGACATTGCGGGGATCGCTTTGGATGTCGCATTCAGTTTTGGCGCGAGTCAACTGATGCGGGTCAAGGAAACTCTTTTGAGGCTGAATGAGCAGCTGGTCGGGACGCGTCTCTTACGGTCCGTGGCTACTTTGGGCGGTGTCCGCCATAATATCTCCGAGGCCAGGAAGGAGTGGCTTATCCGGGAGATCAAAAAGATCAAAGATGATTTCGACAAGACAATCCAGATCCTCTGGCAGGTCGATTCTCTGATGGATCGAGTTGAAACCACCGGCACGATCAAAAAAGAAGTGGCCGAGGTTTTGGGGGGTGTCGGGCCGGTGGCGAGGGCTTCCGGCATTGACCGCGATCTCCGGAGGGACCATCCTTATGCGGCGTACAAGAATCTCTTTTTCAGGGTTCCGGTTTTTATGGAGGGCGATGTCGAAAGCCGCATGAAAGTGAGGGTCCAGGAGGTCTATGAATCCTTCAAGTTGATCTATGACGCCCTTCACGCGATGCCGCAAGGTCCCCTGAGGGGTGAGATCAAACCGCTTAGGCCGTCCCAAAACGCACTGGGTTATGTGGAATCCCCGCGGGGCGAATGTTTCCACTGGATCTCCACAGACGGTCAGGGGAAGATCTCCCGCTGGAAGATCCAGTCGCCTTCGTTCAGCAATTGGCCGTTGATCGAGTATGCCGTGCTGGAGAATATCGTTCCAGATTTTCCGCTTATTAACAAGAGCATGAATTTGTCTTATTCCGGGAATGACCGGTAAGCTGTAAATGATTATAGGAGTCGAACATGTTCAGGATTCTTAAAAAAAACATGGAAATAGGAAAGGTCACCCTTCCGTACGCGGTGCTTACGGCGAAAACTCCGGAAGGTTTCTTCGGTGCGCCTGAGATCGATCCTGCAAAATGCACGGGGTGCGGAAAATGCGTCATTCCCTGTCCGACCCAGGCGCTGACGATCGCGGACCGCTCGGCCGAGGCCAAGCGTTTTTTCCATCTTTCTTATGGAGACTGCATCTTTTGCGGTCACTGCGGGCCGGTTTGTCCCCATCAAGCGATCTCTTTCAAAGGAAAATACCAGCTGGCTTCCCGGACGAAAAAGGAATTGTGTCGGGAATCCCACTTTTCTTTGCCGGAGTGCCGGAAAGACGCCGCTTTTATTCCAGACGATGTTTTGCCAGCTAAAGGACAGGCGGACGATGGCCAAAGTTTTTCGCAAGGCGATTTTTCCGGCAGGCTTTCCATAGAAGAAACAGGTTTGAAATTAAAGGATAAGATCCAACGTCTCTTCGGACGATCCCTTCATATCCGCGAAGTCGACGCAGGTTCCTGCAATGGTTGTGAAGTGGAGATCGTGAATCTTTCGAACCCCATTTATGACGCGGAACGGTTCGGCGTTCATTTTGTCGCCTCGCCAAGGCATGCGGACATGCTTCTCGTGACAGGGCCGGTGACGCGGCAGATGGAGCTTGCGCTTGTGAAGACCTATGAAGCAACGCCTTCCCCAAAACTTGTTGTGGCATGCGGGACTTGTGCCATCAGTGGCGGGATTTTTGAAGGGAATTATGCGGTCATTGGAGGCGTGGACCATTCCGTTCCCGTGGATGTTTATATCCCCGGCTGCCCTCCGCGGCCGGAAGCCATTCTTCACGGAATTTTTCTTGCTTTGGACAAGATCCCCGCAAGGCTGTCGGCGCGGAATTGGGTCCAGGAATAATTCTTAAACGTGGTCTGCGTTGCTCCGGTTATTTCCCCCTTTAGCAAAGTACAGCGGTGACTGAGGGGGATTTTAAAAATCTCCCTGCCTGCCGGCAGGCAGGCCCTGACTCCTCTTTTCAAAAGAGGGGGATTCCAGGGGCAAGCTTAATGAAGCGCTCTATAGAAAAACTGGAGCAGTGCACGTGGTGAATAACTTCGGTTTCAACATCGTGAGAGCTCCTATAAAAAGAATTTAGGAAAACAGACGTCTGCTCGTCGGCAAAAATCGTGGGAAACTTCAATAACCAAAGTAGGAACTCAGGCGGGAAACGATAGCGTAAAACGTTTGCCGTTCCCCGTTTCCCGGCATGGTGGTATTTCTTATATAATACCGCCATGCGCGGCCTCTATCTTCACATACCTTTTTGTCGAACACGATGCCATTACTGCAATTTTGTAACCACGGCGGCGCCTTCTCCGATCCTGCGGGAAAGATTCTTTGAGGCACTCTCCGCGGAAATAAAGTACGCCCGTAATCGCCAGGGTCCTCTTTCATTTGACACGCTTTATCTTGGCGGCGGGACACCCTCGAGTCTGAGCATTCCGGAGCTGAGGCGGTTGGTCGAAAGAGTTCAGACAGTGTTCCCATTTAGTGATGGATATGAATTTACCTGCGAATTCAATCCTGGCGATGGCGCCGGGGCTAAACTTAGGGCCCTTCAAGAGATCGGAGTGAACCGAATCAGTCTCGGCTGTCAGTCGTTTCGGGACGAACTCCTCCAAAGACTGGGCCGACGGCATACGGCGCGAGATATAACAGAAACGGTTGCGAAGATCCGGCAGGCCGGAATTACAAACATTAGTTTTGATCTGATGCTGCGGTTGCCGGGCCAGACCGTCGAGGATTTTCGCGATTCTGTGCGTCAGTGCGTCGAGCTTGAGGCCGCGCAAGTTTCGCTTTACGATCTCGAGATCCATGAAGGAACTCCGTTCGGGAAACTTCAAAAAGAGGGGAAATTGAATCTTCCCGGGGAGGAAGATCACGCCCGGATGTACGAAAGCGCGATCGAGATGCTCACAAATGCGAATTATAAACACTACGAGATCTCGAACTTCGCGAAACCGGGTCTAGCGTCACGGCACAATCTCATCTATTGGAATAATCAGGAATATCTGGGTTTGGGTCCCGGGGCTTTCACCTATTTGAACGGAATTCGCTCGCAGTGGGCTCCGGGTCTTGTTCGTTATCTCGAGAAATGTGAAGCGAGGGACTGGAAAAACGATACCGAGGACAAGCTGTCGGAAGAGGAGAAAGAAACGGAGACGCTGGTAACGGGTCTCCGGCTTTGCGGAGGTGTTGCGCCTGTTTCATTTCCGAAGATCTATAGCGTCCTGCGCGATCGCCTGAAAGCGCTTTGCGAGGAAGGGCTCATGGAGAGATCGGGTGAGAATATCCGGCTGACAACCCGTGGGAAATTCCTTTCCGAGGATGTTTTCACTTTTTTAATTCAGCGCTGAAAGGCACACCTTTTCAAACATTACATTTATGATAGAGTAATGCATCTCGGATTTATGTTTTTTGGAAAACCTATTAAACAGGGAGGTTCAACGTGAAGAATCTTGGCAAAATCCTCATCGTGGCGGTTTTCTTTTCTTTGACAATGACGCTTTGCGCCTATGCTGAAGAAATGAAGACCGTGGACGCCACATCGGTTGTTCTGGTGGTTCCACCGGTGCCGGCTGAAAAGACCACATTGGATAATCTTCAAACCGCGTTTGACGGTGAAAGCAACGCCAACGCGCGCTATCTTGCGTTTGCCCAAAAGGCTGATGCAGAAGGATACGGCAAAGTCGCGAGTCTTTTCAGAGCTGCTGCCCGTGCCGAACAGGTGCATTATGAGCGGCACGCCAAAGTGATCAAAGCGCTCGGAGGTACTCCTACGGCGAAGATCGAAAAGCCGGTCGTTAAAAGCACCGCGGAGAATCTCAAAGCCGCGATGGAAGGCGAGATCTACGAAAGCACGGTCATGTATCCGGAATTCTTGGCCAAGGCAGACAAAGATAACATCAAGGAAGCGAGCGACTCTTTCGAAGACGCCGGAAAGGCGGAAGCCGTTCATGCCAGCCTTTATAAAAAGGCCCTTGAAAATTTAGCGACATGGAAAGTCCGGAATCAGATTTTTAACGTCTGCTCGTTTTGCGGGAACGTGGTCGAGAGGATCAACTTCCAGGAATGTCCCATTTGTGGCAAGAGCAAGGGCTTGTACGTTCTCGCTCGTTAAAAGCAATTTTTGATTCCAGGGGACAGGCAATCAGTTAATGCCTGTCCCCCGATGTGATTATTTCTTCGCCTTCCCCTGATTCGCTACCGCGTCCATGGCGGCTTTGATCTTTTCGGGGTCCCCCAGGTAGTAATGCATGATCGGCTTGAGGTTCTTATCGAGCTCGTAGACAAGCGGGATGCCGGTTGGGATATTCATGCCAAGGATCTCTTGTTCCGAGATATTGTCCAAGTATTTCACCAGCGCGCGGAGGCTGTTGCCGTGCGCTACGATGAGGACTTTTTTCCCGGTTTTAATCATGGGGATCGCGACGTCATGCCAGAAGGGAAGGAAGCGCGCGACCGTGTCTTTAAGGCATTCCGTGAGAGGAAGATCATTTTTTTTGAAGCTTTGGTAGCGCGGATCTTTGGCCGGATTTCTCGGATCGCTTTCCTCAAGTGCCGGCGGAGGAACGTCATAACTCCGGCGCCAGATCTTGACCTGGTCTTCCCCGAACTTGGCGGCGGTCTCAGATTTATTGAGGCCCTGCAGGGAACCGTAGTGGCGTTCGTTTAGCCGCCAGTCCCGGATGACCGGGATCCACATGAGGTCCATCTGGTCGAGCACGATCCAGAGCGTCCGGATCGCGCGCTTGAGAACGGACGTGAAGGCGATATCGAAGACGTAGCCCTCTTTTTTAAGGAGCTGGCCGCCGTCTTGGGCTTCCTTGAGGCCTTTCTCGGAAAGGTCAACGTCGGTCCATCCGGTGAAGCGGTTTTCTTTATTCCAGGTGCTTTCTCCGTGACGAATCAAAACGACTTTATACATGAGAGGTATCTCCTGATGCTTAAGTGGATGAATGGTGAATTGCCGCCAGTGGGAAAATATATCAGCTGCAGGGCGGAAAGCAAAGGCCAAAAACACTCATTGACCCCAAGGCCGCAATCTTTATAATTAGCACCTCCAGAGGTAAGCGGTAAGCGAAAAGCGGTAAGTAAAAGAGGCTTAACGCCTAAAGCTTATCGATTTACGTCCTGTTTTGTTCTTTAACAAGTCGTTCCCCTGTTCCGCCTCGCTGGAGGCGAGGACGGATCCGTCCTTGAATTGTTTTACAATTCAAGGCGGAAGCTTTCGCCTTACCGTAGGTAAGGACGAACCCGACTCCGAAGGAGGCGGGCAGGTGGTATGATTACTACGTCTATATTTAAAAAAGCAGCAAGAACGGAAAACGGTATGCCGGGTTTACAAGAAAAAATCCAACGATCCGGCTTAAAGAACACAACCGAGGGATTAATCGCTGGACTTGCAAAAACAGGCCTTTCGATTTGATTCACATTGAGAAATTCCGTTCAAGAAAAGAAGCTTTGGAAAAAGAGAAATATTTTAAATCCGCCGCGGGGCGGAGATATTTAGATAAGATTTTGTAATATTGTTCTTTAACATGTTATTCCCCTGTAGCTCAGTTGGTAGAGCAGCGCGCTGTTAACGCGCTTGTCCGTGGTTCGAGCCCACGCGGGGGAGTTATTTCAGGCCGTTGTAACTGATTGAAGCTAAATTAGTTGCAACGGCCTTTTTGTTGTGCTCACAACTGAGCGCACCGTTCTGGCGAAGCATTAAAACAAACCCTACGTGAGCCTGCCTGCCGTCAGGCAGGTGTGGGGTTTTGTTTTTTGGAGCTATTCAGATCACGGGATTTATAGTAGGAAAGTCATACGATATGGTATAGACTTCGGGCGTTTCGAGCCAGAGGCTTTTTGCCGCATCTACAGAGGTGCTGCGGCGTTATAGGTTTTATGGATTTATACTCTTGCCGGCGCGTCATTGTGGCGCGACAGATCCTATTAAATGGAAGAAAGCAGGATCAATCGCTATCTTGAAACGCCTTTACGCCATTCCAATATAAAGCCCAAAGGAGCTCCCCTACATGATCTCTATTAAAAAGCTTTTCGAAAATCAGTCCCAACACCTATCAATTTTTGCAGAGCGGAAATTGGGGCTGCCCAAGTCGCCATTCATGGAAAGAAACAGCAGCCTTGGGCTGTGCCAGCCCCAGAAAAAGGGGCAGGTGAAAAAATTCCTGTCCATCATCGCGATCCTTTCCCTCATTTTTTCCCCAGTCACTCCCGCGTTTGCGGGCGGTGTTAGTACCTGGACAGGAGCCAATGACGGGAATTGGAATGATGCGGCAAATTGGGACATTAGTCCTGTGGCTGGCAATGCTTTGATTTTTACCACGACCAATTACCTTGCGAGCGTTAACAACCTTCCAGCTGATACAAGTTATGCCGGCATTACCTTTGATGCCTCGGCGGGAGGGTTCACTTTAACTGGGAACAGGATTACCCTGGGCGGCAATGTTGTTAACAATGATACTGATGCGCAGACGATCAACCTTGCCATGATTCTGGATGCTACGCGCTCGTTCACAGCAACCAGCGGTGATATTTCGGCAGGCGGCGCAATCACCGGCTCGGGCGGTCTGACCAAGGACGGCAATGGCGCGCTTATACTCTCCGGCATCAACACCTTTGCCGGAGTCGTAACAGTTGATCAAGGCACGATTAAGGCGGGAAATACGAACGCTCTCGGTCCACAAAACACAGCCATTACTAAGGTTATTGTTAACAGTGGCGGAGCGGTTGATTTCAACGGGTTTGTCAATCAATACGGTTACACCATCGCTGGTACCGGAGTCGGCGGCACCGGTGCCTTGGTGAATACGGGAGCTGAGATCGGCACCGGGGGTTCGCAGACAGCCAATATAAAACTTTCAGCGGATGCCGCTATTGGCGGAACAGGTAATTGGGCGCTACTTACCGACAATTGGAATCCGACCTCATTGGATCTTAACGGATTTACGCTCACTAAGGCCGGCACCAATACATTCACTTTATGCAACACAACGCTCACGGCCGGTACGATCTTGATCGATAGTGGTACCGTCGCGTTGGAGATTAATCACGGTACGGTTGATGCTTCCGCGGCTGACTTTGCTTTGTCCGACACAGCGAGCGCAGCGTTGGTCTTGAACAATAAGAGCCTGACCGTCGCTTCGTTACAAGGCGGCGGCACTACGGGCGGCAATGTCAGTCTTGGCAGCGGTACTCTTACTGTAAACCAGGCTACTAATACCACATACTCCGGCGTCATTAGTGGTGGAAGCGGCTCTCTGAAAAAGTCCGGCAGCGGCATACTCACCTTAGACGGCGCTAACACCTACACCGGAGGAACGAATCTCAATAGCGGGACTCTTAATTTTTCAAATGGCGCACTCAGCAATAGCGGGACCATTGATTTCACCGGAGACGCGACTCTCCAGTGGGATGCTGGAAATACCCAGGATGTTTCCGGCCGCATTAAAATAGAAGACGGATTCACAGCTACGCTTGATACCCAGGCGAATAATGTCACATTGGCCAGCTCGCTGCAGGTCGGCGTCCTCGGAACGGGTGGGTTCACTAAAGATGGGACAGGCCAGCTGACAATTCAGGCTAACAACAGTTTTAGTGGTACCACCACGGTGAATGCCGGCACGTTGGCTCTTAATGTCAATGGCGGCGCCACGCTTGGTACAAGCAACGTGATCATTGGGGATGGGGTCGGCGGTGCGGGCGCGGATATCCTGCTTCTTTATTTCAGTAACCAGATCTCGGACACGGCTTCCCTCACTATCAATAGTTCAGGCGAGTTCGATATGAACCAGCAAGCGGAGGCCATCGGGAGTCTTGCGATGACCGGGGGCGATGTCAATACAAGGAATTCCGGCGCTTTAACATTAGGCGGGGATGTTACTACCTATGCTGACGCTACGACTGCAACCGTCAGTGGTACCGGCACTCTCAATCTTGGAGGCGCTGTTCGCACATTCACGATTGCTGACGGAGCTGCTGCTGATGATATGAGCATTTCAGCTGTGATCAGCAACGGCGGTTTGACCAAAGAGGGTGCCGGCGTTCTTGTTCTCTCAGGCGCCAATACCTACACAGGGACTACAACAATCAGCGATGGGGTGCTGGCATTATCCGGCGGTGCGGCGATCGCTAATACCGGGGCAGTAGTCATAGACGATGTCGCGGGAGCAACGCTGCTGCTTAACGATGACGAAACTATCGGCTCTCTATCGGGCGGCGGCGCCACGGGTGGTGAAGTCGATCTTGATAATAATATGCTTACCGTTGGTGATGCCAGTGACACTACCTTTGCCGGAGTCATTCATAACATTGCA
>MHFU01000164.1:11487-17123 GCA_001804345.1 Omnitrophica bacterium RIFOXYB12_FULL_50_7
CGCTCACGCTCACCGGCGCCAATACCTACACGGGGGCAACGACGATTAACGAAGGGACGCTTGAATTGTCCGGCGGTGCGGCGATCCTCGACACCGGGGCGGTCGTTTTGGCCGATGTCGCGGGAGCGACGTTGTTGTTGAGCGGGAGTGAAACCATCGGTTCTTTATCAGGCGGTGGCACCACAGGTGGCACTGTCGACCTGCAGAGTTATACTCTTACTGTCGGCGATGCTAGTGATACCACTTTTGCCGGTGTCATTACTAACGGCGGCGGCGGTTCACTGACAAAGCAGGGCACAGGAACTCTTACGCTTTCCGGCGTCAACACCTACACCGGCGTAACTACGATTAATGCGGGAACTCTCCAAATGGGGAACAGCAGCGCTCTCGGGACGGGAGGCGCGGTCAATTTTGGAGCCGAGGGAACTCTTTTGATCGATTCAGGCGTAATCCTCACGGGTTCGGTCACAAATAGTAGCGGTACCAATAATACCGGCACTTTAACTTTTGATGGAGATGGGACTGTAACGGGGGCAGGCGGAGATTCAGGAGCCGCTCTCAATGCGGTGAATGCGAACGGCGATGGGACGTTGGTCGACCTTCAGTATGATGTTTTCACTGACGTTTTGAATTTTGGCGGTGACGGAGAAGTTCAGATCAGCGGCAATGCCGTCCTGGGCTCGGTGGACAACACGACCGGGGGCGATCAAGCCGGAACTCTTACACTTCTTAGCGCTGCCACCGTCACCGGAAATGTTGGGGATAGTAATTCTCTCAGAAGGGTCAATGCGAACGGGACGGGTACGATCGCCGGCGGTGATGGTGTGGACTTCCAGGGAGATTTTAACGTCGATGCTTTGTATTTTGGGGGTGACGGAGAAGTCCGTATCGGTGGTACGGCTACACTTACCGGGAGTATCGTTAATGCTACCGGTGGTGACAATATGGGAACGGTCATCTTTTTGGGGGATGCGACCATTGCCTCAGGGATCGGCGCTAACACCCAGTGTCTGAAAGTTGTGGATATCAGCGGTGCCGCAGGGACAACGGTGACGGTAAATAGTGATCTTTATGCTCAGGATGTGCTTGTTGGGGCCGGAACACTGTATATGAACGGTAATTTAAAAATATCTTCAGTGATGACGCTGAAATTTACGGCGGATGGTTTTGTAACGCTGGCCAACGGCGGCTATCAGATTGAGACCAATATAGTCAACGATACGGGCACGGACAAACAAGGGACTCTCACTTTTGAAGGTGATGGGACCGTGACGAATTCGATTGGCGCATCCGGAGCTGCTTTGAAAACAATCAATGGAAACGGCAATGACACGGTTTATCTTCAGGGGGATGTTTATACCGATGCGATCAGTTTTGGGAATGGCGGGGAGATCGAAATAAGCGGAACGGCCGAGATCGGCACCGTGACCAATGATAGCGGAAGCGATGGCTCCGGGGTCCTTTCTTTTATGGCGGATGGCACCGTGACCGGCAACATCGGCGCTTCTGGAGCTACACTCGATATCGTGAACGCGAAAGGTTCGGGGAACACCGTCAATTTGCAGGGGGATATTTATGCGACGGTCCTTAATTTTAGCAATGACGGTACAGTGAATATATCGAATGGCAAGAAAATTTACGGTTCGGTGACCAATGATTCTGGATCCACGGCCGGCACTTTGAACTTTGCCGGAGATTCCACGGTGTCAGGAGATGTCGGCGCTTCCGGAGACCTTCTTGCTCAGGTTAACGTAGATGGGAACAGCACAAACGTTCTTTTTAAAGGGGATGTTTACGCGGATACGCTCAACTTCGGCGGGGACGGCTCAATAACGATGGGTACGCAGGAGAATATTAATGCGGCGGTCACTGCGACTGTTAATCACACAGGAACGCTTGTGCTTAAAGGTAATTCAACGGTCACAGGGGATGTAGGCTCCTTGGTGGGAACCCTGAAGCGGATTGATGCGAATGGAGGGGTTGGCAGGGACGTCCTTTTAAAGGGGGATGTTTACGCGGATACGCTCAACTTCGGCGGGGACGGTTCCGTGACCATGGGCACCAACGAAAAGCTTTATGCGAATGTCACCACTTCAGCCGGTAACACAGGGGAACTGATCTTTAAAGGGAACTCGACTGTCACGGGGGATATGGGCGCTGCAGGGACAATCCTTCGGCAGATCAGCGCGAATGGCGGATCCGGCCGGACGGTGCTCCTGGATGGAAATATTTATGCGACCGCGCTAAATTTTGGTGAT
This sequence comes from Omnitrophica bacterium RIFOXYB12_FULL_50_7, assembly GCA_001804345.1. GTDB lineage: Bacteria > Omnitrophota > Omnitrophia > Omnitrophales > Aquincolibacteriaceae > Aquincolibacterium. Next base: position 13,746 of record MHFU01000164.1, read on the forward strand.
GATGGAGAGGTCCAGATCCAGGCCGAAAAAGCCTGGAATGCTGCGGTTACCACAACAGCCGGAGCGGGTACCGGCGTCCTGACTTTCCTGGGCTCCACTACGACAGGCGGAAATATCGGAGCGGGCGGAGCGGAGTTGCGAGGAGTTAATTTTAACGGAGGTTCGTCTAACCTGGGTCATGATATTTTTGCGACGACCACGGCGATCGACACGGGCGCCACGCTGACCTTGACTGGGGACCGGACCGTTACAGGCGATCTGACGCTTGCTGGCGCCGGGGGTGCGGGGACCGGAACTTTGGATCTTGGGGCGAATATCTTAACGCTTTCCGGGACCTACACGCAGGATGCAACCGCCCAGGCTTTGAATTTAAACATTACCGACGCAACGACCTACGGGAAGATCGATGCGACAGCGACGGGAACTGCCGCGCTCAGTGCCGGGACCGTGAATGTGACCCTCGGAGGCGCGACGATCGCCAACGGCACCCAATTTACGATCTTTGACGCGGCGGCGGGCACTGTGACAACAGCCGGGATCACCGTGACAGTCGTTGATAGTACAACGACCACCTTTACGCTGAGTAGCACGGGGGATGATCTTATCTTGACGGCCGTAGTTGCTGGCGGGGGCAGTTATGCAACTGATTCAACGAATGGGAATACCGCTGCGGTGGGTGCGACGCTGGATGTGATTAAGGCGGGCGGCGCAACGGGAGATATGCTGAACGTTCTGGACACGCTCGACGCTATGGGTTCCAACGAGGAACGGGCCGGGGCGATGGAGACGATGGAGCCGGACATGAGCTCGGGTTCGATCGAGGGCGGCCGCGCTCTGACAGGGCAAGGGTTCGCGACGGTCAGCAACCGGTTGGGCGGCGCGCGGAGTGGCGGCGCAACAGGTTCAGGCGTTTCAAGCGGAGAAATGACGAACGGCGTGGGTGTCTGGATGCAAGGCCTCGGGAGTCATATCAAGCAGGATACACGCAAAGGGATCGAGGGTTACAAGGCGAACACTTTCGGGACTACGATCGGCGCGGATAAAGTGCTTGATAACCATTGGCGCGTGGGTCTTGCCGGCGGTTATGGCTGGGTGGGTGTGAAATCGAAAACGCCGGGCAGTCCGTCGGATAATATCAATAGCTATCAGGGAACGATTTATGGAAGCTATGATTCTCTGGATCTCAACAAAGCGCGTCAGGGCGGTAAGAAGTCCTACGAGGCGGTTCGTAGCCAGGTCGAGAACTCTTACTACGTGGACGGGATGTTCGCTTTCACGCAGAACGATTACGCCAGCCGCCGGGAGATTTGGCTAGGGACGGCGAAGCGTGTCGCGAAAGCAGATCATGGCGCTCAACAGTATTCAACGAACTTTGAAGCGGGCTATAAATTCGTCTTCGAGCAGACGAAGAAGCTGGAAGTCACGCCGTTCGTGTCCTTGGGCTATAACTATCTTTACATGAACAAGTACTAAGGAAGACGGGGCGAACGCCTTAAATCTCACCGTGCAGGGCGAAGGCTTCCATCAGCTGGAGCAGGGACTCGGAACCAAGCTCGCGTATCCAATCATGGCGAAGAATGTGGGGACATTCATTCCTTCGGCCAAAGCGGCGTGGCTCTATGATTATATTGGAGACCGTTTCGAGACTACGGCCTCTTTTGCCGGCGGAGGGCCGTCCTTCAATACTCAAGGCGCCAAGCCTGCGAAGAACGGGATGCTTTTCGGCGCGGAACTTGCGTTCCTGAACAAAGGGAACGTGACTGTCACCGGGAACTGGGATATCGAGCTCAAGGACCAGTTCATGAGCAACACTTACTACGGCACCGTTCGCTACGATTTCTAATTTAAAGATCGGGGAACGGGACACGCCGTTCGCAAACAAAGATATAGTGCTGCCACGTGTGCGGTAAATCACTGAAGCAGCCTTACCTCACGCTTTGATTCCTGCCTAAGCCGGTTAAACTCTGCCACCTGATCCGGCCCAGCCATTACCGCAAGCCTCCGAAGTCGGTGTTCCGTGAAGAAGTTGTGTTCCTCCACATCTTTGATGGACGTCAATTGGTCCAGAATGGTGGCATCAAGATCGAAGAGATTGAGCACTTGAGATACCCTCGCCCGGCTGACCCCAAAACGTTGCGCTACCTGGCTCTTTGATACGACCGAAGGCTCATTGAGGACTCTGGCATAGGTGATTGCCTGTTCGAGCGGGGAAGGCTTCCGGACCTTGGGCTTAGCCTCCCGGATGATCTGACGGGTGATTCGCTCGTTAGTCTTGATACCGTAAGGCGGCTGGCCCTGCATAATGACCAGCTGCTGCCGCACACGTTGGAGGAAGACGGGGATACGGACCTTTGCCGTGGAAATGGTGCGCTTGGTTTGGTAACTGCGGAGTTTTTTTCAATACAATAAGTAAAAGGCGTTATCGTATATTGCGATAGCGCCTTTTTCTTTTATGCTATAATCCCACCTATGAAAAAGCCTAAACTTTACGTGATCGCGGGGCCCAATGGTTCAGGTAAGACGACTTTCGCGGAAAAATTTCTTCCGAATTACGCGGATTGTTTTGAGTTTATTAATGCAGACATGATCGCAAAAGGTTTATCGCCTTTCATTCCTTCAAAAGTTGCCATTAAAGCGGGGAAGATACTTCTCGACCAGATTGCTGACTGCTCCAGGCGGAAGGTTAATTTTGCGTTTGAGACGACTTTGGCTGGGAAAGCCTACGTAAATCTTTTCAACCAAATGAAGCAAAGAGGCTATGAGCTTCACTTATTTTTTCTGTGGCTGCCTGCCGTCAAACTTGCTTTGGCGAGAGTTGCGGACCGGGTTCGGAAAGGCGGGCATGATATTCCCGAGCATGATGTCAGACGGCGATTTGCGCGTGGGCTTAAGAATCTTTTTGATAACTATCGTTTATTGTTTGATACGTGGAGTGTCTTTGATAATTCCACAAGCTCCCCGGAACAGATTTTCAGGGTGGAGCGAGACGCAATCACGATCCATAATGTAATCAAATACGGTAAAGTATCAAAACAGGCAGGGTATAAAAATGGCTTCTAAGGAAAGTATCCAGACAAAAGCGGATAAAGCGCTCAAACACGCTGTTCGCGATCTGATCAAGGCAAGACGGGTGACAAACGACACCCTTGTGATCTGGAAGAACGGTAAGGTCGTTCGTGTTTCTGCCCGAAAGCTTGCCTAAATCAGCCTGAGCGACAGCCCCTTCATAAGACTTCTGAGCATTTCCATTTCTCCCGAGGTCATGAGCCAGTTGTGTCCGCCACAAAACTTGGACGGATCCGTCCTCTGGCGGAAAAGTTCCCCAGGCCGAAATCCAAGTGGTTTCGGCACGCTCGCGAGGCCGTGAGGGCCTCGTCT
>MHFU01000165.1:0-2353 GCA_001804345.1 Omnitrophica bacterium RIFOXYB12_FULL_50_7
CAAAGCTTGCGGCAAAAGGTGGCCGCCTTGAGGATCCCGCGGTCGCGAGTTTGATCAGCGGGTTTTACGGGATCGGAGCTTCCTTGAGCCGAGAAATCACCGAGGTCACGCTTCCCACACTACAGGAAATCGCAGCTCAGCCTTTGCGGGATGAGATGGATGACGCTCTTTTTACCCGACTTGGATTAAACGAAAAAGAAATCAAACAATTTAAAGCCCTGTTCAGAGGCGAAGAGGGCGCGGTTCCCAGAGGATTATTCGATCGAGCGATTCATCTTGCCGTGGAATTTGTGCGTATGGAACTGGAAGCATTGACTTATTTTCGTGGAATGCGTCTTTATCAGGAAAAACTTCGCGAAGGACGGATGAAGGACCTGAACATTCAAAATTTAACGGAGACTATTGTGCAAGCAAAAAAGACTTATGGTGAAACGTCTCAACAGGCCGGGGAGGCGGAGCTTGCAGCCATTCATGAGGTTTTAAGACGGATCCAAACATTTCCAGGGTGGGTGAAAGCAAAAGGAGAATCAATGAACCTTTTCGAGTCGTCTCCGGCCATGGCTCAGTTGACAGATGAAATCTGTTGTGTCGGCAGAAGCGCCTTAACAGGTTTGTATCTGGAGCAGATGGGTTTTAAGAAAATATGGGCTGTGACGGTTCAGCGGTTTAAAAGTTTGCCAGAAGAAGGGGAGCATGTATTAATTTTAGTGCGGTTATCCAATGGAAAATATTTTTGGGTAGAGCCGTCATTCAAAGGTGATCATGGAACTTGTGAAGCGAAATTGCCGTTTTCCAGTGAAATGCCCTCCCCAAACATGATTTTAACTCTCCCCGATGACCGTTATTTAGAGCGGATTGAAATCAGTCCATTTAAAGAAGGAGTATTATCGTCAGTACATAATAATTTAGGAACAGCTCTTTACCGACAAGGAGATCTTGTCGGTGCCATAACCGAATATCAGAGAGCCATTCGTATTAATTCCAAGGATGCTTATGCTCACAATAATTTGGGACTTGCTTTGAGGCATCAACGAAAATTTGAAGAAGCCATTGACGCATACCGGGAAGCCATTCGTATTAATCCAGACTATGCTGAGGCGCATTATAACTTAGGGGTTGTTCTACACGATCAAGGAAATCTTGACGGTGCCATTGCCGCATACCGGGAAGCTACTCGTGCTAATCCGAAGTATGCTAACGCGCATTATAATTTAGGGATTATCTTCCACAATCAAGGAAATCTTGAAAAAGCCATTGCCGAATATCAGGAAGTCATTCGTACTAATTCTGAGGATGCTGACGCGCATTATGATTTAGGGACTATCCTTGAAGCTCAAAAAGATTTTGAAGGCGCGATTTCCCACTTTGAAACCTTTGTCGCGCTTGCACAAGGCGATTCTTCACAAGCAAAAAAGGTCACATCCGCTCGATCTAAATTGATCCAACTTCAGAAAAAAATTACCCCGGCCCCATCGCGCAACGAATTACGCTCCCAAAACCGCTCGGAGATGCGGGATGAACCAGATCAGAGACCTGAGACCCGAGACCAGAGTAAAGCCAGGACGGAGGTACGGGATGATTCTAGCCTCGCCAAAGCGAAAAACGACCAGCTTGTGCAACCCAGCCCTTCACTCAGTGAGCTGACGAGAGATATCCATTCCGATCCGGAGGTTCTTCGCCAGGCGAAATCATTAAAGAGGTTTTCGCTTTCGCAGGGTCTTTGGTTGAATGTTGATGACCGGGCAGCGATCGATCTTTTAGCGGCCAAAGAAGAAGAAATCTACCCAGTTTTGGCACAACACATGGGGATCACGGAGGGTCCAAGGTTAACGCTTCAGGCTGTGAATTTTCAGGAGGGCTCGACGATTAAACATGTTTATGAGTGTGTTGTGAGCGGGCCGGATGAGAAGAGACTAACTTTTGGTATTCGCTTTTACCCCGGGGATATCGAAGATGCCGAAAGAGAAATAGAAAAAATGAATGCTTTAGCGGACCTGTCACCGGAGGTGATCCGGACCTGGCGATCCTGGGAAATGTCTGCTTTAAAAGGAAAGGTTCGTGCGGGGGCAAGGGAGGGCATCTTTTCGGTCGTTTCCATCGGAGAATTCCGCGAGGGAGAACCTGTTCGGGATCATTTGAGCCTGTTATCCCTATCGAGGAAAGATTCCCTTTGGGTTCCGTTTGGTGCGGCTGTGGCGCGGCTCTGGGCGGTTGCGGTGACAGCGCGCAACGGAGGATTAACGGGATACTTCGATGCTGATGCTACGCGATGGGATGCGAACTTTGGATATGATGACCCGAAAGGATTTTTCTTTTTTGACGGCGGTTTTCTGTACCGTGTTCCGATTGACTA
>MHFU01000165.1:2414-5546 GCA_001804345.1 Omnitrophica bacterium RIFOXYB12_FULL_50_7
TTTCGAGGGCCGAATCCGTCAAAGGCTCGTAGAAAACGGAACCCTGTCGCTGCTGGCAGACTTGTTAGTGAAACATAACCAGATGACTGTTGAAGAAAAAAATCAGATCCGCTCGGAAGCTGCTTTCCGCTCTCGCACTGCCCCTAGCGGGACTGCAAACAACGCTGAGAGTGGCGAAGAAGCTACCGTACGTGCGGAGATGCGGGCCGCCTTCGCCAAGGCTTCGGAGAATGGGCCCCGCACATTTGCCGATTCTATGCAGCAATCTTTAAGACCTGTCGTGTTTTTTAAAAATGGCGCCGAACGAAAAAGATCCATTTATTTTCCCGGGTTGTTTTATCTTACACCGTGGGATAGCGAGGAGGGAAAACAACACCTTGCAGTACTTGAAAAAGATTATGCGGCTCTTAGTCAATTAGGTCCGCGACCACGGTGGAACGCAGGCAATTGGCTCATGCATGTAAAGCAATATGGAAAATTAATAGGGCTTACTCCAAAACAATTAAGTGAACTCGTGAATGAACGCTTGCCAGGAATCGAAGGCGAATGGGCCAGGGCCGCAGGCATTCCACGACAAAAGCTGGCGTTTCCACAAATCATCTTGAGTGAAAGGGAAGTATCGGATAGGGCCTTCGCTTATGATGTGCTAGGGGATGGTCTGGTCATACCTCCATTTACATCCTTGATGTCAGTAGCTCCTTTGGAAGACAGAGTCAATGCCATTTATGAAGAGATCGCTCATCGCATTTTTACAATGGGCCGACAAGCACCCTCCCTAAGGTGGTGGATTAAAGCACGCTTTGAAAGTTCGGTTGCTGCCCATAATGAATATATTGCTATGGGTTTACCCCATCACCGGTACCTCCGGTTCCGAAAAGATGCAGACCTTTCGTCATTACAAAAACTAATTAAGGATTATCCCCATCGCGAACTTGAATTTGAAGAAGTAGCTGTTGATCGAATGCAGGAGATCGCCTTTCCTGAACAATACCATGCCCGGTTACTTAAATATGCAGAAGGAGTCAATGAGTATTATTCACGGGAAGGAATGGAGCGTGTTTTTTCCGGACATGGCGGTTATGGAGGTATTACCTATCAAATCGCATACGAGGCTAACGAAATAGTTGGAATAAAAATGGCTGGAAAAAAGGATCTAGCTCGCCGTATGCAAACGGATTTAGAAGATATTTTGAGTAAACATGGTGCAAGAAAAGAGATTGTTGGCCAATTTATCGAGGCTTTTTCGGAAATTCATCGATCTCTAGAATTTAGATCACAACCCCGCGCCGAAGTGCGGACAAATCGTGCGGGTGCGTTAAGTCAAACAGAAACCCAAGATCACCTCGTAGGTGCACCTACGAGGTTGTTTCGGGTAGAAGGCCGCTCGGAGATGCGGGAAGGCGAAAGCGCGAAACAAACGTTGACGGCGGAGGAGCAAAAATTTGTGTATGTCATGGCCAAGGCTGGACAAGGATTAAAACAGGCCATGATGCTGCTGCAGAGAAGGTTACCCAAAGCATCGCAATTCGCCGGACTCGAAGAGGATCTGGATGAAGCAGATACTTTGAAGATACCTCAGGAAGGTATTGAAATTTTCTTTAAATTTCGCAGGGGTTATCCCAGAACTTATATGAGGGTCCTGGGCTTTTTGATCGACTACTTGTCATCGCCTTCCGTCAACTTGCTGAATACGGAAGCACGCTGGCAGATGGAAAATGCCCATCAAATACTCAATGATTTTCAGGGAATGGAAATGCGTCGGCACTTGGATCCACGAGAAGTAGCTTACGTTGAGACAACTATTCTCATTTTAAATGCCATGAAACCGTCCCTGGACGAGGCCATGAAATTGTGGGGCGAAGGAAAAGAAATGAAGGCTGAAGCCGTGACGCCCGGGATCGCCGGGTCTTTTCTGGAATTTCAAAACCAGCGCCCCAGTTTTTTCAGTGAGTGGCAAAAGATCCTTTTTGAACTTATTCAGGACGCCATGAAAAAAGAGATCGCACAGTCGGCGGGGCGTCTTCAAAGCGAAGAAGGCCAGAAAATGCTGGCAGCTGTTTCCGAGGGCATGCCGGCCGAGGAAGGATTAAACAAGGCCGAACGAAAATTCGTTTATTTAATGCGCCATGCATCCGAAATTTTTTCGACGATCTCGGCGGTAGGGGCGCCGGAGCCAGCCAGACGGACTTGCCCTCATTTTTCGATAGGATCCGACGATATCGAATTGTATCGAGCAATCGCCGGGAAGCCGTCTTTTGAGGTGTTTTGGCGTTTGTTCGTCCAGGTTTTAATCGACGCCAAAGTTATTTCCAGGGAGATCCCAGAGGCCCTTCGGGAGGCGGAAGACCTTTTAAGAAAGGGGCTTCGGGAAGGCTTTTTCAATCAACCGCATTGGTTTGTTTCGAGCAAATTATCAGAAGTCAGTAAGGTGGCACCTTTTATTTTGCATCTCCAAATCGAAGTCGGGAAATGGATCGGAGAAATCAATCGGCTGCTTGTTGAAGGCGAAGAGTTGTCTTCTCAGGATTGGGAAGACACCATGGGACGTTTCTATTTCGAGTTTTCAAAAAAAAATTCGCGGATCACGCCGCTTTTGAAAGACTGGATTTTTGAAGTGGCTGTCCGTTATAAAATCGCGCCGCTCCTAGGAACGGCTCAAAACTTGCGGGAGAGTTCGGGTATCGCCAGGATACGAGAATTTACAGCTGAAGCAGGGGCGCAAGAATTTCTCAAGGCGTGGGATCCTTCGAGTGTGTATACGCCGGAAGAAGCGATCCGGCAACTCGAAAAAGACCGTTCAAGAATCGGGGAACAAAAAATCAACGTGTTTGTCTCTCCAGCGGGTTCGAATGAGAAAGCCTCGCATACGACAACAGACGTGGATTTGGTTATTGATATTATCCGGTCTCAATCAAAGCGAGGTTATCAGCACGTGAATCTCGCCTTCGATCCAGAGTTCCGGACATACAGCGTTTCCCTTTCTCCGCGCTCCCGCCGCGCGGAAATTCGTTCCGAGTTCCGCGCGCCCATTCTAAAATCGGGTCTTGAAATCGTTGGCCGGGATTATGGCCCCATCTTGGAAGATCCGAACGAGCTTTTGAAAGGAAGTAGTCGACGGGTGCGTCATAGCTC
>MHFU01000166.1:0-14846 GCA_001804345.1 Omnitrophica bacterium RIFOXYB12_FULL_50_7
CGTCTGGGAGGGCGTGCAGCATAACAGGGAGATTCACCGTAATGGCAAAAGGTAAAGTTAAGTGGTTCAATAATCAAAAAGGTTATGGATTCATCACGCCTGAGAATGGCGCCGATGTGTTTGTCCATCACACTGCGATCCAGGGCGAAGGTTACAAGTCTTTGGAAGAAGGTCAGGCCGTGGAGTTCGAGATCACCCAAGGTCCTAAGGGCGATCAAGCGGTCAACGTCGTCAAGGCGTAAAAGTCCGTAAAGTCCAGGGCCCGGTCTCAAAGCCGGGCCCTAACTTTTTCAAAGTCTCAACTCTCCTCAAATCAGAGTTACTCAAAAGGGTGCTGTCTCCTCAATGCTTTTAGAGGGGCTGTCTCTTTTCACTGTTTTCCTTAAGGATCTATGACGACCCAGAAAAGACGTAAAGATGTCCGAAATGTCGCCATTGTCGCTCACGTCGACCACGGAAAGACCACGCTTGTGGACGCCCTTTTGAAACAGAGCGGTGCTTACAAGTTCGAGGCCGGAGAATCCACCATCATGGATTCCAACGACCTGGAGCGCGAGCGCGGGATCACGATCTTTTCCAAGAATGCCTCCTTCCGCTACAAGGACGTTCAGTTCAATATCGTCGACACGCCGGGCCATGCGGATTTCGGCAGCGAAGTGGAACGCATCCTCAAAATGGTTGATGGCGTTCTGCTCCTGGTGGATGCCTACGATGGACCGATGCCTCAAACCAAGTTTGTTTTGAAAAAATCTCTCGCTTTGCATTTGAAGCCCATTCTGGTGGTCAATAAAGTGGACCGTCCGAATTGCCGGCCTCATGAGGTAATGGACATGACGTTCGATCTTTTTTGTGAACTGAATGCGACAGACGAGCAGCTGGATTTTCCCGTGGTGTATGCCTCGGGCCGGGAAGGATGGGCCGCGCTGGATCTTAATGACGAACGCAAGGATATGACGCCCCTTCTCGAAACCATTTTGCATCGTGTGCTTCCTCCCATCGCGGATCCCGAGCAGCCGTTCCAGATGCTAGTGACCATGCTTGATTATGATAATTATGTGGGGCGTATCGCGATCGGGCGCATTTCTCACGGACAGATTCGTTATGGCGATTCCATGGTCGTAGTGAAGCACAGCGGAGAAGTGATCCGCGGTAAGGTGACCAAGATCCTGAAGTACCAGGGGCTCAAACGGGTCGAGGTTCAGGATGCGATGGCCGGGGACATTATCTCGATCAGTGGGATCGATGATATCAAGGTGGGGGAAACATTGGCTTCTCCGGAAAAACCCGAAGCGCTGCCGACCCTGAAGATCGATGAACCCACGATCTCCATGAATTTTTCTCACAACACCAGCCCGCTTGCCGGGAAAGACGGCGGCCGGTTTCTGACTTCTCGTCACATCCGTGACCGGCTTGCGCATGAAGCGATGATGAATGTCGGGGTCAAGGTGGAAGAAGTGGAAGGCGGAGAGCGCTTCAAGGTTTCCGGTCGAGGAGAGTTGCATCTTGCGATCCTAATTGAGACCATGCGCCGGGAAGGTTACGAGCTGGAAGTTTCTCCGCCGAAAGTCATTTTAAAGACGATTGCGGGAGAGCTTTATGAACCCGTGGAAGAAGTGACCGTAGAAGTGGATCCCGGATATCAAGGTTGGGTAATCGAAGCGTTGGGCAAGCGTCGCGCCGAGATGAAGCATATGAACATGAGTGCGGTGGGCGGGACGGTTCGCATGGAATTTCTGGTTGCGTCGCGCGCGCTCCTGGGTTTTCGCAATGAATTTATGGTTATGACGCGCGGGACGGGCATGATGTATCAAAATTTTTTCGAATATCAGCCATTCAAAGGGGAAATGCCCGAACGTCAATCCGGGGTGCTGATCTCGCAACTCGACGGGAAAGCGGTGGCCTATTCGCTTTGGGGTCTTCAAGAGCGCGGGGAGATCTTTGTTCAGCCCGGCACGATTCTTTATGAAGGGATGATCTTGGGCGTGAACAATAAAGGACACGATCTGGTCGTGAACGCGATCCGTGAGAAAAAGCAAACCAATATGCGTTCGTCCGGTGCCGATGAAGCGATCCAGTTGATCACGCCCAGGGAAATGACGCTTGAGTTTGCCCTCGAGTTTATCGAGGAGGACGAGCTTGTGGAGATCACTCCGAAGAATGTGCGGCTACGTAAAAGGTATCTGACCGAGAATGATCGCAAGGCGATGGCGCGGGTGGCTGTGGGGAAGCGTCTGGGTTCTTCGTAGCGCACACTTAAGTGTGCGCTTCATCAAAAAGATCAACCGGTTGTTAGCAAAAAATCCAAACAAGGAAAGGAAAGTTTATGAAAAAATGGTTCCTGCTTTCTTATTGTCTTCTTCTTGCAGGATGCGCGGCTCAGACATCCACGGTTGCGACGACTTCAAAAAGCGCGTCATCGACCCCGTCAGCGAGCGCTATTGCTACAACGCAAGCCGTGACGCCTGCTCCGACCTTCGTTACTTCCACTCCAACCCCTGAAACAGCAAAGGATGACACTATCGTGAAAATCAAGATCGAGACGACGCTGGGAGATATTTACGCAGACTTGAATGAAACTGAAGCTCCGAAGACGGTGGAGAATTTCGTGACGCTTGCCAAGAAAGGTTTTTATGACGGGATCATTTTTCACCGCGTGATTCCAGATTTTATGATCCAGACCGGCGATCCGACGGGAACGGGCACAGGCGGGCCAGGGTATCAGTTTAAGGACGAGTTCTCGAAAAAATTGCGTCACGACAAGCCGGGCGTTCTTTCCATGGCGAATTCCGGGCCGAACACCAACGGCAGTCAGTTTTTCATCACCGAAGTTGCGACCTCGTGGCTCGATGATCGCCATTCTGTTTTTGGTCAGGTGACCGGAGGGATGGATGTGGTCCTTGCGATCAGTAAGGCGCCCCGCGATCGCCAGGACAAACCGGTCCAGAAGATTGCGATGAATAAGGTCGTTGTTCTTTCCGAATAGCTCTCAATCATCAAGCGCCAAGAGACAAGAACCAAACAATATTCAATAACCAAATTACAATATACAAAACAAGAACAGTTTGTTTGGTTGATCGAGATTGGTTATTTGAATTTGAGATTTGTTTGGTTCTTGTATCTTGGATCTTGGAATTTGTCCCGGCGGATGAATGCTAAAACTTTGTCCGGTTGCTTAGGGCTCGGGTATTTATGGAATCTTATGATGTAGTCGTTATCGGCGCAGGACCGGCGGGTCTTATGGCCGCGATCCCGTGCGCCGAGGGCAAACTCCGGACGCTGATTCTTGATACCAAAGAAACGATCGGGGCGAAGCTCCTCATCTCCGGCGGCGGCCGCTGCAATGTGACCCATCTCGAGGTCAGCGAAAAAGATTACCAGACCTCCGAGCCGCGTACCGTCCGCAATATCCTCCGGGCTTTTCCGCCTGAACGAACTCTGGAGTTTTTTAAAGATCTCGGCGTGGAGATGGTCCTCGAAGAAGGAACCAAGTATTTTCCAAAAGCGCAGTCCCAATACCCATCAATTTCCACTGAGTGGAAATTGGGGCAGTCCCTTTCACCGTTAGAGAAAAGAAATGGAAGAAAGGGACAGTCCTCAAAAGTCGTGCTCCAGGCATTGCTTCAAGCTTCCCATTGTGCCGGTGTTTTGATCGAGCGAGGCAAAAGGGTCAACGCTGTTTCCAAAGAGGACGAGATCTTTCGTGTCTCCGGAGAAGGCTTTGAACATCTCGCCAGGGAACTTGTGATCGCGACGGGCGGTTTGTCATATCCGGGGACGGGGAGTGACGGGTCGGGTTATCTACTCGCGAAATCCCTGGGGCATTCCGTGGTTTCGACCACTCCGGCGCTTACGCCTCTTATGACGAATGATCCTGATTGGAAAAAACTTTCGGGGATTACGTTGCCGGTGGAGCTTTCGATCCTTGCGGAAGGAAAGAAGATCGCGCAAAGTGACGGGGCTCTTCTTTTTACACATATCGGGTTCAGCGGGCCTGCGGTGCTGGACATCAGCGGGCCGTGGCTTCGTTGTGGTACGAAGCAAAAAGAACTTTTGGCGAATTTTCTCCCAACGAGGAATATCTCAAAAATATCGGAGGAATGGGCGAGGTTGGTTTCAGAACACCCCGATCGAAGTTGGAAACGAGTTCTTGCGCGATATTTCCCCGAGCGGCTTGCAGAGGTTCTCCTCAAGAAAGGCGGGATCGATCCCAGGAAACGGCTCGATCAAACGTCTAAAACAGATAGAGCTGCGTTCATTCGTTTTCTTTTCCACTGTCTGGTGGCTGTGACTGGTTCTCAAGGGTATGAAAAGGCCGAGGCGACGGCTGGCGGGGTGGACCTCGGCGAAGTCGACGCGAAGACTTTGGAATCGAAGTTATGTCCCGGCCTTTTTTTTGCGGGCGAGGTTCTGGACGTGGACGGCCGCATCGGCGGGTTCAATTTCCAGTGGGCCTGGGCGAGCGGGACTGTGGTCGGAGAGGCAATCCGCCAAAGATTCCAAGGCCGTCAAGCTTGACCGTGTTCCGGCCGTTAGAAAAGAATACAATTTTATAGTCAGCGCGTGTTTTTATGAGTAGATTATGCCGTGTCGTTCCGCATTCAACAGCTTAAAATGGGGTCCTTCATGAAGAAAAACATTTTGTTTTTATTTGCCTTCCTTTTTATCTTTTCCACGGCCTATGCTGACGAAGAACTGCCGCCGCTTCCCAAAGGGCCGATGATTCTCACAAGCGCCACTCCCGCGATGCAATCACCGGAGTACTGGATCAAGCGTATTCCGGGCGCGGAAAAACCCATCAAGACAATGGATCAGATGAAACATTTCAACGAAGAGATCAAGAATATGGTTCCTGAAAACATTGATGTGCTCAAGCTCGACAAGAGCCGTCCGGGCAAAGCGGTCATCGATCAACTCCAGCTCGAGTACGACACGTTGAAGGGCCGCAAGCTTTTTGACGCGAACGATAAAGTAGTTCCAAAAAGTTTCTTCGAGGACGAGATCAAACCGCTTGTGCAGATCGACCAGGTGTCATCCAGGATCAAGGTAAAGTTTGGCGTGGCGACGCGGGCCACCTCGGTGCGCGCGATCCCGACCATGGTAAAAATGATCGAAGGGAAGGGGGATATCGAATTCGACCAGCTGCAATTCACATTGATCAAGCTCTGGACGCCGGTGGCGATCTATCATAAGTCGAGTGATGGAAAATGGTTCTATGTCCAGGCGCCGTATGTCCGGGGATGGGTTAAGGCCAAAGATATCGCGATCTTCGAGGGGCGGGAAGAACTGAAGACGCGTCTCAAGAGCGGAAGTTCTCTGGTGGTTACGGGGGAAAGTGTCCGTGTGTTCCGCGATGCGGCTCTGAAAGATGTTTTTCAGCGGCCGAGCATGGGAACTGTGATCCCGATGGCGTCTTCCAAATCCTCCGAAGGGCCTTATCCGGTCTGGATGCCCTATCGTAAGGAGGGCGGAGACGTGGGGCTTACGAAATGTTATATCAGCCGGAAAAGCGATGTGACCAAGGGTTTTCCGGTGTACAGCCAGGCGAACGTGATCCGTCAGGCGTTCAAGCTTTTGGGGGCGCGCTATGGGTGGGGCGGGATGTATAACGGTCGGGACTGTTCGGGATTCACACATGACGTTTTCTTGAGTCTGGGCGTTGATTTGCCGCGCGATTCAAAACAACAGGCCATGGTTGGAACGCAGCTAGGATATTTTGAACCTTTTCAGAATGACGCGGAAAAAAAGGCGGTCCTTCGGTCCGCGCGTCCCGGAATCACGCTCATGAAAATGCCGCATCATCAGATGATCTATCTCGGGACCGTGAACAATCAGTTCTATACCATCCACTCGACCTGGGCTGAACGTACCGGGGATGACCAGGTGGCGGACGAAAAGAACCGGATCAACCAGGTGGTTGTTTCCGATCTGGAATTGAACGGTCGCTCCTACATCGGGTCGCTTTTTGACCGCATTCTTTCTATCAATGAGGTTGATTAGCGTGTTGCGTAGGGCGCTTGTCCTATCGATAGCTTTATTCCTGATATTTCCAACCCTGTTTCTCCGCGCGGAGAAAGTTGAATCTTCCTCGAAAGGATTCTCGATCACGCCCTCTCAGGATTGGATCGAGCTGTCGCTTCCTTTTCAGGGTGTGGTGGTCTCCTACGGGAAAAAAGGGACTCTGGCTACATTCCATATCACTGAGAGAAATCTGGACAAAGATAAGACCGCCTCAAAGACCGTTGAGCAGCTGAAATGGGAGGACCTTTTTAGCCCGGAATTCCGATCGATCAATATCCGCAATCAAAACATGACGCTTCTCGGTGGTGAGAAAGCGAAGTTTTGCGTTTATACGCTGAAGCCGGGCGAATTCAAAAAAACGATGGAAGGTAGCCTTCCGGCCAAGTACATGAATTATGTCCTGATCCACCAGGGGAAACTTTTTTCCATTACGTTCAAGGATACCGAGGACGGGTTTGCCTTGAACTATCCTTCGTTTCTTACCGTCATTCGTACACTCCAGTTCGATGATTCGAAGCCGGTTCTCCAAAGGAAATCAACATGACATTCCAGGATTTTCTTGCTCAGATTCAGACGATGAAAGTTGAAGAATTCCGAGCTCAGACGGAGGAATATTTTGAGGCCGTGATTTCCAGGGAGGGTCTCGATCCTTTGCATAAAATCCTGACAGTTTATTTTGGCCCCCCTCTCAAACCTGAAGGCCATTCGCCTTCCGGGAAGGCGAACCGGCATGCCAAACCCCACGGCGGAATACGTAAGGATCAGACGATGTATTTTCGTCAGGATGGAGAGTGTGCCGAGTGTGCTCTCCTTTGGCCGTGGGGAGGTGGTTCCCGCATCACGATCAAGGTCATTCAGTCCAAGAGTTCCGGTCCAGCGACGGGTTTGTCGGGGTTTCTGGCAACTCTTTTCGGCCGTAAATAAAGGGGTCAGTCACCATTTTAGGCCTACCTGCCGGTAGGCAGGGAAATGGTGACTGACCCCTTTAAAATTGCTATGAACTGGACAAAAACAGTCTGGTTTGCTATACTCCAATCGTATAGGGGAGAGTTAAACATGAGATATACCACAAAGACGGAATACGGGGTTATTTGCCTGGCGCACATGGCTAAGAAGCCTTGGCCGGGGGCGAGTGTTGCCAAAGAGATCGCCGAGCACGAAGGGTTTTCCGTGACTTTTACGGAGAAGATTTTGCAGGGGCTCAGGCGGGCCGGCATCACTACTTCCCAACAGGGGAATAAAGGCGGGTGGACCTTGACCCGTCCATCGAGTGAGATCACCTTGAAAGAGATCATCGAGGCTTTGGAAGGAAGCACCTTCGAGGCCTTTTGCGACATCAAGCACCGGAAGAGCATCGTTTGTACCCATTTTTCATTATGTAAATTAAAACCGGTTTGGTACAAGACACAGAAAACCCTGGATGAGCTCTACGAAAAGATTACGCTAGAGATGATTGCAGAAGACAGGCTGGGCGGAGTGCCCAAACCCGAGCTTGTGTTTGCTCCGAGGAAGAAGCCATGACAGATGCCGACTCTTTTATTCCTAAGGACTACGCGTATGGTTTCGTAACTCCGGTTGATTCGGATGCCGCGCCGCGTGGTCTTAGTGAAGACACGATTCGTTTCATTTCCAAAAAGAAGAATGAACCCGCTTTCATGCTCGAGTGGCGCCTCGCCGCTTACCGAGAATGGCTCAAGATGAAAGAGCCCGACTGGTCGAGCGTTCGTTATCCCAAGATCGATTATCAGGACATTATTTATTATTCCGCACCGAAGCAAAAAAAGGATGGGCCGCAAAGCCTCGCGGATGTGGATCAGGAGATCCTCAAGACCTACGAGAAGCTCGGGATTCCCCTGGAGGAGCAGAAAATGCTGGCAGGCGTGGCCGTGGATGCGGTCTTTGACAGCGTCTCTGTCGCGACGACCTACAAGGCGAAGCTTAAGGAATACGGGATCATCTTCTGTTCTTTTTCGGAGGCGGTGCGCGAGCATCCGGAGCTTGTGAAAAAATATCTGGGGTCCGTGGTGCCAGTGAAAGATAACTTTTTTGCGGCGCTCAATTCCGCGGTTTTTAGCGACGGTTCCTTTTGTTATATTCCGAAGGGCGTGCGCTGTCCGATGGAGCTTTCAACTTACTTTCGCATTAACGCCATGGATACAGGCCAATTCGAGCGAACTTTGATCGTGGCGGATGAAGGAAGTTTTGTGAGCTATCTCGAGGGCTGCACCGCGCCGATCCGTGACAAGAACCAGCTTCACGCTGCCGTGGTGGAGCTTGTGGCACATGAAAAAGCCTCGATTAAATATTCGACGGTACAGAATTGGTATGCGGGCGATAAAGACGGCAAAGGTGGTATTTATAATTTCGTGACAAAGCGCGGGCTTTGCCAGGGCGCGTATTCCAAGATCTCGTGGACGCAGGTTGAAACCGGCTCCGCGATCACCTGGAAATATCCGAGCTGTATCCTGCAGGGTGATCACTCAGTCGGCGAATTTTATTCGGTGGCGGTGGTCAATAACCATCAGCAGGCCGATACCGGGACTAAGATGATTCATCTCGGTGCGCACACAAAAAGCACGATCATCTCCAAAGGCATTTCCGCGCGCTTCGGCAGGAACACTTATCGCGGGCTTGTGAAGATCACGCCCAAGGCCACGGGATCGCGGAATTATACCCAGTGCGATTCGCTTCTGATGGGAGACAAGTGCGGCGCGAACACGTTCCCGACGATCGAAGTGAGTAACCGGACCTCGAGCGCGGAACATGAGGCCACGACATCCAAGATCAATGAAGACCAGCTTTTTTATTGCCGGCAGCGCGGCATGTCCCAGGAGAATGCCATCTCCATGATCGTTCACGGTTTTTGTAAGGAAGTCTTCAAAAATCTTCCGATGGAGTTCGCCGTCGAGGCCCAGAAGCTCATGAGTGTGATGCTTGAGGGGAGTGTTGGCTAAAAAGAGCGAAGCCCTTTTTAGCCGGGGAACGGCAAACGGGAAACGGTTAACGTGAAAAGCATTTTGCTTGCGTTCCCCGTTACCCGTTCCCCGCAGTGATAAGGCAAGTTCAGATGTGAAGTAGGCTTGTATTGGGAGGTGGGAGTTTGTCGGAATTCAAAAACATTACAATGGGTAATTTGAAACCTTACAATAACCTTCCAACGTTGGGGACTGGCTCATTTTTCGAGAAGAGGGACAGACACCCCGCCGTTGGCGGGAGAGCCAGTCCCTTCGAAATAAGCGCCTGTCCCCCCTTATTGAACGGAGGAGATAGAGATGATTAAAAAGGCGGCTTTTACGAAATTTTTTTGTTTGATAGGTATGATTATTTTGGGTTTGTCTGATCCGGTGAATGCTGATGTAATACCTCTGCATCAAGGCTACAAATTAAATGGGAAAGTAGTCAAGGAGCAAGTCATCTTCATGCAAAATGCAACGGTTGCTTTAAGAGAGACATTTTTTCTTATTAAACGTAACCCGATGACAGGCGGTTCGATATGGAAGTTTGAATTCGATAATACCTTTATAGGGAAAATCGCAGACTGTGAACTAACGCAGGAATTTCAATCTCGTAGCGGCATCAAGACTAATCGTTATGAGGCGGCATCGTACAAAGCGTTTCAGCCGGGCAGGGTCACGGTGCGTGTTTTAAGAAGCGAGGAGAAATATGTAGGTAGTTCCGGGGGACGGCTTAGATTTAAACCCACCGGAAGGTTTACAATTTACGCAACCTTTGTTGTGGATGTCGTGTCTCCTTCTGAATTGGTGCGGAATGTGTCTGAGACAACCGGTGATAATCTGGTAGAGGTCGAGTTAGTGCCTTCTGGCTCCGTATTTAGAACGGAGGAATATGGCTGGTTAACGATAGGCGCTTCTGAAAGAAGCAGCACCCGGCACAAATGGAAGAATCTGACATATCAATTAAACGAAAAAGGTCCCTACGGTAAGGTGACACGTAACGCTTTAAACCCTGAAGTGTCCGGCTGGGGTAAATTATTAAAAGGGTCTTGGGATGGCGTGCCATTTCAACATGGCGTCAAACTTGCAGTGGGCTACTGGAAAGCGCCGGGTATGTACCAATATATGGTTCACCTTAAGGCTAATATCCAACCCTCAGGGGAAACCAAAACATTTTCCTCGAAGCCTATCACGGTAGAAATAGTTAAACCGACGCGGCGCGAGGGTAAGAGGAAGTGACGAAACAGGGTCCGTCCCCTTGTTGAAAGGAATGAAATGATGAAAAAAATATTGTTCGGAATCGCGGCGTTGTGCTTAGCGGCAACGGTCGGGTATTGCCAGGAAAAGACTTCGCCGCTCCAACTCACCATCAAATCCGACAAGCAGGTGTATGAGGTGGGGGAGGAGATAAGTCTCACAGGCTATTTTAAGAGCTCTTCATCAGGGGAAATCTATATTGTTAAAGATTATATGCCACTGAAGTATTGTCGGTTAAAAGTGAGTGTCCCTGGTGGAAATGTATTTGAGCATGACCCTAATCCGTGGCAACAATTCGCTGGAGCTCCACCAAGTTCTTACATTGCTCTCAAACCGAATGAAGGCATAGAGTATTTTTCTGTTAAAACAAAAGCGGGAGAATCAATGGGAGATAGAGACAATTGGTCGTCTGTAACATCCAATGAGTCGTCTCTAGTTCCATTTGTCGCAAAAGGTGTCTATGAAATTAGATTTGAATATATAAATCTAACGCCAACAAAAAAAGATGCTTTGAAAGGTATTTTTACCTCCAACCCCATCACCATCGAGGTGTTTGAGAAGGGGAAAAATAGCGCAACGGTCAACGCTCAACGCGCAACGTAAAAACTTATTCGTTGTGCGTTGCGCTTTGCGCGTTGCGCGTGACAAGAGGAGTAACAATGTTAGAAATCAAAAACTTACACGTTAGCGTTGAAGGGGTGGAGATCCTGAAGGGGATCGATTTGAAGGTGAATGCCGGAGAAGTGCACGCGATCATGGGGCCGAACGGTTCCGGGAAAAGTACGCTTGCGCGTGTTCTGGCAGGGCATCCGGCGTACGTCGTGACCAAGGGAATCGTCACTTATGAAGGCAAAGATCTTTTGGCCATACCGGTTGAAGAGAGGGCGCGGCAGGGTGTGTTCCTGGCGTTCCAGTATCCAATCGATATTCCGGGTGTGAACAATGCCTATTTTCTGAAGGCTGCGCTGAATGAGATCCGCAAGGCGAAGGGCCTGGAAGAGCTGGATGCCATGGAATTTCTCGAACTCCTCAAGGAAAAGATGAAGATCGTGGAAATGGATGCGAGTTTCCTGAATCGTCCTGTCAATGAGGGGTTCTCCGGCGGTGAGAAAAAACGCAATGAGATCCTTCAGATGGCGGTTCTCTCGCCAAAGCTCGCGATTCTTGACGAAACGGATTCCGGTCTCGATATCGATGCGCTTAAGATCGTGGCAGGCGGGGTGGACAAAATGCGCAGCCCCGATCGCGCGATCCTCTTGGTGACGCATTATCAGAGAATGCTCGATTACATTACGCCGGACTATGTGCATGTGCTTATGGGCGGGAAGATCGTGCTGTCGGGCGGCAAAGACCTCGCGTTCAAGCTTGAAGAAAAAGGGTATGAGTGGGTGCGGGCATGACGAAGTCATGCCCGGTCGATAGTACATGGTACATAGTACATAGCGCGCGGAGCGCGAAGCTTTTCCATGTACCAAGTACTATGTACTATGTACCGGAGAAGTCATGGAACTAAAACAATACCAAGATGCGTTTGAAATGTTGAAGAAGGGTCGTCAATGCGATCTGTCGTGGCTCTTTCGTCTGCGCGAAGAGGGGATGGCGGCTTTTCTCCAAAAAGGATTTCCGACGGTGAAGGATAACGCGTGGCGGTACACGGATGTGACGGCGATCCGAGAGGCTGCTTTTGTTCCAGAGGGAGAAAGCATTCAACCTGCCAGGCTGGACAGGCCCCTGGAAGGTGTCGAGGTTCTGGATATTTTCGTGGCGATTAAGACGTTCCCTGAACTTCTGGAAAAGTATCTGGGGCGGCAGGCAGGTCACGAAGGCAATCCTTTCACTGCTTTAAACACGGGATTATTCAGGAGTGGGACTTTTATCCGGATCTCCGACGGTGTTATTTTAAAAGAACCGATCCGCATTGTTCATTCCGCTTCGCCGGCCCGGAAGGCCGGCGCCTTTCAGCGCCGGACAATCATTCTGATGGGAAAGGGCAGCAAAGCGTCGATTGTGGAAACTTACGTGGCGGGAGATGGACAAAATTATTTTACGAACGCCGTGACGGAAATAGTTCTTGAGGAAGGCGCTCAAATGGAACATTGCAAGATCCAGCAGGAAGCTCCCGAGGCCTTTCATATCGCGATGACGCAAGTGGCCCAGCGTCGCGGGAGTTCTTTTGTTTCATTTGCACTTTCAACCGGTGCTCGGCTCATGCGAAATGATTGTCGCGTGGCACTCACGGAAGAAGGCGCGTCCTGTGAACTGAACGGGCTTTATCTGGGAGATAAGGATCAGGTTCTAGATCACCAGACTTTTGTAGATCATCAGAAACCGGATGGCAAAAGCGATCAATTTTTCAAGGGGCTTTTGGCCGGAAATTCCCGGGGTGTTTTTCGAGGGCATGTTATGGTGCGCCAGGACGCCCAGCGGACTGATGCACATCAAACCAATAAGAATCTGCTTCTTTCGGATACCGCGAAGGTTGATACCCAGCCGCAGCTTGAGATCCTTGCCGATGACGTTAAGTGCGGTCACGGCTCGGCCATCGGCCAGCTCCAGGAAGATGCGGTTTTTTATTTGCGCTCACGGGGGATTGGCGAAAAAGAAGCAGCGCGCATGCTGGCTCAGGGGTTTGCCCGGGAAGTGATCGAACGTTCGAGCCTGAGTTTCATGAAAGAAACCTTGTTGGAACTTGTGAGTGAGAAGCTGGGAAAACAATTTAATTCGCTCAACGGGCAATGGGCAACGGGCAACGAATAGCCTTTACGTTGAACTTTGCACGTTGACCGTTGAACCCGAAGAAGGATGAGGACGTGAAATGGATAGATCAGCCGATGCGAAAATATTCGATGTAGAACAAATAAGAAAAGACTTCCCGATCCTCCGGGAACAAGTCTACGGCAAGCCGCTCACGTATCTGGATAACGCGGCGACGACGCAAAAGCCTCTGGCTGTGATCGATACCCTGACGCAGTATTATTCCAAAGAGAATGCGAATATTCATCGGGGTATTTTCTGCTTGAGCGAGCAGGCGACCAAGCGTTACAAGAGCGCGCGGCATAAGGTCCAGGAATTTCTGGGCGCGGCTTCGGATAAAGAGATCATTTTTGTTCGTGGAACCACGGAAGCCCTCAATCTTGTGGCGCAGTGTTATGGCAGGACTTTCCTCAAGGCGGGGGATGAGGTCCTTATCACGCATATGGAGCACCATTCCAATATCGTGCCCTGGCAGATGCTTTCGGAAGAGATCGGCATCAAGCTCAAGGTGGTTCCGATTAACGATCAAGGCGAACTCATTTTGGAAGAATTAAAAAAACTTCTCACGGACAATGTGAAATTCGTGGCCGTCGTCCATATCTCGAATGCGCTTGGTACCATCAATCCTGTCAAGGAGATCATCCGGTTGGCACATGCGAAGGGAATTCCCGTAGTGGTCGATGGCGCGCAGGCCGTGGCGCATACGCCTGTGAATGTTCGGGACCTTGACTGCGATTTTTACGCCTTTTCCGGTCATAAACTTCTCGGGCCGACGGGGATCGGGGTGCTTTACGGGAAAAAAGAATTTCTTGAGAAAATGCCGCCTTATCAGGGAGGTGGCGACATGATCCGTTCCGTGACTTTTGAAGAGACAACCTATAATGACCTGCCGTATAAATTCGAGGCCGGCACGCCCCACATCGCGGGCGTGATCGGGCTTGGCGTGGCCATTGATTACATCAGTTCGATTGGGCTCGGACGGATCGAGGCTTATGAACAGGAACTCTTGAACTATGGGACCGAGAAGCTTTTACAGGTCCCAGGCCTCAGGCTCATCGGAACCGCGAAGCACAAGTCCGCCATTCTTTCCTTCGTATTGGGTGAGGCTCACGCACATGATATCGGGACGATCCTGGATCGCCAGGGGATTGCGATTCGTGCGGGTCATCATTGCGCCATGCCCGTGATGCAGCGTTTCAATGTGCCGGCCACGACGCGTGCGTCGCTCGCTTTTTATAATACACGCGAAGAGATCGATCGTTTGGTCGCCGCGCTTCATGAAGTGACGGAGGTGTTCCAATGATAAAAAATAAAGGGGTCAGTCACCATTTTAGGGAAATGGTGACTGACCCCTTTATGCTCGCGAGGAAGGGGTTCCAATGAACGAGGATATTCGCGAACTTTACCAGCAGATGATCATGGACCATAACAAAAACCCGCGGAATTTTCACGCGATGGCGGATGCCGATCGGACGGCGGAAGGCTACAACCCTCTTTGTGGGGACCATTTCAAAGTTTATGTGAAAATGGAAGGTGAGATTATCAAGGACATCAGTTTTGACGGTTCGGGATGCGCGATCTCGAAATCCTCCGCTTCGATGATGACGGCGGCGCTCAAAGGGAAAACCCGGGCCGAAGCCAAGGCCCTTTTTGAAGAGGTCCATAAGATGCTCTCCCGCGGGATCGGCGAACCGTTCGATGCGGCCAAGGTTGGGAAGCTTGCGACGTTTTGCGGTGTGTGTGAATTTCCGTCGCGCGTCAAGTGCGCAACGCTTCCGTGGCATACCCTGCTTGAGGGCCTGGATCCTACAGGGAAGCAGGTAACTACCGAATAAATTCTTCGTCTGCTGATAGGCAGCGAAA
>MHFU01000166.1:14902-17440 GCA_001804345.1 Omnitrophica bacterium RIFOXYB12_FULL_50_7
GGAACGGTAACGTGAAAATAAAGGTACGAAAGACGTAACCGTAAGACGAAACGGGCATCGTTACCGTCCAAGTCTTTATTTTCTTTTGATAGATGGTGACTTGGACGGCCCCAATTTCAGATTCTCTGAAATTGATCAGTATTGGGACCGTGACCGTACAACGAAGTCAGAATAAAGCAAAGAGAATGAGAAATGGAACCTGAACGGACATTGGAAGAAAAAATCTGGGATGCATTGCGTCTCTGCTATGACTACGAGATTCCGGTGAATATCGTGGAGCTAGGGCTTATTTATGGTTTTAAGATCGAGGAGCTTCCGGGGGGCTGGAAATCGGTTGAGGTTCGCATGACATTCACAAGCCCCATGTGTCCCATGGGGGATCTCATCAAAAAGGACGTCGAGCGCCGCGTCGCGACTGTCCCCGGTGTCAAACAAGTCTCCGTGGTCATCGCCTTTGATCCTCCCTGGGACCCGACCCGCATGACCGAAGCCGCGAAGTTGCAACTCGGTCTTCTCTGAAAAGGTTTGGTTAGGACAGCCTTTGTCTTTATTTTCTTTTTAAAAGTCCCTTCCCAAAATCAGAAGATATGCTATACTCCGCTTGTTCGCGTCGATTTCGGTTCCGGCCTATGTGCCAGGAAGCGAGAGGGAAAAACGGTGCGGACCCCCATTTTCATGCAATCCCAATGAGAAGGGGACTCTCAAGGAGGTTTTCCCTATTATGCAATCCAATTTCGCAGAGCTGTACGAGAAGTCTTTTCAGGACATCAAGATCGGTGAGGTCGTCAAAGGCACGGTGATTGCGGTCCACGAACGCGACATTGTGGTCGATATCGCCTATAAGGCCGAGGGCATTCTGCCTAAGGACGAGTTCTCCCAGCCGGAACTTCTGACCGTTGGGTCGGAGGTTGAAGTGCTGTTCGAAGGTTTTAATGATGTGGAAGGCACGGCCATTCTTTCCAAACGCAAGGCCGATCGCCAAAAGACCTGGAATGATATTCTCTCCAATGCTACGGAAGGCGCCATTGTGGATGGACGCATCTCCCGCAAAGTGCGAGGCGGTTTCATGGTCGATATCGGCATGGAAGCGTTCCTGCCGGCCTCGCTTGTGGACATCAAGCCGGTTCGCAATCAGGACATGTTCATCGGATTGCAGAGCAAATTTCTCGTCGTAAAGATCAATCATAAGCGCAAGAATGTTGTGGTCTCCCGCAAAGACCTTCTCGAAAAAAGCCGCAACGAGGCCCGCACGGAAAAACTAAGTACTCTCAAGGTGGGTCAGGTCGTGAAGGGGAAGGTGAAGAATATTACGGATTTCGGCGTCTTTATCGATATCGGGAATCTCGATGGTCTTCTCCATATCACCGATATGAGTTGGGGACGCATTTCGCATCCCTCCGACCTTGTGAAGATCGGCGATGATATTGAAGTCGTTGTCATCTCGATCGATCAGATCAAACAGAAGATCTCCTTGGGGCTTAAGCAGAAGGGGACAGATCCCTGGGGCACGGTCAATCAGCGTTATGCGATCGGCAATCAGGTCCGCGGCAAGGTCGTCAATATTCTGCCGTACGGCGCTTTCGTGGAACTCGAGCCCGGCATCGAGGGACTGGTTCACATTAGCGAGCTGTCCTGGACCAAGCGCGTCAATCATCCGAGCGAGATCCTTACGATTGGGATGGAATTGGACGTTGTGATCTTGAGCTTGGATACGGCCGCGAAGAAGATCTCACTTGGCGCGAAGCAGGCGCAGGAGAATCCCTGGACCGTCGCTTCCGACAAGTTCCAGGTTGGGAGTCGCGTGACAGGGACCATCCGGAATCTCACCGATTATGGCGCGTTCATCGAACTCGAGCCCGGCATTGAAGGGTTGCTTCACGTGTCCGATATTTCGTGGACCCACAAGGTCGCCAAACCCTCGGATGTCCTCAAAAAAGGGGATACTGCGGAGGTGATGATCCTCGCGGTGGACACGGCCGCGAAGAAGATCTCGCTTGGTATGAAACAGCTCTCGGACGATCCATGGGCCGAGCTCACCAAGAATTTCCTCGCGGGTCTTGGACTTCAGGGGAGGGTCACGAGGATTGTAAATTTCGGGGTTTTTGTAGAGTTGGACAATGGGCTTGAAGGACTGATCCATGTCTCCGAGATCCCGGATTGCTCTGCACAGGATATTGCGAAGCGTTTCAATGTAGGGGACATGCTCCGTTGCAGCATCCTGAACGTGGACCATGAAGGACGCAAGATCGCGTTGAGTTGCAAGAACGAGCCGATCTCGGCCTAAATTATAATCGATCGATGACGAGCCCCAGGAACCGTAGAGTCGTTATCACGGGACTGGGGGTCGTTTCGTCGGTTGGTTTCGGAAAAGAGGCCTTTTGGGATTCTATTTCCAAAGGGCGTAGTGGCGTTTCTAACATTACTGCGTTTGACACCACCCAGTTCACTACCCGTTTTGCCGGCGAGATCAAGAATTTCGATCCGTCCGCCTATATCCTCCCCAAAAAACTTAAGCGCATGGACCGCACCACGCAGTTC
>MHFU01000166.1:17457-19191 GCA_001804345.1 Omnitrophica bacterium RIFOXYB12_FULL_50_7
GATGGCCGTTGAAGACGCGAAGCTGGATCTGGAAGAGCCCGGAGTCCGAGAGCGGACCGGTGTGATCATCGGCGCGGCTTTGGCGGGGGTGGGTTTCATCCTGGAGCAACATGAAGGGATGTTAAGAAAAGGCCCGATGCGGATCAATCCTTTTACGGCGCTTGCTTCTTTTCCGGACGCTTGTGCCGGGAACGTTTCGATCGAGTTGGGCGTGAAGGGTCCGAGTTTTTCTATTGCGACAGCCTGCTCCTCGGCTTCCGACGCGTGTGGCTACGCGTTTGACGCGATCCGGAGCGGGGACCTGGATTTCTTGATTATGGGCGGCGCGGAAGCGACGATCTTTCCAGGTATTGTGGCGTCCTTTTGTGTGGCGCGTGCGCTTTCAACCCGTAACGATCAGCCCGAAAAAGCTTCCCGGCCGTTCAGTCTGGACCGCGATGGATTCGTTCTTGGGGAAGGAGCGGGGATGCTGGTTTTGGAAGAATATGAACATGCGAAAAAACGGGGAGCGCATATTTACGCGGAAATCCTCGGGCACGGCATGACTTGCGATGCGTACCACATGACCGCGCCGGATCCGGAAGGGACCGAAGCGGCTCGTGCCATGCAGCTCGCGATGCAAAGCGCGGGTGTGGAGCCGAGCGAGATCGACTACATTAACGCCCATGGAACCTCGACGTCTTTAAACGATAAGACCGAGACCCTGGTTATCAAAAAAGTTTTTGGTCCTCGAGCTTATGAGGTCCCCATCAGTTCCGTAAAATCCATGATTGGCCATCTGATCGGCGCGGCTGGCAGCGTGGAGCTTATCGCGACGCTTCTCGCCATGGAACATCAGCTGATCCCTCCGACCATTAATTACAACTCCAAAGACCCCGAATGCGACCTGGACTATGTTCCCAATATGGCACGCAAGGCCAAGATCCGGATCGCGATGAAGAACTCTTTCGGGTTTGGCGGCAAGAACTCCATTCTAGTGCTCAAAAAGGTTTGAGCACTAGAATGGAGTAAATTCTCCGCCAGAGGACGGATCCGCTCAAGTTTTGTGGCGGACAAATTCCAAGAGACAAGATCCAAACAAATTCCAAATTACAACTGGACTTTTGCAAAATGGGATTATGGAGAGGTAACGCCCTTAGGGGACAGGCAGGCAATTAATGCCTGTCCCCTAAGGACATCGGTCATTTTGCAAAGATTCAGTTACAATATCCAAATATCAAGCGGAACTCGCTTTACTTTTTTGGTTATTGGAGTTTGGTTCTTGAAAATTGTTTGTATCTTGTTTCTTGGAATTTGAGGAGCGGCGCTATGCTAGCTCTTCGCTGGATTCTGTTTCCGCGGGGGTGAGATTCTTTCTGTGGGAAATGGTGTCGGCCGCCGCGCCATCGAGAATTCCGCGCTTGGAGGCTTCAATGAACTCGACCATATGGGCGACTTCAGGGCTTTTGAGGGAATTTTTGATCCTGTCAACCGCTTGACTCACGTTCATGCCGGAGCGGTAAAGTAGTTTGTAGGCTTCCTTGATCTCGGCGCGTACTTGCGGTCCGATGCCGGCGCGCCTCATGCCGACCACATTGATCCCTTGTGCTACACCCGGCCGCCCGCCGCAAATCACGTAAGGGGGGATATCTTTATTGATGGCGGTTAGGGCGCTCACCATGGCAAGAGTTCCGATGCGCGTGAATTGATGGAATCCCGTCATTCCGGAAAGGAACGCCCGGTCTTCGACGATGC
>MHFU01000167.1:0-4405 GCA_001804345.1 Omnitrophica bacterium RIFOXYB12_FULL_50_7
CTCAAAAAATTCCGGACTTTACTTTCAAGGACGCGGCGCGGCGATTCCCCAACGGTGAGCGGTTCGCGCGCGGGTAAGGTCTCGGGAATATTGTCATAGCCATAAATACGGGCGATCTCTTCAATAAGGTCAATGGGACGCACAAGATCCGCTCGGAATGACGGGATACCAACCTTTAAAACCCCCTCCGAATGCGGCTTCGCGTCAAGCCCCAGACGGGTCAGAATCGATACGATCTGGCTGGATTTGATCTCAACACCGAGAACCTGCTTCACTTCTTCGCTTCGAAAATGAACGGTCTTCACATCCAGCTGCGGCTTCTCTCCAGCCTTGATCACCGCACTGATATAGCGCGGCTTGGCATACTTTTGGATCAGCGCAAGCGCCCGGCTCCGGCCCAGATCCACACCCTCCGGATCCACACGACGCTCGAAGCGGTAGGAGGAATCTGAAGAGACCTGGTGCGTGAAGGAAGTTTTCCGGACACGTCCAGGATTGAAGAATGCGGATTCAAGAAAAACATTGCGCGTTTTTTCGCTGATCTCGGAATCTTTTCCACCCATCACACCGGCCAGAGCCACAGCACGACCGCTATCCGCGATCAGAAGGTCCTCGGGTTTGAGTTCGATCTCGGCGCCGTTAATGAGCACAAACTTCTCACCCTGCTTGGGCTTGCGAACCACGATTTCTTTCCCCTGGATCAGATCCGCATCGAAAGCATGGAGTGGCTGCCCGACTTCCAAAAGCACATAATTCGTAATATCAACAATGAGATTGATACTGCGGATCCCGCAGGCCAAGAGACGGTTCACGATAAAATCGGGCGTCTTCGTCTCCGTGATCCCTTCGATCAGAACCCCCGTGTAATACGGGCAACCGCTCGCGTCCTTGATCTGGATATTCCAACCCGGAGGCGGCGTCCGGCCCGCTTCGGGATCGACCACGGGATTTTTCAGAGAAAGATTTTCAACGGCTGCGATCTCGCGAGCCACACCGAAATGGGAGAGCCAGTCGGGACGATTCGACGTGATCTCGATCTCGAAGATCGTGTCCGAAGGATGCGTCAGCAATTCACACTTCTTGACTTCAAGCCCGGCCAGAGTGAGCCGTTCCGCGATCCGCGACACCGGCGGCGCAAGCCCCACAAAATCTTTTAACCAATTGGTGCTGATTTTCATTTTTTCCTCATTAACGATTTCCCTCTCCCCATGGGAGAGGTTAGGTGAGGGACATACCCCCTCATCCTCGCCTTCTCCCTTAGGGAGAAGGAAATAACACTAAACAAATTGCCTTAAAAATCTCAGATCATTCTCGTAAAAATGGCGGATATCGTTGATGCCGTGGCGAAGCATGGCGATGCGCTCCACACCGAGGCCGAACGCAAACCCTCTCGCGATATCCTTATCATAACCCACTTCATCAAAAACGTTCGGGTCCACACTCCCCGCACCCAGAATCTCGAGCCAGCCCTTGCCCCACTGGATATCAATCTCAACACTCGGCTCCGTGAACGGAAAAAAATGAGGACGAAAACGGATCTTCGTTTGAGAACCAAATAATTCGCGCAAGAAAAGATGCAGAACTCCCTTGAGATCACTGAAGGTGACACGATCATCCACCATCAAGCCTTCGATCTGGTGAAACATAAACGAATGACTCGCATCCACGGTATCGGGACGATACACACGCCCCGGGGCAATGATCTTAAGCGGCGGTTTGCGTTCCTTCATCACACGGATCTGAACCGTGGATGTCTGAGAACGTAACAGCTGCCCATGCGTCGTGTAAAAAGTGTCAAAGGCATCACGCGATGGATGATCGAGCGGAATATTAAGGGCTGTAAAGTTATGGAATTCGGTCTCGATCTCGGGCCCCTCCACGGTTTCAAAGCCCATGCGACTGAAGATCCCTGAGATCTCTTGGATCGTTTGCTGAAGAAGATGAGTACTGCCTTGCGGCGGCCGGATACCGGGGAGTGTTTCGTCAAACATTTCCGCGGGGGCTCCCCCTTGAGGGACTTTTTTACGAAATTCGTCGATGGAGGACTCGAGCCATTGCTTAATACGGTTGAGCTCCGCACCCACTTCCTTCTTTTCTTCCGGAGGGACAGCGCCAAGCTGCTTAAATAGCTCGGTCAGCTTGCCTTTTTTGCCGAGATAAGCGATGCGGAAAGCCTCGACCGCTTCGGCCGAATCGATCTTGGCAAGGTCCTCACGGGCTTCTTTTTCAACGCGGCTGATTTGATCTTTCATGGGGCGCCTTTTTCACTGCTTACCCGGAAACGGCAACGGTCCCAATACCGATCAATTTCAGAGAATCTGAAATTGGGGCCGTCCAGGTCGCCATCTAGCAAAAGAAAATAAAGACTTGGACGGTTACGACGCCCGTTTCGTCTTTGGGCTAAGGTCACGTTGCCATTACCGTAGCCGATACGGGTTTCGTAACCGTTACCGCTAAGACGAGTTATGGATTTCGGATTTAGGATTTTTTGACGAGTTTCACGATCTCTTGGAAGGTCTTCTCATCCCGAGCAGCGATCTCGGCGAGCGATTTCCGGTTCAAGCGTATCTTCGACTTATTGAGAGCATCGATGAACCTGGAATAAGACATCCCTCCTGCGCGGCACGCCGCATTAATGCGAGCGGTCCAAAGCGCGCGGAAATGACGTTTGCGCTGCTTACGGTCACGGGTGGCGAAAGCCATCGCGCGAGCGACGGTCTCTTTTGCGGTCCTGAGCAACTTGCCGCGGCCCCCCACAAAACCTTTGGCGCGCTTGAAAATCTTTTTCTTCCGCTTTTTTGAAGCCACTGCATTAGTTGTCCTTGGCATAAAACACTCCCTTTTTGACTAGCCCTTGCTCACCACTCCAAAGATACAATCCGAAACAAGGACAGCATTGTTAACCCATCAAATTGAATTGAAAATAGTGCTAATTCAAACCGTCCCCTGAAAAGATCAACGATGGTACGGCATGCAAAGCTTGATCGCATTGACATGCATCTTTTCGACCCTCAACTTATTCCGAGACTGACGTTTTGACTTCGGACTGCGGTCGGTCATCATATGCCGGCGTTTGGTTTTGCTGCCCATAACCTTCCCGGTCTTTGTGATGCGATAACGCTTTTGCATAGCTTTCTTTGTTTTCAACTTTGGCATAACGTTTCCTTTATCCTATTATTCTGTCTTCGCCGGCGGAGCGCTAGGGCTCACCGGGACTGTTGATGAAGCGGGCACCACTTCTTTTTTCTTCACGGGCGCGATCTTGGACAAATAGAGCATGATCGCCTTCCCTTCCAACCCGTCATTGCGTTCGACCATCGCGATATCCGCGAGGTCCTGAACAAAACGGGCCACAAGTTTTCGTCCCTTGTCCACATACACAATCTCACGCCCCCGGAAGAACACCACCAGCTTGACCTTGTCTCCGCGCTCGATGAACCGACGCGCATTACGGAGCTTGGTCTGGTAGTCGTTTTCGTCGATCTTCGTGGTCATTTTGACCTCTTTAATATCGATCGTCTTCTGCTTCTTGCGGGATTCTTTTTCCTTTCGACCGAGCGTGTAAAGATATTTCCCGAGATCCATGATACGGCATACCGGTGGGACAGTCGTTCCAGCAACTTCGACCAAATCCAATCCCGCCTCCTGAGCGCGTTGCAAACCTTCCTGCGGCGTCACGATGCCGAATTGTTCCCCGGCAGCCCCGATCAACCGGATCTGCGCTGCGCGAATGCGCTCATTAGCACGAACTTTTTGTGGACTGAGTGACAATGCTCCTCCTTGTGGGTTTCAGATTACTTCTTTTGAGCGGTCCCAACACTTATCAATTTCCGCAAAGCGGAAATTGGGGCAGCACAAGTCACCATCGATAAAAAAATCATAAGACTTGTGCGATCTCTTGCTTGAGGCGCTCGATCATCGCACTCACGGCCTGGGCTCCCAGGTCCTGACGCCCGCGCATGCGGACCGCGATTTGTTCCGTTTCCATTTCTTTATCCCCCACAACAAACACATAGGGGATCTTCATCATTTCGGCTTCGCGGATCTTATAACCAATCTTCTCGGTTCGGAAGTCCGATTCGACACGAAGACCTTCCTTCCTGAATCTTTCGACCAATTTCTGGGCATACTCATTATGCCGCTCCGCGATCGTCATCACCCGAACCTGCACCGGAGAAAGCCAAACCGGAAAAGCGCCTGCGTAATGTTCTATCAAAATACCGATGAAACGCTCCAGACTCCCTAGAATCGCCCGGTGGAGCATGATCACGCGATGGTCACGGCCATCCTCACCGACATAATTCAGATCAAAACGCTCCGGCATACCCATGTCCAGCTGGATTGTCCCACACTGAAGCGTCCGCCCAATAGCATCCTTCAAATGAAAATCGATCTTGGGGCCGTA
>MHFU01000167.1:4413-8018 GCA_001804345.1 Omnitrophica bacterium RIFOXYB12_FULL_50_7
CGTCGCCCTCGTTAACCTTATAGGGCATCTTGAGCTCTTCAAGCGCATTCCGGAGTCCCGTCGTCGCCATCTCCCACTGCTCATCCGTCCCGGTCGACTTAGGCGGACGGGTCGAGAGCTCCACATGATAATCAAAATCAAAGGTTTTGTATACTTCATCCGTAAAGTGAATGGCCTCCACGACGCTCGCCTGCAACGCCTCAGAAGTCGTAAAAATATGGGCATCATCCTGCGTAAATCCCCGTACGCGGAAAAGTCCTGCCAGCACACCGGAGCGCTCGTAGCGATGCACCTTGCCAAACTCCGCCACTCTAAGAGGCAGTTCACGGTACGAATGCTTCTCTTCCTTATACATCAACATCCCGCCCGGACAGTTCATGGGTTTCAGAGCATAAACTTCTTTGTCCCTCTCAAGGAAAAACATATTCTCGCGATAATTGTCCCAATGCCCCGAGGTGCGCCAAAGTTTGTCCCGAAGGATCGTCGGGGTCTCGATCTCGATATACCCGTACGCAGCAAGTTTTTCGCGCATGAACGCAATTAAGAGATTCTTAAGGATCAGCCCTTTGGGTTTCCAGAACGGAAGGCCGGGCCCCTCCTCGTGAAAACTGAAAAGTCCGAGCTGTTTACCGACCTTACGGTGATCGCGTTTCTGTGCCTCTTCCCGCTGAGTCACATACGCGTCCAGTTCTTTCTGAGATGGAAAAGCTGTCCCATAGATGCGCTGCAACATGGGATTGTTCTCATTCCCGCGCCAATAGGCCCCGGCCACGGAAAGGAGCTTAAAGGCCTTGAGTTCATCGGTATTCATCACATGCCCGCCTTCGCAAAGGTCCGTAAACGGCCCATTCTGCACAAAATTAACCGTATCGCCCGGAATCCCGTCTATGATCTCAAGCTTATAGGTCTCCAGCTTGTCCTTGAAAATCTTCCGGGCTTCGTCTTTTGAGACGGACCATTGCTTGAACGCCTGATGTTCGTTCACGATCTCACGCATCCGCTTTTCGATCTTCGGAAGATCTTCGTCCTGAAACGCAGTTTTCGAATCGAAGTCATAGTAAAACCCTTCGTCGATCACAGGACCTATCGCAAGTTTTGTTCCGGGATAGAGATCAAGGACAGCCTGGGCGAGAACGTGGGAAGCGGAATGGCGCAACCGGTATAGCGGCTCGTAACTCTTATCGTCTGGCATGCTGATTCATTTTCTAGGTCCTCCGTGGCGCCCCGAAGGGCTTCCGAGGGATGAGCGCCCGGAAAAGCTGAACGCCCAATAAAATTCCTCCATGGTATTTTAAAAAACGGTCTGTCATTTATTCCGATGCCATTCCGACAGAAAAATGGCGGGGCCGACGCACTTGCGCCCAATGCGCAAGTACTGCACTTGTGGCTCCTGACGAGCCACTAAGTGGCTGGGGCTCTTCGAGCCCTTCTTGCATACAAACCAAAGTAACCCGTCTTTTCTTTCGATGCCATTCCGACAGAAAAATGGCGGGGCCGACGGGGCTCGAACCCGCAACCTCCGGATCGACAGTCCGGAGCTCTAACCAATTGAGCTACAGCCCCACTAAAAGATGGGGTGAAACAAAACGATTCGTAAATGTAATCGCCAACCAATTGTCCACCTTCGACGAAATCAAAGGACGGATCCGTCCTCGCACCAGGTGCGAGGCGGAAGCTACAGCCCCAAAAAATGGGTGCGAAAAATAACGTCACGCAGAAACTTGCGCTCCACGAAGAGCGGTATTCTATAAGGAGAACCAAACTATCTCAAGAGAAAATTCTTCGCCAGAGGCGAATCCATCCATCAACGGATTCGCCTTGCGGACGAATCCGCCTCAGGCGGAGAACTATTTTGAAAAATCTTGCTCTTGAAGAATCCGGATCCTTCCTCATCACTTCCGGTGGAAGCCCTTAATTTCCTCCAGCTGAAGGAAATTGGGGTCGTCCAAGTCAACCCTGGTTATCATTTAAAAATTTATTGGAAACCAGGATAGCCCTGACTGCCGTTTATCAGAAGAGAATTAAAGTCAGGGCAACCATTCTGAAAACTAAACGAGAGACTTGGGCAATAGAGCCTGCCTGCCGGCAGGCAGGGATTCGGCGCCTTCCGCTCGCCTCGTTCTACGAGGCAAGCTCCAGGTCGACCACCCGCCCAGCACTTATGACTTATATCATAAGTGCTCGCTGGGCTCCCTTCGAATCCTCTCTAGTCCAAATTACTATCAATAATTTAAATGAAATTTGGGCAATAGAGGATTCGAACCTCTGACCCTCTCCGTGTAAAGGAGATGCTCTAACCAACTGAGCTAATTGCCCCAAAACTTTTAAAACAAAAAGTTGATCAAAAACCCTAATACGTTGAACCCCTGGCATTTGTCCGCATAGGATCCCCCGCCGCGCTGTTTAGCGAAGAACCCACGGCCCTCTCCGTGTAAATGCTCCCTGCCTGCCGGCAGGCAGGTAACCAGCTGAGCTACGCACCCGCGACACTCGCGCCGATGCGCGAGTGCGATCCGTGGGAATCTTGAGATTCCCTACGTCGCGAAACTATTAATTCTCAGGATCAACTTGTTAAGATTGGCAAAAATATCCTTCTTGAAAAAGAACGCGATCCGCGTCAGATGGAATGTGTACGGCACGTTGCGCTCTTCTTCAAAAGGCTTGAGCGACTGAGTGAACTTCCCTTTCTTGAGAAGATGCTTAAACTCCTGATTCAGCTGTTCCAGCTGCTTTTCGCTGAGGGGTTTCTCGATCCGTAAAACCAAAAGATCGCGGATGTAACGCATCGAGTGATACATCTTGTAAAAATCGGAAACATACGTAGCCGCCGCCAAAGGGTCATGAGTCATGTACATCAGGTCGAGATCTTCCTCATGGATCATACTTTGCTTGAGCAACTGCTTCTTGAGAAAATATAAGAAATCTTTCCAATAGTCTGAACCCGGCGCGTCCAAACAGACGATCGGACGTGGGTCCGTCTTCCCCGTCTGGACCAACGTGAGCGTCTCAAAACCTTCATCGTGTGTTCCGAACCCCCCGGGACACAGGACCGTCGCGTGAGATTCCCGAAGGAACATAAGCTTTCGCGTGAAGAAATACTTGAAGGTCACAAGCTTCGGGTCCTGGACCATCACAGGATTAGCCTCCTGTTCAAAAGGAAGCAGGATGTTTAGCCCAAAACTTTTTTTGTGACTTGCGCCTTCATTGCCCGCCTGCATGATCCCCGAAGCCGCACCGGTAATGACCATCCATCCCTTCCGGGCAA
This sequence comes from Omnitrophica bacterium RIFOXYB12_FULL_50_7, assembly GCA_001804345.1. Classification (GTDB taxonomy): domain Bacteria; phylum Omnitrophota; class Omnitrophia; order Omnitrophales; family Aquincolibacteriaceae; genus Aquincolibacterium. The sequence goes on from MHFU01000167.1 coordinate 7,679, forward strand.
TCTCCCTGGCGAATTTTTCCGCGATCTGAAAGTCCGGAGAACTCCGCGGGGTTCGCGCGGAACCAAAGATCGCCACTTTACGAATCGCACGGTAGGGCTCAAAGATCTTGAGGCTGTGGCGCATCTCTTTCATTGCGACATTGAGCATCTTCATGTCCCCACGATCCAATTGGTCCGCGTGGACCTTGAGCGCCGTCACGATCAGTTCTTCGGCAAGATCCGCGTGTGCCCCTGGCCCGGCCTGATGGATCAATTCATGGACGAGTTGGTCCAGTTTTGAATTCCCGGTCTGATAGGGTTGATGCTTCATAAAAAAATCATTCATGACTCACCGATCCGG
>MHFU01000167.1:8030-13933 GCA_001804345.1 Omnitrophica bacterium RIFOXYB12_FULL_50_7
AAATCTCCGGGATGATGACAAGTCGGACAATCCCTTCCCTGGCGAGCCAAACGGAGTTTTTGCCCCTCCCGGGTATTCGCTGGGATCTTCACCGAGATCGTCTGCCCTTCCGGGGACTTGAACGTCACACTCCCGCCCTCCTTTGCTTTTTTCCTGGAGATCTTCAAATTCACAACAATGTCCGCAGATTCATGGGAAGCCGGACGGGGCATCTGATCATATTCATCCTCATCACCATAAAACCCCTGGTTCGGCGAACCGGAAGAATAAACACGAAAGGACCCGCCCGGCCCACCTCCACCACCCGAAAAAAGATCCCCGAAAATATCCGAAAACGCGGAATAGCGGCCTCCTCCACGCGTACGGCCACCGGAGGAATACTGTCGCAAAAGATCTTCGAAATTGAACCCTTGAGCTCCCGCAAAATTCCCGGGATTCCCGCCACCAAACTTGCGCATCTGGTCATATTGCGTGCGCCGCTTCTCATCGCTCAGGACATAATACGCTTCCGAGATCTCCTTGAATTTCGCCTCGGATTGTTTGGCATTACCCGGATTCTTATCCGGATGATACTTCACGGCGAGCTTGCGATAGACCTTCTTGAGCTCGTCCGCAGAAATAGATTCAGGAACACCCAGCGCTTTGTAATAATCCTTCTGAGAAGCCATTATGTTTTCCTTTTCAAAATCTACAGGAACTAAAAAACCCTCCGGCAAAACGAGGGCTCTTTTTCATTTTAGAGATAAAAACGCAGAAGCGGCAAGATTTGCTACCCAACTTCTCACAACCCCTTTTACCCCATACACCATAGCAAAATCGCGACACTCTCGCCACCGTTTTTTGACACCGCCACAAACTTCATTTAGAGACTATCATTCCGCTTTATCCAGCTATTTCTTTTCCCGCATACGCGACTAAATTCATCCCTACCGTGGACATAACACCTTAAAAGAGACAAAACGATTACTTTCAAAAAAGCTTCGAAGGCTATCCCCGAAGACATCTTGGATTTCTCATTCATCCTTCCTCTAAATATTATGGGGTGTTCTTTAATTTTAAAACCCTTCAAGAAGGAAAAAAATGTGATTTCGATTTGAAAAGAATAGCCCTTTGAACTTATCGAATCAAAATTAAAACTTTCCAAAACACTTCTTTTTATTAACTTAAAACCGCTGGTCAAGTCATTTATCGGGATTTGAAGCAGGGTCTTTGCATAAATATTTCCAAGCCTGCTCATTAAAACTCTTTCAAGTCCCCAACTAAGAGATCCCCCGTTTTCAACATATCGGCTCCCAATTACTAAATCATACTGATCCAGCAAATCCATCATTTCTAAAATAGAATCAGGAGAATGCGACAAGTCCCCGTCCATCTGGACGATGAGATCAAATCCTTTTGCCAAAGCATGTTGAAACCCCTCTTTATAGGCACTTGCTAGTCCGAATTTATTTTTCCTTTTAGTCAAACTCAGCTTAGGATACCGCGGTCTCAGTTTTTCGATAATTCCAGACGTTCCATCGCAAGAATTGTCATCAATGATAAGAACCGATGGCTCTAAGGGAAGAGAAAAGATCTTATGTATGAGACTCTCAATGTTTCCAGCCTCATTGTATGTTGGGATTATGATTATTAAATCTTTTTTTGTATCTTGTTTGCTCATTTTCATTGACTCCAAAGAACGGCTTAAATATCACCCTTCCCAACGCAGAAAAGCCACTTTTTTCCCACGGCTATATATCTCACAAATTCGTCTATGGATTTCATTTTAAAAATTCTTTTGACTATATAAACAGGCCGGAAGTAAAAGGACCTATAAAACCGCCTCGCCAACACATCGACTTCTTTCTCAGATAATGTCGTCCAGGGAGTCGGCAATCGCTTAAATCTTTTCTCATCCAGGATATATTCCCTCCAAAAATCCGCCCCGCATTTTTCGATTAGAATATCATTTAATTCCGTATTCGGCTTCGCAATAGTCCGGCAGACCTGGATAAAATCTAGTTTTATTTTTTTTGCAAAATTTATCGTCGCTAAAACATTTTCTTTTGTGTCGCAAGGATTGCCTATCATGAAGAAACCCAGCGTGTCTATTCCGTATTTACGGGTCATTTTTATCGTCTGTGCTACCCGGTGTGTTTCGATTCCCTTATTGATGCTTCTTAGAACTTCTGGAGAAACAGATTCTATCCCGTAGTAAATTTTTCTACAGCCGGCCCGCGAAGCTGTTTTCAGCATCTCCTCATCGACAACATCCACTCTTGATCTACAAGACCACTCCACTTGAATCCCACGCTTTAAAATCTCCTCGCATATTTTGAGAGACCGTTCCCTATTCACAAAAAATGTGGCATCAAAAAAATCAATCTCGCGAATGCCATATCTCCGATAGCATTCCTCTATTTCCTCCCCAACATCCTCAACCGACCGTTCACTGTAGGGCAATCTCGATATGGCACAAAATGTGCACTTATAGGGACATCCCCGAGAAGTAAGCATCACGGTGTAATTTTTCCGCTGAGATGTAAAAGAATAATACAAATGATTGGGCAGTAAGTGCCTTGCAGGAAAGGGATAGCCGTTAAAATCAACGCATTTCCGGGAAGGAGGATTGCATAGGATGCTACCTCCTAAGCGGTAAATGAGTCCTTCAATGCCATCTAGACTCAGTCCACGTTCGATGCACGATAACAACTTCGGCAAAGATTCATTGGCCTCCCCTGAGATGCCATAATCGAAACACGCATATGAAAGAGATTCCATCGGATACAGGGATATGTTGATCCCCCCGACGACTATCTTCACATTTAATCGGCTCTTGAAGTAGGATGCCCACTCTACAACCCGATGGAACCAATATGTATCAACCCTAAACCCGATGACATGCGGTGAAAATCTCTCAATCCTGGCCAAAGCCTGTTCCTTCGAGAGCCTTAACGCATTGGCCTCAACAATAATCACATCATGACCGGCTTTCTCCAATATCGCCGCAACATAAGCCAGAACAATTGGAGGCGCAAGGCAAAACTCTTCATCTACAACCTTCAAGTTCTCAGAAAAGTCCCGATGGCCAAAAGGGCAATGAACTAAAGCTATTCTCATTCAACCCTTTCATTGCAGACGGTCGTATCTTCGGTAGGAATCCTGACCCTTGAATGGCAGATCAAAGGTTTCAGCATATCTGCATATCCCGAACATTTCAGATTCCTTGCCCTTTCAGAACAGCAACACTCAATCCTCTTCGTCCTGATAATCATGACTCCCCTATTCACAGCTCAAAAGCAACGTTTGATCCCATTAACAGGCACATGCGAAACAAAATTTCCAATAAGCTCATCCCTTGAAAAAAGATTCATGGGAACTTCTTTAAACAATCCGCTATGAATTTTATCCTTTCATCTTTCAAATCAGGAAAAAGCGGCAAATAGATGACACCCTTTTCGACTCTCCCCGCATTCAAGCATACATTATTAGCATATGCTGAAAACAGCTTGAAATTCGCACAGTTGCGCATAAAGCCATACGTGGTGACAATCCCTTTTTTCAATAAAAATCTTCTCACTTCCTCTCTGTGACCCGAGAACACAGGACAACTGCTAAAGATATTTCTAGCTCGAGACTCCAATAACGGAACCCTTATATCGGAAATACCGCTCAAACAACTATACATTTTCAGCCCTCTAGCGATACGCATTTCCGTCTGTTTTTCTAATACAGATAGTTGATAGATACCGGCTTTAGCCTGCAAGCCATCAAGCAGTCCCGTTTTGAGCACCCCCTTCATCAAAGCTTCATCTTCCCTGAATAGTTTATTTATTATGTCTATATTCACAGCATCCGATAACCTGATTATCCAATAAATAAAAAAGAAGAAAGCCTCCTGCGTCGCCCCGCTTATGACCAAGGCTTTTAAGAACCGCGCCATAGAAGAAACTCTGGAGCATGGCCGCACATCCGACAAAGAGCTTCGGATCCTGCTCAACACATCTTTATTCTTAACAGTGATCGCTGCTCCCCCCAAAGCATTAAAATTCTTAGTCAATCCAAAACTAAACAAAGCAGCATCACCGATGCTCCCCAATTTTTTCCCGTCAAACTCTGCGCCTACGGCCTGTACGCAGTCTTCGATTAGGAAAAGGTTATGTTTTTTTGCGATCTTACACAACGAATCCAGATCACACGAAAATCCACATAAATGAGTGGCGATAATGGCCCTCGTTTGGGGGGTAATAGACTCTTCTATTCTCGCCGCATCAAGATTCAAACTATTCCGAGAAATATCAGCAAAAACTGGCTTCATCCCCGCTCTGACCACGGCAGCAGGCACGGCAAAGTAATTAAAAGCAGAAAGTACAACCTCCGATCCCTCAGGAATATTTAAATGGGTAAGAATATGATACAAACCCCATCTAGCCGAGGGAACAAAAGCGATATCCTCCACGCCTAAATAATCGGATAAACGACTTCTAAAATTGTCTACGGCAGAGGCGTCTCTCTTGTCAAATAACCCATCAAAAAATAACTTCTGCCATTCAGAAATTCCAATGCCAGATTTAAATGGAGGTGTTATTTTCACGCTAAATCGTCCCATGCTTTTTGCGTCTTGCCATCGATTGTTTTAAATGGATCGGAACACCCACTTGACATAACAAAAACTCTGTTTACTTACTTGTTAACATCTGTTTCTGGATAGCATTCGCTATATTCTCCGCCAGCAACCTATTTCCCGCTTCCGTACAATGTCCGAAATCACCAGCAAAGACATCTTCCGCCTCATAAAGCCCCCCTAGTTCTACGAAAGCTTTCTCATAAGAACTAAATACAATATCCAGCTTTAAAACTTTCCCTATTTTTCGCTACAGCATGCAACACTATGGGGTGCACCCCCGAGGTGGGACAGAAAGAATTGCAAGAAAAAGAAGAATAGCAACAGCCGTTTCTTTCTTTTTTCTTTCTTTGTGAAAACTGTGAATTTGTTGATATGTTTCATATTGTCGCCAAAATCCCGCCCATTTCAAGATTTTCCGCGTTTAAATTCGTTTGGAGAGACTTTTCTGATCCAGACAGGATCAAAATAGGCCCCTGTTGCCTGAGCCAGTTCTCCTCGAATTCGTTCGGCGACACGCAGCCGAGCGACGAATGAAGCCGCTTGGCATTGTATAGGCCATCGAGATTTAATCTTGGTGGCTTTTTTGTCTATAGGCAGATAAAATATTGCCCACCATGAGGAAATCATAACTGATGCCCCCCGAAGCGTTTTCGCGAAATCTAATCGACAAAGCCCTAGAAACGTCCGGCTGGGATCGATCGTCAGTGCCGGACATCCTTTCGGACGGATTGTCCCAGGGACCTGCGTTCTGCGAAGCGTGCCGTGTCTCCCGGGAAGAATCCGATGCTTTACGAGAGAATCTTTTAGTTCATCGCGAGGATTTTAGACGGTCATGAGCTTGCGAAGCAATATTGTCGACGGCGGTAATTTCTTAAAGGTGACTTTTTTCGGAAAACGGCTGCCGCTCTTTGTGGGGTGGATGATCACAAGCCGGTGCAACATGAATTGCGAATATTGCAACAGTGGCAAAATCTGCTCTCGGGAGCTTGGGACACAGGAAAGTTTTGATTTGATTGATCGGTTGGCGGCGGCGGGAACCCGGATGATCCGATTTACGGGCGGAGAGCCGCTTCTCAGGGATGACATCGGCTGTCTTCTGCGTCACGCCAAAAGCAAAGGCCTCATTACGGGATTGTCCACGAACGGCACGCTTTTGCCTGCGAGGATCCATGAGATCCAGGGAGTGGACCTTGTGTGCTTGAGTCTGGATGGTCCGGAGCCGGTGCATGACGCTTTAAGGGGAAAAGGGAGTTTTGGCCGAGCCATGAGCGCCCTTGAAGTCGCTGTCGCGCATGGG
>MHFU01000168.1:0-2477 GCA_001804345.1 Omnitrophica bacterium RIFOXYB12_FULL_50_7
GAATTCATCGATGCGATTGCGGATGATCTCTGCCACGCGCGCGGTCACGTCATTGCGTGCGTCCTCCGGAACTTTGTCCATATCGACCTGGAGGAGCAGTTGGACCCCGCCCTGGAGATCGAGACCGAGGTTGATCTTTTTATCCAGCGGATAGGCCTTCCAGAGCGAAAAGGCGACCAATCCAATGATCAGCAATACTTTCCACTTATAATTTTTGCCCATCGAGTTCTACGCCCCCGTTTATGGCTTTATTTATTGGCGCAATCCGGCGATCGCGCTTTTAAGGATTTCCATCTTGGTCTCTGAACCCCCGACCGCAAGGACCACGTAATCATCCTGGAGACTTGAGACTGTCCCAAGGATACCGCCTGTCGTAACCACCTTGTCCCCCTTCTTGAGCTGGATGATCATGGTCTGAAGTTCCTTCTTTTTTTTCTGCTGGGGCCTGATGAGAAGGAAATAAAAGATCACGAACATGAGGATAATGGGCATGAACTGCACAAGAGGATTGACCTGCGAGGCTCCTTCAACGGCATCAGCTGCATAAGCAATAGATTCAAACATATTTTCCTTTCGCGCGATCAGCGGTCAGCTCTCAGCGATTTACTTTCTGAACGCCGCCACGGCATCTTGTGTGTGAATCAACCAGGTTCAAGAATTTCTATTCAACTACAGGAACTGCCCTCCTTTCTCAATTCGGCGTCAACCATTCTGTTATGCCTCAGAAGATAATACGCACCATAAACCGTCCCCATACTAATAAGCAAAATAATTCCCCAGACATACATTAAATCCAACCGAGAGGATAAGGCCTGATACACACCGATGAGACCAAATAGGACAAAAATTATCGCGGAGACCCATTTGATCGTTTTCTCTGGAATGTGTTTTCGCATCACAACGCCAATAACAATACCGAAAGCATCTGCGATGACCATCCCAATCGTGGTCCCCATAAGAACGCTAATCATGCTTTGGTATTCAACCGCAAGACTAATCGTCGCAAGCTGCGTTTTGTCACCCATTTCTGCAAGAAAAAACGCGACAGCAACCGTCGCAACAGGGCCAAATCGACTCTCTTTCTTGTCTTCCCCGTCAAGCTTGTCGCCTTTTATTGTCCATAAACCAAAAACAATAAAAGAGAGAGCCGCCACGAAAGAAATAATATCGATAGGTATAACGGTAGTTAAAAAGTGGCCCACCAAGACCGCAAGAGCATGATTGACTATCGTTGCCAGAAAAACAGCAAGAAGTACTTTATGCGCACTATATCGAGTCGCAAAAGCCATTGCCAGGAGCTGTGTTTTATCTCCCATCTCCGCCAAGGCTACAAAGATAAATGATGCTAAAAAGGCCGTCATTATATTCTTTCCGTTTGCTTTAACAGTTTCAGACTCCAAACAGACCCTGATACTTTACATTCGACGAGCCCTCATGCCACACAAGCCATCAACTTCTGAGTAGTTCTTTCAGGAAGGAGAACTCAGAGGATTCTCAAGTTCGCTCGTTCGCTTCTTACCGACCCCCGTTTCTCCACGGGACTGCTGCTTGGCCTGATTGAGCTTTTCGGGAGCATCATCAGAAGCGGACTTCGCTTTTTCAACTAGGGTCTCTACAACAACCGATAAAGGACCGGCATAAAATCCGGCCCGCTCATCTTCCGAAAACCCGTTTTGGGGAAGCCAAACACAAGCAATGATCAGCGCCATGATAAAAACAGCCGCGTTTCTTTTTTCCGCCATGATCTTAAAGCTCCTTACGCCTGCCCGGTTCATTTATCACCAAAACAACTCCGGATCTTGGACGTGGCTTTCGTAAGAGACCGCTCAATCCTTACCCATTCCTCATGCGTCAGTTTTCCGGATATGAAAGAATCATACGCCGCGTTGTATTCCTTGCGGATTTTGAGAAGTCTTTCATCGATCATAAACGTACTTTTTTCCTCATCCTTATAGAGTTGTCAGAAATTCAAGGCTGCTAAAACCCATGAAATTGCCTTAGGCGAGTACAATATCCCGAAAATCAACAAAAGTACCGCGATTGTTAGAAACGAAACGTTCTTCATCTGCATAATCGCCCCCTATTCTCTCTCGCTCAGCTTTCAATGCTTGCTGACGCTGAACACAAAAAGCTATGTGAGTACATTTTCAGGCTTTTTCTCTTTGGATATTTTTTCGTTTTGAGATTCGCTATCATTGACGCACGCACTAAACTCCACAACCTGCCCACGGCTTTCTCCCATGGCCTGAGAGGGTAAAGCTTGACTCGTTTTACGATGCTTCCAATATTCAATCACTGCGGGCAACACTGACAGAACAATGATGGCGAGGATGACAACAAAGAAATTCTCCTTAATGACAGGCATGTTGCCAAAATAATATCCGCCAAACACAAAGATCGAAACCCACAGCAGTGCTCCGGCCACATTGTAAATAAAGAAATAGCGGTAATTCATTTTGCCGATTCCCGCAACGAAC
>MHFU01000168.1:2570-3493 GCA_001804345.1 Omnitrophica bacterium RIFOXYB12_FULL_50_7
AAAACGGCGTTATCACGAGTCCTGTTTCCGCAAAAATGATGAGGAATAGCAACAGATAAGACCAACCGCCACAGCTCTGGATAACTGCACCAAGATGTTTGTCGAAATGGACAACGATCTCGATCGCATCCTTAAACCATTCCATAGAGTTTCTCCTTTCCGGTCACTCAAGACCGCAGCATTCATTAAAAATAGACCGGCGGAAATGATCGCAGCCGCTTCTTCTCCTCACGCCGTCGCCTGATCTCCACGATCCGTTTTCGAAGAAGCGCTTCTTTAGTCTTACTTTTCAGTCTCATGACTGTCGACCTTCAGCTGAACCACAGAAATAGGCTGGGCCGATCACGGAGATTTTTCACAAACAATCTGATCTCCCATGCTCAATCTGATCCACCTTAATTTTTCGGGTTATACGTTTCTTTCATATACTTCAAAACATCGGAATCCGGTGAAAGAAGCAGGGTTGTTTTGTCCTGAAACCCCTTTTCGTAGGCTTCCAAACTGCGCACAAACGTGTAAAAAGCCCGATCCTGTCCGTAAGCCTCGGCATAAATTTTCGTGGCTACGGCATCGCCTTCGCCTCGCAGTTTCTGGCTTTCCTCATAAGCTTTAGCCATCAGGATCGTACGGTTTTTGTCGGTCTCGCCGCGAAGCTTGAACGCCTCTTCTTCCCCCTCAGAGCGGTACCGTTTCGCGATCCTCTGCCGTTCGGCTTTCATCCTGGCAAAAACACTTTCCTGCACCTCCTGCGGAAGGTCCGCGCGTTTGATCCTTACATCTACGAGATCAATGCCGAATTTCGCCGCCTGTTTCCGCGCATTGCCCGCGATGGTTTCCATGATGTTCTCACGCTCGCTTGCGATGATCTTGCCGAAATCATGAATCGCGAGTTCCCGGCGCATTTCGGAGAACACGATATCGTC
>MHFU01000168.1:3510-5374 GCA_001804345.1 Omnitrophica bacterium RIFOXYB12_FULL_50_7
CCGCCACATCGCGCACGGTCTTGTAGAAAAGGAGCGGATCCACAATCTTCCAGCGGGTCACATGGTCCGCCACAAGCCGTTTTTTATCGAGGGTCAGATACTCGGCCGGAAGGGCTCCGCCCGTAAGAATCCTTTTTTCGAAAAAGTTAGCCTGTTCCAAAAGGGGGATCTTGAGTTTCAATCCTGGGTTCTGGAGGGTCCGCTTGTATTCCCCTAGCCGGGTGATGACCACCTGGTTCGTTTCATCCACATTAAAAACCGTGGAAGGAATAAGGAATACCACCGAAAGGATCACTATAGGCCAAAATCGCAATAGCATCGCCGCGTTCATGACACCACCTCTTTCTTTATGGAAAGCGCATTGGGATCGGAACGACCCTGGAGCGCGTCAAAGAGTGAAGGATTCTGCAAAGGAAGGAGTGGAAGAACGTTCGTGCCTGCCTGTGGATCGATGATCACTTTGTTCGCGGCCGGATAGATCCGCTCCAAGGTCTCGATCTGCAAACGGTTCCAGGTCACTTCTTTGGCTTTCTGGTACTCGCTCAGAAGAGCCGTAAAACGAACGGCATCCCCTTGCGCCTTGAGCACACGCTCTTCCTTGAAACCTTCCGCGCCCCGCAGCATCTTCTGCGCCTCGCCGCGCGCACGAGGGATAAGATCTTCTTGATAACCTTTGGCTTCATTGATCAATCTTTCACGGTCTTCACGCGCCCGAACCACTTCGTGGAACGCATCTTTGACCTGATCGGGAGGATCAACCACCTGAAGCCGGACCTCCGTGATCATGAGACCAGACTCATAGTTATCCATCAGCCGTTGAAGGAATTCCCGGGTCTCTTCCTGAACCTTTTGCCGCCCAATGGTGAGCACATCATCAATAGTGGACCTTCCCACCGCCCCGCGAAGCGCTACTTCCGTCGCTGTGTAAAGCGTCCCTTCGGGATCGAAAAGCCGGAAAAGATATTTCACCGGATCACTTACCTTGTATTGAACGATGATCTGGGCTTCGACCATGTTCTCATCGCCCGTTAACATCATCGCATCCGAGCGGCCTCCGGTACGGCGATACGTGCTATCTTCGCGACTCTGCATGCCAAAACCGACCTCAATCCTGCGAACCTGCTCCACATTCACGATATCAGCTTTTTCCATGGGCCACGGCATCCGCCAGTTGAGTCCCGCGCTAGCGATCCGGACTTTTTTCCCGAACTGCCGGACGATCCCCTGCTCTCCGGGACTGACGATGAAAAAACCGCTCGCAAGCCATGCCCCAACGATCAAAACAGCTATCACGGGCAAATTGCTTGGTTTTTTAATAAAATTACTCAACCAACTAAGGATCTGTTCGTCTGGACTTGCATAATTAGCCGCCATCTTCCACCCCCTATTTGATTCATCCTGTTCGAAGTTTATTCGAAACCCAACCCCACCAAAGCGCAACTAACGAGCGCCACTTCGCGTCATCACGTTACTTTCCTGATGTAGAACCATAAAACTCCACATCAAAAAAGTGTGTAAATAAACGGCGCAACGGCAGAGCTTTGAGTTGTCACGATCAAAAAACCCAAAAGCACCAGAACCATTACGATCGGTGTTAGCCACCATTTTTTCCTGACTTTCAAAAATCCCCAGAATTCCTTGAGAATGGATAATTTGCTCATTTATTCTCCCGCTGTTATACAGGCTACTTTTTTAGGCGGCCAAAGAATGGACGCTCCTACCGACAGAAAAAGAAGCGCTGCAACAACAGCCAAGGACAAACCAATCGGGACCTTTAAAATACCTGCCATCAACATTTTGGCGCCAACAAAAACGAGGATCGCTGAAAGCCCGTAGTGGAGATAATGAAAGAGACGCATGATCC
>MHFU01000168.1:5479-8753 GCA_001804345.1 Omnitrophica bacterium RIFOXYB12_FULL_50_7
GGACAAGGCTCTTTTCCGGATGGATCTCCTTATCCTTTTCCATCGCCATCTTGATACCCGTAAAAACGAGGAATCCACCAAAGACATAAATAATCCAGTGAAAATGCTTAATAAGCGTGATGCCTCCAGCGATAAATCCGGCTCTCATCAAAAGAGCACCAAGAATCCCCCAAAACAACACTTGATGCTGGTATCTTGGAGGGACTTTGAAGTAAGAAAAAAGCATTAAGAATACGAAGATGTTGTCTACGCTTAATGATTTTTCGATCAAATAGCCTGTTAGAAACTCAAGGGCAGGTTGTTTCCCCTGCCAGATATAGATCCCGACATTAAACACCAGGGCCAGACTGATCCATACCGCGCTCCAAAGAAGGGCTTCCTTAAGCTTTACTTCGTGAGACTTTCGGTGAAAAACCAGGAGATCGAGCAAAAGCATGCCCAAAACAAAAATGCTAAAACCGCTCCACAAAAGGATCTTCGAAATTTCCATTTATCCGTTCCCCTTCAGAGCAAGCAGTCTTTTGACGCGTTCCTTAACGGGCGGATGTGTAGAAAACCAATTCAACACAAATCCTCCGGAGAAATGATTCACAATGTAGAGATGAGCAAAGGCGGGTTGCATATCCGATGGCGCTGCCACTCCTTGAGAGCGACTTAGCAGTTTCGGATCAGATATCTTCATGAGAGCAGAAGCGAGCCCCTCGGGATCTTCGGAAAGACGCGCGCCCGATTCATCGGCCATAAATTCCCTTGTCCGTGAAATAGCCGTCTGCACAAGTGTTGCGACGAGCGGAGCGAGAATGATGGTAAAGAGCATCGCAAGCGGATTGACGCCTCCTCGGTTTTCGCTATCGCGATGGCCTCCCGTCAGGCCGACCCATTGCATCATATGCGCGAGAAACATGATCGCAGAAGCGATCGAAGCGACGATCGTGGAGACGAGAATATCCCTGTTATCGATATGCGAGATCTCGTGCGCCAACACACCACGAAGCTCTTTTTCATCGAGTATCCTCAGCATGCCATCCGTAACTGCCACTGCCGCATTTTGAGGATTTCTGCCGGTCGCAAAGGCATTCGGAACCGATTCCGGGACCACATACACTTTAGGCATGGGAAGCTTTGCTTGCTGGCAGAGTTCCTGAACAATCTCATAGACCCTAGAAGCATGGCCCGGACCGATCGGCTGCGCCCTGTGCATCGCCAAAACAAGCTTGTCCGAAAACCAATAAGCTCCAAAGTTCATCGCAACGGACATGACAAGCGCACCCATAACGCCCGATCTCCCACCGATCGAATAGCCGATCAATAAAAATAACGCGCTAAGCGATGTTAACAGCAAAACTGTTTTGATCTGATTTTTCATGGTCAAGTCCCTCCCTCACATTTGAACCCACCAGAAATAACTGCCCTCCGCTTTTACCCGGAGTCCATTTGACATGCTGTCTATAGATCAACCAACCAAGAGCCATCAACAGCACATCTCTTGGCTTTTCCTGAGACTCCAGACGCTCGAAAAGCTCATCCCTGAAAATCCCTTCATTTTCATCAAGCACAAGCCAGATATCTCCCGCAGCGATGGCTATTTTAGTCATCATGGCGTGCTCCGCTTCTTTTTCGCTCATCAAGCCTTTTCCCCCGGGCAAATTGTTGGTTTTCACTATCTTTTGCCGACTCCATGGTCGCCCAATAATCCTTCAAAAGATCTTTGACATTTCTCGCATTCCGCTCGGTGTTCGTTTTCAATCGACCCACGGGGCACCTCCTTAGCGACTCTTGAACCCGACAGAAGTATCGCCTTGACTCATTCATAATAAAAATACATAATTTGAACATAACCCATTAGAGATTCTTATATATGATCCCTTTCAACTTTCATCATCTTTACTACTTTTACACCGTCGCAAAACACGGCTCTGTGACAAAGGCCGCCAAAGAGCTAAAAGTCTCCCAGCCCGCTCTTAGCTCTCAGATCAAGGCGTTACAGGACTGCCTCAATGTCAGATTTTTTGAAAAGCTGGGGAGAAAACTCGTCTTAACCGAAGAAGGGCATTCGGCACTCGCCTATGCCAAACAGATATTTGATACGGGGAAAGAATTTGCGGACCGGCTAGGCGATCATTCTCAAAAGGGGCGGATCAAGGTTCAGATCGGTGTTCTCGACTCGATCCCGAAGATCCTTGTTAATAGCTTGTTGAAATTCATTCTCAAGCATGAACCCGAAGCGCTCATCCAACTGCAAGAGGACACTTCCGAACAAATGATGAGCCGCTTAAAAGACCACTTGCTGGATATTATCGTCGCCGATACGCCGATTCAATCCTCATCGGAAGAAGAAATCGAGCATCATTTGATCGCAAAAATCCCGATTGTCTTCTGTGCGCATCCCTCTCTGGCAAAAAAACTCAAGAAGCTACCGCGCGATCTTCATCACGCACCCATGATTTTTCCCACTGCGGACAGCCGGGTCTATCAATCAGTGCGGGAATATCTCGCAACCCATAAGATCACACCCAAGATCGTCGCAGAGATCCAGGACATTGAGCTGGCCCGTCTAATGGCCATGGAGGGATTAGGGATTGTGCCTCTAAACAGATTATTGGCGGCAAGCACTTCGACCGACAAGCTCGTTGCCCTCAAGGGCAACTCCAAAAACGATCTCTATGAATCCATTTATCTGATCACCAAGAAAAGAAAAATCTCCCACCCGGTAGTCGTAAGAATTATCCGCGATTTCCGCCTCCCAGGTTGAATGACGCTTTAGATTGGAATTGCGACATTCAAATAGGCGGTTTCTACTCGATACTGAAGCTCGCGTTAACAACAGCGGTGACTTTTCAAGGAAGCTCGCGTCGTTCATCCCCAAGTCCGAAATCTCGGTCGAGTTCACCAGCCTGATCTGGAAGACACCCATCCTGGCCGAGCGCATGAATCCGATCTTATTCCCCGTAGCCTTGACCATGTTTTCCACACTAAGCTTCACGTTCTCTTTCGCTCTGAGTGTCGAGGATAATCAAGGAAATGTCAGGGTGAAGTCGGAGTGGAATCTAAATTTTTGGATAAAAAAGCGAAAAGTCGGTTTGTCCAAAAAGTGTCCAAAATGAGTCTCATTTCATCAAAAAACATGCAGACGCATCAAACTGGATAAATGATGGAAATCCCTGCATTCATTGAGGTAAGAGAAAATGTAGAGAGGATGAAAAAATTCTCAGGAGAGATTTGCAGACCGATGCATTACCACTTTGCTACCGCGCCTTAGCTTTGATTGTATCTC
>MHFU01000169.1:0-1106 GCA_001804345.1 Omnitrophica bacterium RIFOXYB12_FULL_50_7
AGCGGAGGTATCGCTTCCGGGAGGGTGCGCGATCGGGCCCAGGCCGATCGATCTTCATTTGAAGGGCCTTGAAGCGCTCAATGCCGAAATCAATATCGAGCACGGTTATGTGAAGATCAAAGCCAAAACGAAGTTGCGCGGGGCAGAGATCTATCTCGGTGGCGGTTACGGCTCGTCAGTGCTGGCTACGGATAATGTGTTAATGGCGGCCACACTCGCGCATGGGAAAACCGTGATCGAAAACGCGGCGTGCGAGCCCGAAGTTGTGGATCTTGTGCGATTCTTGAGAAAGATGGGCGCAAAGATCTCGGGGGAAGGATCCCCGCGCATTGAGGTTGAAGGTGTCCGGAAACTCCATGGCGCGGAGCATCAAGTGATCCCGGACAGAATTGAAGCGGGAACGTTTCTTTATGCCGCGGCGATTACGGGCGGGGATCTCCTGGTCCGGAAAATGGAGCCGAGCCATCTTAACGCGGTGATTGACAAGCTTCACCAGGCGGGCGTGCGCGTCGAAAAGTTCAAAAATTCGGCGCGTGTGAGAAAGAACGGGAGACTGAAGCCCGTCGATATTACGACGCTCCCGTATCCGGCGTTCCCGACGGACCTGCAGGCGCAGGCGATGGCGCTTGCGACGATTACACCGGGGATCAGTATTATTACGGAAAAGATCTATCCGAATCGTTTTATGCATGTGCCCGAACTCGGGCGTATGGGCGCGAAGGTGTTTTTGGAGGGACCGAGCGCCATTGTACATGGCGTCAAAAAGTTGAGCGGAGCGCCGGTCATGGCCTCCGACCTCAGGGCTAGCGCGGCGCTTGTGCTCGCGGGCCTGATCGCAGAAGGCGCGACGGAAGTCCAGCGCGTGTATCATCTGGACCGGGGGTATGAAAACCTCGAAGAGAAACTCACGGCCCTCGGAGCTTCGATCCGCAGGGAGAAAGAATAAGCCCGGTGAAACCGGGCAAGAACCAATGACCAAGATGCAATCACCAAACAAGAACCAAGATCCAAGGAGCAAGAGCTAAACAAACACCAAGTATCAAAATGCGAACAGATTCGTGTTGTTGTTAGATTTTGAAGATTGGTCATTGAATATTGTTTGGATC
>MHFU01000169.1:1114-13646 GCA_001804345.1 Omnitrophica bacterium RIFOXYB12_FULL_50_7
TGGTTATTGGAATTTTCTAATAAAGGGGGTTAATGTGGCAGTCAAAATAAGAATGAAACGTTTCGGCAGCAAGAACCGTCCTCAGTGGCGCGTTGTGGTCAGTGACGCGAAGTCGCCGCGTGATGGGCGTTTCATCGAGGAAATCGGCTATTACGACGCTCTTCCCAAAGAAGATATTTTTGTCGTGAAGCAGGAGCGTCTCGACTATTGGGTGAAGCAGGGTGCGCAGGTGAGCACGGCCATCGCGAGTCTTTTACGCCGTCAAAAGAAAAAAGCAAAAAAGGCTTAAAAAGCTTCGTAAGCCTGACAAGTTTTAAATTCTTTGAGCCTTTTCGGCATCTTCAGCGTATGAAGCCTTTTCAGCCCTTTTTCCCGGAGTGAATATGGCCTTAACGATTGATATCGTGACGCTTTTTCCGGATTTTTTCAAAAGTCCTCTCCAGGAATCGCTTTTGGAAAAGGCTCAGGCGAAAGGACTTGTGAAGATCCGGACCCGCAACCTGAGGGACTGGACGCACGACCGGCATAAAACGGCGGATGATAAGCCGTTTGGAGGTGGGGCAGGGATGGTGATGAAGCCCGAGCCGATCTTTGAATGCGTGGAAGCGATTGGTAAAGATGCCTGGGTGGTGCTTCTTGATCCTCAGGGCGAGCCTATGAGCCAGACGCTGGCCGCGAAACTCGCAAAGAAAAAGCATCTTGTTTTGATTGCCGGGCACTACGAGGGTGTGGATCAGCGCGTCAAAGACCATCTGGTTGACCAGGAAATATCGGTAGGCGATTTTATTACCATGGGGGGTGAAGCCCCGGCCCTTTGCCTGATCGAGGCGGTGACAAGACTTGTCCCCGGTGTTTTGGGGAACGCGGAGTCGATCAAGCATGAGAGTTTTCAAACGGGGATGCTGGAACATCCTCATTACACACGGCCTCGGGAATACCGGGGATGGAAAGTTCCCGACGTACTTGTGTCGGGGGATCACAAAGAGCTGGAGGCCTGGCGGAAGAAATCATCCGAACAGGCGACAAGGCGAAAAAGGCCTGATCTTTTAAAATAATTTACACAAACGGGAGAACAAACAAATGAGTAAAATGGATATCGTCGAAAAAGAAGCCGCATCGAAAAAAGTACCGGAATTTCGCGTGGGCGACACCTTGAAGGTGCACGTCCGCGTTAAAGAAGGCGACAAAACCCGCACCCAGCTTTTTGAGGGTGTCTGCATCAGCAAAAAAGGAAAAGGCGTTCGCGCCAGGTTCACAGTCCTCAAAGAGAGCTATGGGGACAAGGTCGAAAAGATATTCCCGCTCCATTCACCGAACGTGGAAAAGGTGACGGTGAGCGTGAAAGGCAAAGTCCGCCGCGCGAAACTGTATTACCTCAAGAAGCAATAACGAGCTTAAAAGGCTGAAAAAACTTAATAGGCTAAAAAAGCTTTTTGCCTGTTGAGTCTATTCCGCCTATGGAGCCTATTCCGCCTATGGAAATATCCCGCAAGACACTTCTCCTTGAGAAGCTCTTGCATTTTGACCGCCAGGAGGCCCTCGCTGTGGGCGGGGGATGGCTGGCGGGCGTGGATGAAGCCGGGCGCGGTCCTCTCGCCGGCCCCGTTGTTGCGGCGGCCGTGATCCTTTTAAGGCCCGAGACTCTCGCCGGCATCAACGACTCCAAAAAACTGAGCGCCAAACGGCGCGAAGAACTTTATGTCCGGATCGCGCGTTCCTCGATCGTCGGCATCGGTTCCGCGGACGAAAAACAGATCGACGAACTCAATATCTACGAAGCCACACGTCTGGCCATGAAAAAGGCCGTCCTGAACCTTTCGCACACTCCCTCACGGCTTCTGATCGACGGGCCGATGCGCCTGGATCTCGAGCTCGAGCAAAAGGGCATTATTCATGGCGACGGGAAATCAGCGAGCATTGCCGCCGCCTCGATCGTGGCCAAGGTTTTTCGCGATCACTGGATGCGAACACTCCATAAACTTTATCCCGCCTACGGGTTTCTTAACCACAAAGGCTACGGGACGGCCGAGCATATGCAAGCCCTCAAGGAAAAAGGTCCGTCTCCTATCCACCGCTACAGCTTTGCACCCGTTCAAGAGGCGGCACGGATGTCCCGAAAAATGACAGTCCCAACTCCCATCAATCAAAAGAAAATAAAAGTCGGGGCGGCATCGTGAAACTGACGCCTCATCCTGGACCCTTTCGAGTGTCTCTTGGGGAGCGCGGCGAAAGGGTGGCTTGCGGGTTCCTGAAAGAACAGGGATACGAGATCCTCGAAAAAAATTACAAGTGCAAGATTGGCGAGATTGATGTGATCGCCCGGCGGCGCGGGAGACTGGCATTTATTGAGATCAAGACGCGAACGAGCGCCCAATTCGGGACGCCGCAAGAGGCCGTCACCCTTCAAAAACAGAAAAAGATTTTCAAGGTTGCCCAGTGGTACCTGAAAGAAAAGAAGCTTGGGGGAATGCCGGTCGCATTTGACGTTGTTGCCATTCTTTGGAAAGAGGGGCAGGCGCCCGAGATGCGCCTCTTTGCCGACGCTTTTGAAAGAGAAGACAAACTCTATTGATTCTCCTTCTCAAGAAGTGCAAAATAGCGGCCGTTAATACTTTAAGAGTTCCAAAAGACACCAGGACCAGAAATATTTTGAGCCATGATCGCTAGAGCTAAAAAATTATTTTGTTTTCTCTGCCTCGGATTGTTCGTCTTCGCCTTGATCGGATATGGCGAGGAGAAGAAAGCCGATCTCTACGCTCCTGTTTATACAAAACCTCTTTCCGCCGAACCTCTCAAAGGTGTTTTTTCAAGGGTCCTCGAATTTCCTTTCAAGCTGATCAAGTGGCCCATGGACCAAGGGATCATTTTCACCGAGAACCACCGGCTTGATAAGAAAACAAAATGGATCTACGAACAAGCCCTCAAGCAGGGGATCAAGCCTCTCTTCGGGTTTGCGGATGTGAGTGCGATTCCCTATTACGGCGCCGAACTGAATCTTTTAACGATTGCCCGCCAAAAAGAAAAATATCCGGATTTTTTTGCTACCACCACGATTCTTCATTGTCCCAGCGTTTTTTTCAACGTAGGTTCCGAGATCGGAGCGCAGAAGATCCATGGAACGGGGTTCCATGCCAAGGGTCTTTTCAACTATGATCGCCAGGAAAAAGAACCTTTTTATGGTATCGGACCCCACACCAGCATGGGCGATAGCACCTCCTACAGAATGGAAACAACCCAGGTGGGCGCTAGGGCCGGCTATGAATTTTCACCCACGATCGATCTCGTGGCAGGGTTTGATTATAAAAAAGTGAACATTTTTAACCGGGCGCATGACGGCAAGGGGGATATCCGGACTATTTTTTCGGGGCAGAACATCCCGGGCATCGGAGGGGACGATCTTTTGAATTATTCCCTGACGCTCGGGCGCGACACGCGCGACAGCAAGGATGATGCGACGTGTGGAAGTTATCAGAAATTTCTTTTTCAGTTCACGGATGGCGTGAATGGCTCCCCGGCGCGTTTTTTCAAGTACCAGATCGACATGGCGAAATATTTTCGCCTCGCGTCCCCACGCCGCGTGTTGGTGGCGCGCCTTTTTGCCGAGCATAACGAAAAGATCGATCACGGAAACATTCCTTTTTATGAAATGGCGAAGCTGGGCGGCGCCGGGACGAATGTGCGGGACAGCGAGGCCCTGCGATCGTTTGTTTACAACCGGTTCTATGGCGAAAGCGCCCTGCTTCTGAATTTGGAATACCGTTACACGGTGATGGAATACAAAGAATTCAAAGTCAAAACAGCCATTTTTTCGGATACCGGAGAAGTCTTTGGTAAGATCCATCAATTCCGTTTGAAAGATCTCCGGGAATCGTACGGCATCGGTCTCTATATCAGCTATGCCAGGAACACACTCTTGAACTTTTCGGTAGCGCACGGCAATGAAGGCACGTATTTCTATATTAAGAACAAACTCGCATTCTAAAGAGGCGTTGTTTGGGAGATGCGTTCCTTCTTTGCCACCCGTAGGTCACATTTAAATGTGACCTGCGGGGAGACGCAACTGGAGTAATGCATTAAAGGTCTGTTTGATTATCAGACCAGAGAAACGAATGTTAGGGCGGCAAGCATGAACATGAAACTTAAAAAAATAAAACAGATTCGTCAGGTCCTGGCGTTCGTGATCCTCGGGGTGGGGATCTTCGGCCTTATGGGGACGGCCATGGCCCAGGAAACTGTAAAATTCAAAGAAAGCGAATCCTCGTTTTACAGCGATCTTTTTGACCAGAATATTTACAACGAAGGCGTCAACCAACTGGATTTGGGACGCTGGGGGAGAAAGCTTTTCAAAAAAGAACTTCCCTCAAAGAACGTGAATGTTTTTGATGAAGTGCCGGATTCCGGATTCTTTACGAATCGCCAGGGCCGCGAGAAGCTCTCTCTCGAAGCTCTTGAAAAAGGATACCAGGAAAACGCCGGGCCCGATCTGAGCAAACCTTTGCAGGTCATCGCGGCGGAACAACGGGGGATCTATCCCCGCTTCTGGGTCAGGGACGCGCGGGGGGACGAATATCTTCTGGAATTCGATCCCCAAGGGAACATGGAACTTGTGACGGGGGCCGAGATCATTGCCAGTCGGTTTTATTATGCCTTAGGCTATACCGTCCCGCAGTTTACGATCCTTCCGATCAAGCCCGAGCAGTTTCTAGTTGCTCCCGGAGCCACCACCTGGGAGGACACGGGTTTTAAAAAGAAGCTTAGCCAAAAACGGTTTGAAGAATACCTCATGATCCTGCCCCAGAACGAGGAAGGTCTTTACCGGGCTTCAGCGTGCAAGATCATGAAAGGGGATTATCACGGGATCTTCAGTTTCGAATCCCGCCGGAAAGACGATCCTGCGGACCTGGTGAACCATCGTGACCGTCGGGAGATCCGGGCACTTGGGATCTTTGCCTCCTGGATTAATCATTATGATCTTCGGGAAAGCGACACCCTGGACATATCTATCGAAGAGAACGGTCAGGTTGTGATGAAGCATTATCTTGCTGATTTTATCGGGGCCTTCGGCTCGACGCAGGAAGGTCCCAAGGATCCGATGCTGGGCTACGAATATGAGGTCGACTATGGAGAGACATCAAAATCGATCCTGGCGTTAGGTTTTCGCGAGAAACCTTGGCAGAAAAAATGGCGTCTGGCGGGTGAAAAGATCCAAGGGGCTCCCGCCGTAGGTTATTTTACGAACGAACTTTTTGATCCCGCACGATACAAAACGCAATTTCCCTACGAAGCATTCCGGCTCGTGACTCGTGCCGACGGATTTTGGGCCGCAAAACTTTTGATGAGTTTTTCAGATGAAGGTATTCGGGCGATGGTCAAGGCCGGACGCTATCGTGATGCGAAAAACGCAGAAGTCATTACCAAGACACTGATCGAGCGGCGCGACATCATTGCCCGCTACTGGTTTTCTCGCGCCAATCCCCTGGATGGATTCTCGTTTTCTGGCGGAAAGTTATCTTTCAAAGATCTTGCGGTTGAGTACGGAATGGCCTCAAAAGAGGGAACCGTTTACCACCTCGAAGTGATGAGCGAAGGAAAAAAGGAAAAGATCGCACAACTAGAGACAAAAGAGCTCGACTTCGACATTCGATCTGAGTGGATTCCCGCAAACGGGGAAGTCAGGATCCTCCTGCGTGTTGCGCGCGCCTCTGCCAAGACACTAAGCCCCGCCGTTACGATCCTTTTGAATGCCACGGGTGTTCAGGGGATCCGTCACGAAGATTAAGCGCCAGGAAAATTCCAAGATCCAAGAGACAAGAACCAAGCAAGAACCAATCACCAAGATACAATGACCCCAGATTGGTTATTGAATATTTGAATTTGTTTGTATCTTGTTTCTTGAGAATTGTGATTTGTGCAGCTATTGGTTCTTGGCGCCTGATTATTTAAATAAGAAGGGCCTTTTTAGAAGGCAGAAGGCTTCGAGGGCTTGGGTTGTTCCAGCGGAAGGATGAAGGAAAAGGTGCTCCCCTTCTTGTATGCCGATTCTATCTCGATCTTGCCATGATGCCGTTCTACAAGCATCTTGGAGATGGCAAGCCCCAGTCCCGTGCCACCCGGAGCCACAAGCTTCGCAGATTCGAGCTGGCCGAATTTCCTGAAAAGCTTGGGAATATCTTTTTGCTGAATGCCAATCCCCGTGTCTTTGACCGAGACCCTCACCCCCTGGGCGTCTGCGGAGGATGTGATCGTGATCTCGCCCTGGAGCGTGAACTTGATGGCGTTTTGTAAAAAATTCGTGAGGACCTGGACGATCTTGTCGCGGTCAAGCTCCACTTCCGGAAGGTCCTTTTGAAGCGCCAGTTTTAGGAGAAGGTTCTTGTTTTCAACCAATGGACGCATGGACGCTACCACCTCTTCAATGATCCGGGTCAGGTTTCCTTTTTTCATGTGAAATTCGATCACGCCGGCCTCAAGCTTATGGAATGCAAGCACGTCGTTGACGAGGCGTGCGAGCCGGTCGACGCAACGTTTCGAGATGCTCAGCACTTCTTTTTGCTCGGGAGTGATCTCCCCCGTAAGACCCTCCAGCACGATGCTTAAACCTTCTTTCACTGAATGGATCGGTGTGCGGAGCTCATGGGACACCACCTGGATCAGCTCGGCCTTGATCTCGAGAGATTCCTGATATTTGTGTTCCGTTACGTCTTTTGCGAAACAGTAAAAGCCGTCAAATTGATGGTCCTTGTTCACGTTTTTGATCAGGACGACATATTGATAAAAGATGGAACCGTCTTTACGGATGGACTTGACCTCGGTTTCTGCTTTTCCCTCCAGCTTCATTTTTTCAAAAGTCGCCACGGCTTTGTCAATATCTTCAGGGCAAAGCGTGGACATGCGGTTGAGTCCCGCCATTTCCTCCGGGGTATAGCCCATCATGGCGGCGTAGGCCTTGTTGACGCTCACGAAGTTCTTGTTGGAATCCATGCGCGCGATACCGTCGAGGGCGTTTTCCATGGCGATAGAAAGCTCCCGCAGCCGCTGTTCCGTCTGGATCTTTTCCGTAATGTCTTCTGAAATGCCGAGCAAATAGACGGATTTTCCCTGAGGGTCCAGGATCGGGATCTTTTTTGTGTGCAGGATTCGCGCCCCTTTTTTGTGTGTGTGGATCGTTTCTTCCTGGATCTCCAGCATCGTTTGAGAGCGAAGGGCTTCCCTGTCTTTTTCGACAAAAAAATCAGCCTCGTTTTTAGGGAAAAAGGAAAAATCATTTTTTCCGAGGAGCTCCTCGCGCTTGTACCCGACCAACTCTTCCCCCGCGCGATTGAAACGCACAAAGCGTAGCTCCTCCGCGTCCTTGATGAAGAGCATATTCGGGATGTTTTCGATGATGGAATCTAAAAAGGTGTTTGTTTGGCGAAGCTCTTTTTCAGCTCGGAGACGCTCATCGATATGCGCACGAAGTTCTTCGTTGGTGAGAACAAGTTGTTGAGTTTTTTGTTCGAGTTCGGCCGTCCTTTCGCGGACTTTAATCTCCAGGGCCTCATTCATATTCTGCAGTTGCTGCAAGTAAGTCCCGAGTCTTTTGAGCGTCGGTAAGAAGACCATGGTGCCGATGACAGCAAGACAGAAGATATTGAGAAGAAAAAGACCGGTCCCCAGATGTTGGAGCATGGTAATTTTAGCGCTGCTCTCTTTTTGGAACGTTTTGATCGCGGCGCGGAAAAAGCTGAGAAGTTTTATGTTTTTTGCTTGAAGAGAAAGAAGATGGGGATTATCCGAGCTGACACGGATGGGAGACCCCATAAGGAATTTCTTCAAAGCCGAAAAGTAGTTTTCTATCTCCTGGTTCAGGGACGGGGTGGAAGAAAAATAAAGCCCACGGAGCGTGGGGAGCAGGTCTTGCGGAAGATCCGTTTTTTCCGAAGTGATGGTGCTAGCGTCCGCACTAAAAAGAAGGATCTTTCTTGATTCGTCGCGGATACTGGCCCGGAAATTCCTGCGATCATCAAAACCGATCGATTGGGCGTAAACGGTCGCCAGGAAAGCGGTTGTTTGCACCAGACCATACTGGTTTTCCATGAAACCAGTGACCGCCGCGTCATGGGAGGCGTAGTGGATCTCGTTGTCCATAATGAGAAAATTCCCCACCGCAGAACAGGAAAGAAAAATAAAAGCGAGGAGGAATTTCAGGTTTGTGGAGAAAAGAACGGGATCTTGCCTAGGCCTCGAGGGGATTTTTCCTGTCTCTTCAGTCGGGGGATCGATCACAAGGGCATCCCGGGACAGGACACCGGGTTCTCTTGGGTGGGGAGGATCTTCAAACCGGACTGCGCGAACTTTTCCTGGTCCATCTCCGAAACCTCTTCTGGGGGCCGGGATCCTTTCCCGGGATGTTCCTGCTTCCGGTGCCAAGAACCTATCCGGAAATCAGATCTTTAGGGACGGTTCTCTCAAGGAGAACCGTCCCTGAGCGATATCAGGACAGGCCACTAAGAACCCGGAAGGATTTTCTTGATCACATCAAAAAGATCGCTGAATTCGTAAGGTTTTGTCAAATAAGCATCAGCGCCGATGACCTTCCCAAGGATCTTATCAACCATCGAATCCTTGCCTGTCAGCATGATGATGGGGATTTTCACGAGTTTTTCATCGAAACTTTCCCGGAGGGACTTGCAGACCTCTTCGCCTGGAAGTTTGGGGAGCATCAAATCGAGAATGATAAGGTCGGGAAGGGTTTCCGTTGCTTCCTTGAGGCCGGTCATGCCGTCGAAGGCGGCGGAAACCACGAACCCCAGATTTTTCAGGCGCAAGCTCAGGAATTTGCTGGCGCTATACTCATCTTCAATGATCAGAATTCTTTTTTGCTTGGCAGAAATTTTTTCCACGGAGGTAACTTTTTCCGACGGTGTTTTCATTTTAGGACCTAAAACCTCTGGTTCCCTGTCTTGTTTGACTGCGAGGGGATTATATCTGGCGAGTAGTAAAAAAGCAAATGCGGTGGTTTTTTCAATCTTTCCTCGGGAAGAAACGGCAGAGCACTGTCTTGCCCCGTTATTCATACCACTGCCGGTTCCGGCTTTTATATTGGATCGCCTCCGTCCAGGTCTTGAATTTCTTTTCATTAATGGTGACCTGGACGGCCCCCATTTCAACAAGTTGAAATTGATAGGTATTGGGACCGCGATGTGTTCTAACTGAATTTGTCCGCAACCCGCCAAATCGCTGATCGTGCGTGCGATTTTAAAAGCCCCTGGGGCGGTTCTCGCTAGCCGTGCCTTGGTTCTACCAGGTTATGCATGAAACCCGATCGGGCCTTTGGGTGTTTGGGCCGGGGGTTCGAGCAATTCTTTGATGGCCTTGAAAACGATCTGAAACTGATGATCGTATTTCTTCTCCCCGCCACAAAGCGCTGGCGGGCAGGCATTTCCTCGATTTTCTTTCTTAAATCCGCATGCTTAAGCATGAGCTGTCGCAGCTTGGTGAAAGTTCTCATGATTTGGATATTTACCTCAACCGCCCTCTCGCTATTGAGAACGCTGGATAACATGAGAATCCCATGCTCAGTAAAGGCATAAGGCAGCTTTCGTCGGCCACCCCAGCTTGATATCGCAAATTGCGATATCAAGATTCGATGCTCCCTTGGGGTCAATTGAAACATGAAATCCTTAGGGAAACGATTCCTATTTCGCTTTATGGCTTCGTTAAGGCGAAAAGTAGGAACGCCGTAGAGCCTTGCAAGGTCGCTATCGAGCATGACCTTCGTCCCTCGGAAGAGCAGAATCTTATTCTGAATAATTTCTTGAGGAATGAGCTTTGTCGGCATAGTTATTTTTCTTTCATGTTTATGACCACCATTGGCGATCCAACGAACGGTATTGAATGGCTTCGGCAATATGCTCGGACTGGATTTGTTCACAGCTCGCCAAATCACTGATCGTGCGGGCGATTTTAAGTATCCGAACAAGGATTTGC
The DNA here is from genome assembly GCA_001804345.1 of Omnitrophica bacterium RIFOXYB12_FULL_50_7. Classification (GTDB taxonomy): domain Bacteria; phylum Omnitrophota; class Omnitrophia; order Omnitrophales; family Aquincolibacteriaceae; genus Aquincolibacterium. The sequence continues at coordinate 11,084 of MHFU01000169.1, forward strand.
TCTATACAACCTACGAATATCCTGAGTTTGTTCCTGTGGTAACCATTAAATGGGATGAATTGGCGGGTATTGTCGGCTAGGAACTGATCTTATGAAGACAATGCAGGTCTGCCCTTATACGGCGGCATTAACTATGATACAGCCACCAATAGATTAGGGGGACAACGATAATTATAATTATGATGACGATGAGGGAATCCCGATAGAAACTTTTTTTCCGTTTTTCAACTTCTGGGCTGATTGAAATTTCCCCGTTATCGATTTTTTTTGCAAAAGAGACCAGGCGGCTGAAAGCAGCTTTTATTGCTTCCGTTTTTGTTTTTTCAAGATATTTGGAAACTTTCCGCATAGTTTCGCCGCTATAAGCATATTGAACCAGCCACCGTCCTTTGTGTATTTCTAGAGAGCCGATTTCTTCTAAGGGAAGGTTGCTGTTGATGAATGAGGATAAGACAAATCTATTCCAAAAAAACAAAGGAAGCTTTGTGGGATTTTTTAGTTTAACTTTATAAATTAAAGACTTGTCCTCATGCTCCCAAACGATACCCATCTCGGCAGAGTAACCCGCAATATCTCCTCGAAGTTTTGGCTCAAAAATTGATAGCAGCGAAAAGGATGGGTGCAACTGATCAAAAACAGCCGCGTGTTGCTGTAAGCTTTTCATTGAGTAGACAGGCGTCTTTTTGAGGAAGTTACTTGATGAAAATTTCTACTATTCTAATTATTAGAAAAAACAAACCCAGACCGAATCCCCACCAAGCAATCTTGGCTCCCTTGAGAGGGACATCCCTTTTCTTGTTGTTGTAGCGAAAGGTTTCAGCCAAGATTATGGCAATGATTGGTGCTGGCTTTAAAATAACGCTCAGAATACCAAAAACCAGAGCGGAGATTGCGAGCTTGCTTGTTTTTTGATTTTCTTCCATAAATATCTCCCATTTATTACCTGTTAACTTTCCGGAGGCGAAGGTTTAATGCCGTGTCTTGTTTATCGGAAAAAATAGATATTTCTGAATGATCTGCCCAGTATTTTGAAAGATGTTCTTTGAGGAAGCGGTCATTACCCATACCACTGTCTATCCAGTGAACGATATTGAATTGCCTCCGCGATATGCTCGGACTGGATTTGTTCCGAGCCCGCCAGATCGCTGATCGTTCGGGCGATTTTAAGTACCTTGTAATAAGCGCGAGCTGACAAATGCAGCTCTTTCATCGCCATCTCGATGAGCTTGCGACCTTGAAGGTCGGGGGTGGCGAATTCTTTGATGTCTTTGGGATTCATCTGGGAATTTGTTTTATAAGAGCGCATTCGATAGCGCGATCTCTGGATCTTCCGGCACGCGCAAACCCGTTCCCGGATCGTTGCCGAACTTTCCGCCTGTTCCTGATTCGTAAGAGTTTGAAACGACAACGCCGGTACTTCTATGTGAATATCGATCCTGTCCAGAATAGGACCTGAGATCTTGGACTGATATTTATGGATCTGCCCCAGTGAACAGCGGCAAGTCTTGCGCGGATCGCCAAGAAAACCACACATACACGGGTTCATAGCCGCCACGAGCAGGAAGTTGGCCGGAAAAGTAACCTGGCTTTTAGCTCTTGAGATTGTAATGCAACCATCCTCAAGTGGGCCGCGGAGTGTTTCCAGTGCGTCTCGCCGAAACTCCGGAAGCTCATCCAGGAAAAGGACGCCGCCGTGCGAAAGAGACATTTCTCCAGGGCGCGGGGACGGTCCGCCTCCGGCCAGGGCAATTGCGGAAGCCGTGTAATGAGGTGAGCGAAAAGGCCGCTCGGAAATAAGGCAATTTCCTTGCGGGATCAGGCCTGCCACGCTGTGGATCTTGGTGATCTCTAGCGCTTCCTCGGAGTCCATAGGAGGGAGGAGGCTCGGGATGCGCCTGGCGAGCATGGTCTTTCCGCTGCCCGGGGGACCCACGAAAAGGATTTTGTGGTTTCCCGCGACAGCGATCTCCAGCGCCCGTTTAGCAGCCTGCTGGCCACGGACTTCGGAAAAATCGGGCAAGTTCTGGGAAGGAGTCTTGTTCTTATAAGGAATGTTTCGGAGAGGCTCGATCATCCGTTCGCCGAGCAGAAAATCCACAGTCTCCCGGAGGCTTTTGACAGGATAAACGGTCACGTCTTTGGCGAGTGCCGCCTCTTCTCCGTTCTCGGTCGGGAGGACGAACGAGGAATTCTTAAGGCCTGTGGTAATGGAGATGACACCCCTCATGGGTCGCAGGGTTCCGTCGAGGGCTAATTCTCCGAGAAAAATATGGCCAGCGAGTTTTTCGGATGGGACGATGCCGTGACAGGCCAGGATTCCCATGGCGATGGGGAAGTCGAACGCGGCGCCTTCCTTCTTGAGATCCGCGGGCGCGAGACTGATCGTGATCTTGTCAGGCGGGATGTGAAAACCGCTGTTCTTGAGGGCCGTACGAACTCTTTCCCGGGCCTCTTTGATGCTTGTATCCGGAAGGCCCACCAGGATCAGTTGGGGCAGGCCGTTGGTGATATCGACTTCGATATCTACGGGAAATGCGTGGATGCCCAAGGCAAAGGCGCTTTT
>MHFU01000170.1:0-2407 GCA_001804345.1 Omnitrophica bacterium RIFOXYB12_FULL_50_7
TTTTGCTTTTCACTTACAAAATTCACGTTCGTACCAAACGGCTGGAAATGCGTGTGATTCCGGATGGCTTTACCGGTCTCAAAGACATCGACCTTCTCGAGACCTTCCACGAAGATCACCACATGCGGTACGCCCGTATCAAGAAATGCGTAGTGAAGGCGGTGCTTGCGCACTTCCATAATGCCATCCATCTCAAAAACACGCGGTTTCATGAGCTGGACTCTGACGCTTTCCTTGGATCCAACCTCGGCCTCGATCAACCCTGACCCGGATTCAAAATTCATGCGTGAAGAATATTTCAAAACTTCATGAGCGTAGAGCGCAATGCACCGAAATCCATTCCCGCACGCCGCGGCCTCAGACCCGTCCAGGTTGAGGATCCGCATCTTAAAATTCGCCTTTTTGGAACTCTCGAAAAGCAGCACCCCATCCGCCCCCACGCCCTGATGCGGGCGGCAGATCCCCCGGGTAAACGCAACCGCGTCCTTCACGACCCCGCGGCGGTTGTCCACCACCACAAAATCATTCCCCGAAGCAACCATTTTGTAAAAAGGAATAGAGTTTTTCATAATCCTAGGTAAATGCTTGCTAATCTTTTGGTTACGAGAGGGCGTATTGTATCAAAGAACAGGGAAACGGGGAACGGGAAACGTAAGAAGAAAATCCGTGGTTTTTCATCCTTGATTAAAGGGGAGCATTACACGTAGGAGTGGAGTTGGGTGCACCCTACGTACCTGCCCGTCAAAGCTTTGTGGCAGGGAACGATGTCCGATTCCCATTACTTTTTCGTCTCGGCTTTAAAACACATACCGGCATGGTGAAGCAGAAGAAGGACGTTCGAGAATCCGGGGTTCCCGTTCCCGGAAAGCATTTTATAAAGGCTCACTCGGTTGATCTTGCTCGCCTTGGCGAATCGCGTCATGCCTCCGCGCGCCTCGATCACGTTCCGAAGCGCTATCAGAAACGCCTTTTTGTCTCCTGCCTCCAAAGCCGCGTTCAGATATCCCGACGCTTCTTCCGGATCTGCCTTGAGTCTCTTGATCAACCAGTCATGGTGGCTTACCGCTGCTGCGCATTTCATCGCGTTCTCCTTAAATAGTCCACCCAACATTCGCGGGCAATTTTGATATCCCTTTCCTGCGTCGATTTATCTCCGCCGCAAAGTAATATCACGAGCGCCTGCCCGTCCAACCCAAAGTAAACTCGGTACCCAGGACCAAAATGGAAACGAAGTTCCCAAACACCGGTTGCAACCAATTTAACATCGCCAAAATTGCCGGCCTCCAGCTGGTCCAATCGCGCCTCAATACGATTTATTGTCTTAAAGTCCAGAAGACCGTCTAACCACTCAGAGAACAGATCCTTACCTGTAACTGTCTGATAATGAAGGATCTCGCGGATCATTGGGAGATCCCCGCGCCAAACATCTTCTGCCCCTCAGTAGGAATGTACCCCACAAAACCCTCGCTGTCAACTATAGTTTACGTGCATAGCATTTATCTGTAAGCATATAATAATTGATAATAAAGAAATGTCAAGAAATGGAGCCCCCGACTAAACCATCGGGAGTTGAGGACTGGAACGCTTATACCGCAGCGGCTGAAGAGCGCCGGGCGAGGTTTAAAGCATTTTGCGGATCGTAAAAGCGAATGTTGGAATTATACCAGTATAATTTTGGCCGGTTCAAATCCGTTGAAGTTGGGAACGGCGCTGGCCGAGGAATAAGCGCCGATATTCTTGGCATAAACCACATCTCCGGGGTAAAGCTCGGGCAGTTCTTCGCTCGTGGAGAGAATGTCCAGGGAATCACAGGTGGGTCCCGCGAGCGCGCTCATATACTTGGGCCCGCGACGCAGGGTCTTGAACTCGTATTTGCAGTGATCGAAGACCATGCCCGAGAAATCCTGATAAACACCGTCATTCAGATAGTAAAAGTTCTTATTGTCGCGAAACGCGCGACCGATCACCTGCGTCACGAGGATCCCCGAGGGCCCGGCAAAAAAACGGCCCGGCTCCGCGATGAATTCAATCTGTTTTGAAAAAAGCGCCTTCATCTGTTTACGGATCTCGGCGGCCATACGCTCAAAATTAATACCGATCTCGTTTTCAAAGTGCTGGATCGGGAATCCTCCGCCGATATCCACGATCTTAAGTGGCATATCGTTCTCCTTGGCTTCCCGAAAAATATTCGCCGTGAGCTCGAGCGCCTGAAGATAATTCTCTACGTTCGTGGATTGCGACCCGACGTGAAAGCTCACACCCTTAGGAATAAGCCCGAGACTCTTCGCTTTCCGCAAAAGATAGAAGGCCTGGTCCGGCTCCGCGCCAAATTTAAGGGACAACTGCACCACGCTCCCACGGTTCGCGACTTTGATACGGGCGATCACATGCGCCTTGGGGAAATTCT
>MHFU01000170.1:2413-3372 GCA_001804345.1 Omnitrophica bacterium RIFOXYB12_FULL_50_7
TCTTGTAAAGTTCGGCTTCATTATCGAACGTCATAAGTCGCACACGCCGCCGGCGAGCCGTCACGAGGTCTTCTTTGGATTTGATGGTGTTAGCAAAAATAATTCGGCTCGGGGACACGCCATGTTTCAGGACTGATTTCATTTCCGCAGCACTCGCCACGTCGAAGCTTGCACCGAGTTCCGCGAAGGTCTTCACGATCTTCGGGTTCGGATTGGCCTTGATGGCGTAATAAGGTGTGACTTCCGGAAGGGCCTTCTTGAAGCGGGCGAATTGTTTCTCGAGCACACTTTTGCGGATAAGCATAAAAGGAGTCTTATGCTTCCCCAGCATCGCACGAATGAGATTCTCGACCCCGGAGATCTCGGCCGGCTTGAGTTTGAGTAAAGGGGTCTGACCGTTGCCGTTGGGGATGGGTTGGCTCACTAGCGCTCCATAAGAAATGTCGTGAACTGCCACACATCTTTTTCCTTGGGGGCCGCGCTTCCAAACTTCAGATATTTCTGGTTCAGGTTCTTGAGCGGGGTCCAATCCGAGGGAATGGATACAAAAGGAACAATGTAGGGTGTCGCGAAATCCAGAATAAATTCGTGATCGAGGTCATCCGGAAGAAGGAATCCTTCCCGCGGGTGTTGAATCATCCAAAGCGCCGCAGCAACAACCGACACCGCCACCTGGAGTGTGGTCGCTTCCTGATGTGGCACGAGTTTGCGCGTCGTGTGGATATCGAGAAGACTGCCGCACCACCAGGACTTGAAATCATGGCCCATGAGAAGCACGCCCAGCTCATCGCGACCTTCTGTGATATCGTCGGCAAGAATGCGCTGATGCTCCTGCATCCGGTACTGGCGCATCCGAAGCTCATGCAAGGAATTGATCGCCGAGTCCGAGGGACAATACGCATAATGAACCGTGGGGCGATAGACCGCTTTTCCATTTTTCCAAATCGTGAGCCGATCCG
>MHFU01000170.1:3393-13627 GCA_001804345.1 Omnitrophica bacterium RIFOXYB12_FULL_50_7
GGCGAATCACCATCCCGTTGATCTCACCGCACGGCACCCACGACCGCACCCAGGTGTTCATCCCGAGTGAGCTCATGCAGATCTGATTTTTCGGACCGGCCTTGTGGCAATGCGCTCCCGGAGGCAGACGCCGCTCGTGCGTCCCCCATCCAAGCTCGGCAGGCGCAACGCCTTCTTCATAGAAACCTTCGATCGACCAGGTGTTCACGAATTCGTTCATCTTCTTCGGAACATCCGTGATCTGCGAGTCGCGCTCGCTGACATGAATGACCTTCACGCCGGTGAGTTGGGCAAGCTTCGGAAAATCCCGCAATAGAAGAGCCGTCTCAAGTGCTTTGCGCCGCGGATCTCCGGGTTTTTCCTTGAGGATCTTTTCTGAGATATCGATCAGGGCTTTTTTCGTGAAGTGCGACACAAGGCCGGGATTCGCACCGTGATCGACGATCGCGGTCGTGCCCTTGGCGCCCTTCCAGTATTTCGCCATGTGTTTACGAAGCAACATGTGCCGGGCATAGAGTGTGTATTGGGTCGGGTCGGTACGTTTCTCATCCCCGTAGGGGTCCCATTCCTCGATCGAGGTATTCACATAAAGAACCTCGTGCTTACGGCACCAATCGAGCATCTCCCAGCAGTGGATATTCCAGGCAAGATCGATGATCATGTCCCCCGGGCCCACGTATTTGGCAAGAAGCGTCTTGTAATTTTGCTCGGTCACACGAGCGAAGACATATTTTACGCCGCGCTTGAGGGCATCCTTCACCCGGTGGCGATTGTCCACGAAATCCATGATCGTAACTTTCGAGGCCGGCATGTCGAAGTGGCGCAGGACAAGCGGGACGGTGCATTGAGCCACGCCTCCGCAGCCGATCACGAGAAGTCTGCCACCAAACTTCACTTTTGTTTTTGGAATTTCAGCTTTCACTTTCGGGTATTTGAATCCACTCATTTTTTCTTTTTCTCTCCGCTCGTTAAGTTAAGAAGGCACGAATACTACATCAAAAGAAAACTCCCATCAAGAAATACCCTCGGGAAACACACATCGCACGAACGAGACAGCTATTGGGGGAGGACATTCTACGCAAGCTGTCCATCGGTAGGACGCCTACTTCTTACTTTTTACTAGAAAAAGAGGATGGGCGCGCGGGCCTGGGGCCTCCCCCACAGGGAACATTCCGTCATCCCTTGACAACTCCGAGCGGGGAGAGTTCTACCCAAATGTCCACGAGGTCCGATTGCTGCTTCATCACTTCATTAATATCCTTATAGGCCCCCGGCGCTTCATCGAGCTCATGAACACCCCGAATGCCGTGCAAAATGCCCTGGGCATCCATTTTCCGGATCTCTTCCTGGAGGTTCAGGGATCTTTGCGCCTGTTTTCTTCCCATTTTCCGGCCGGCTCCGTGAGAGCAGGATTGAAAACTTTCAGGGTTCCCTTTCCCCTTCACAATATAGCTTTGGGTCCCCTGAGAGCCCGGAATAATCCCGACCTCCCCCTCCCGCGCGGAGGTCGCTCCTTTTCGATGGACCCACACATCCTGTCCAAAATGATTTTCTTTCCTTGCGTAGTTATGGGCAATATTAATGATCGGCTCGAAAGTCCCCCGGGTATTTCTTAAAAAACATTCCGCGATCCTTTCCGTCATCAGCTTCCGGCTTCGGAAAGCGAATTCCACACAATAGTTCATCTCCCGGATATAAGCTTTCCCTTCATCGCTATTTTCTGGAAGAAAAGCAAGTTCGTAGGATTTCGGCACCGGCGAGTTCCACTCCTCGTTCAAACGGATCGCCATTCGGTTGTAATGATCCGCGACTTGCTTCCCGAGATTCCGGCTCCCGCTATGAACCATGACCCAAATAAATCCGTCCGAACCTTTTTGGATCTCGATAAAATGGTTTCCACCGCCGAGCGTCCCGACCTGGAAAATCGCGTGCCGGTATTCCCGTTCGCAAACGACACCTTTTTCAAATGGCTTGCCTGGCATGTGTGCATCCTCCTGCCGGGTCTTGTGGTGATTAAAACCGACGGGCACAGCGGCTTTGATCTCTCCCAGGATTTTTTTAAGAGTTTCCCGGTCCAAACTTTCGAGGCTGGATCTCATGGCACACATACCGCAACCGATATCCACACCGACCGCGTTGGGGATGATCATGCCTTTCGTCGCAAGCACTCCGCCGATGGGCATCCCGTATCCCTGATGGCTGTCCGGCATCACCGCGATGTGCTTAAAAGCGAAGGGAAGATTGGCGAGATTCTTGAGCTGGCTCATGGCTCCCTCTTCGATATCTTCGAGCCACATTTTGATTGGGATCTTTTCGGTATGACAAACTCTCATCCATCCCCCTTGCTGGGTTTTCCTGGAGATGACGTCTCATTTCGACAAAAGACTCTTTCCGATCTTCTTCTCCTTGTCAGCCCTCACGTTTCATGACATCATATTTTATCATGGCTACCGCGAACGTATGGCAAAAGATCTTTTCCGCTCTGTCGCACCACATCCGCATACCGGCCTGCCACCACTCAGAATACAGGGAGCAAACTCTCCAGATTCTGAAATTCCGCGTTCAACTTTTCCTTGGACTGATCATCGCCCTTTATGTTTCCTCTTATGTATTCAACTTTATCTGGAACTACCCGTGCCCGTCCTTTTGGGAGATCGCGGCCGACATTCTGACAATGGTAATCGCCCTGGCTCTGATCGTATTTGTTGGAAAAAGCCGTTCGCACGGAATGATCAAGGCCTCCGCTTACCTGATGACCCTCCTCCTGGTTGCGGGCTTTGGCTCCATGTACGTCCTTTACCCCGTCTGTTTTGATCTCGGAATGGGAGCCTTCCTGCTGCTTTTCCTTTTGATCGCGATGGCCATGCCCTGGCACCCGCTTGAGATCCTCGCCCTGGGAGGGTTGTTGGTCCTATCCTTCGCCGTCGCGCTGACGCTGACCCAAACCCGGTACTCGCACGATCTTGTCTATTTTCAGCTGAACTGTTTCGGAATGGTGACCGCGATCCTCGCCGCGATGATCTACAAATATTTCGATGAAGAAAAAAGAAAGGAACAGTTCCTGCTCCGGAAAGAACTGGAAGAAAAGAACGCACTGATCAAAAAAGAACTCGAGATGGCCCGCCAAGTTCATAAAAGCATCCTCCCAAAATCTTTCGCGAATGAACAGGTGGATATCGCCATCAGCTTCCTGCCTGCTTCTTATGTCGGCGGGGACTATGCGAAATTCTATTTTCCGACGCCCGACAAATTGCTCATTTTCATCATGGACATCACAGGACACGGCGTTCCAGCTGCTCTGATGGTCAATCGAATCCACAGTGAGGTGAACCACCTCGCGGAGCAATCTCTTCTTCCAAGCGTTTTCCTTGAAAAACTGGACCGGTTTGTGCAGGAAACGTTCCAGGAAACTTCACTCCTCCTTTCAGCCTACGCCTGCCTGCTCGACTTTAAGAAGAAAACTCTCTTTTATGCGAATTTCGGTCATCCTCCGCAGGTGCTCTACCATTCCCGGAAAAACGAGATCTTTTACATGAACCCCCAACGGCATCTTTTGGGGATCGTCGAGGCAAGATCCCCCGAGATCCATGAACTGATGGTGGATTTTGACCGGAAAGACCGCATTCTCCTTTTCACGGACGGCCTTCTGGAAGCGCGGAACGGGAAGGGGCTCTTTTTTGGAAAGGAAGGCGTGGAGGATTATTTAAAGCATCACCTGGACCTGCAAGCCGAAGTCTTCAACCAGGGGCTAATCGAAACATTACGGCTCTTCCGCGGCAAAGAAGACTTCGACGACGATATCTTTCTCCTGACAATCGAGATCAAGTAAAAACAGCTGAGTTACCCAAGATCACCTCGTAGGTGCACCTACGAGGTGATCTTGGGCTTGGGGGAAGCGATCGCTCCCCAACTGACCGGGGGGCTACCAGGCGAACACGACCACAAGCACCCCGGAAAGCGGTGGGGACAGGCAACCTTCTACTGCCTGTCCCCTATTTGGTGACTGTCACCTGTTTCTGACCCAAAAAGATTTCGCCTTGTCGGGTTCATGATTTGAGGTATTTCTTGTGGATATAGAGTCCAAAAAAACCGACGCCGATGACCAGAAAACCCAGGACCACAAGTGACAAGGCCCATCCGAGGCTGTCAGAAAAATATTCGGATGTGATCTTGAAAAGGTAGGCGATCAAATAAAGCACGCTCCAGAAGAGAAACGATCGGTTCTTGAAAGTCACACTAAGGTAGACGAACATGAATGTGATGGCCGGAAAGATGACCTCCCAAAAATGGTTGCCGTCCTCTCTCCAGCCTCCCAGACTAAGCGCGCAGCCCAGAAAACCAAAAATGCCGATGCCTAACAACCACGTTGTGATGGCCGAGCGTTTATCCTCTGTGGTCGAGAAATAGTAGCCAAGGCACAGGTAGGAAATAAAAATGACCATCGTCCGATAAATCTGGGAACGCCAGTCGTTCAAAAGCACGGTGTCGCCCAAAATGCTGCTGGTCAGGGCGACATAGAACCAGGTCGCGAAACCGATGGTAAAGAGCAAAAGGACTTTTTTCCGGAAGAGAAGGAATCCTGCGAGGTAAGCGCCCGTCAAAGCGGCGGCGACAATGGCCTGCGTTGAGAAGTCACCGGCCTGTAGCCCCAAGATGTCGAGTGTGATATAGATCCCACCAGGAATGAGGAGCCCAGAAAGAAGAAAGAAACCTGCGGAAATCTGGCGGGAGCGTTCATCTTCATTGAACAGAACACCCACCACAAAAGCCACCAGGCCACTCCCTAAGGTGACCAGAATCCTGGTGAGGCTGTTGAGCTTATCCCATTGCTGGCCAATAAAAACAACCATGCCGATAAAAACGATGCCCGCGCCAAGATAATAAAGGATATTGGAGAACTTGGCCTGCGTGGCAATTTCCGGCGCCTCTTTCTCTTTCTGTCCCTCATCGTAGGCAGCCAGGAGCTCCTCTTGGGTAATGAGGCCTTGGGAGGAAAGCCGGCGTACGTTATCGATCAGATTTGTTTTTTCCAGGGACATAGGCTTACCCCACAATCCAGCCAATGACGTTCCCGTCGGGATTCCAATAAAAAGATCCTCTTTTTTCAAGATTGAGTTTTCGGGCGGTGCCGTGGCCTTTCAAGAAAAAATCCCCGAAGGAGCTCCCACGAGAATACAACAACCCAAGCCCGCCGTCGGAATCTCCGCGAACGACCTCAAAATTGTCGGGAGATTTTTCGCCGGAAACAAGTTTAAGTTTTTGCGCCGCTTCAAAAGAGAGCCTTTCGGACTGATTGGTCTTTATGTGATAGCGATAGAGCACCACGGTTGCCGTTTTGAAATCCTTTTGGGCCGCTTGTTCCGGATAGGTCTGTTCCATTTTCCGAAGGGTCCCGTTCTCGACCGTAAATCTCACGTCCGGCCAACCGTGATTATCCGAGGCGCTGTAGATAAAATCAAATTTCGGTTCGGGCGCAAATAATTTTGGAAGGTAGATGCTACCGCTGATAAAAAGCGTCATCAAAACAGGCAGCGACAGGCCTATGACGAGGGGAAGGTGTTTTTTATCGATTTTCATAAAGGCCTCGCTTCCTTTGGGGGGAATATTCTCCGATGTTAAACTGCGTTTACACGATGAAGTATAGATCCCCTGATTCAAGCCGTCAACGCCACCTTCGGACCGTCACTTTCCTTAGCTTAATGAGAAAAAATCGGATTGTTGAGAAGGACGCTTCGTGAGCATTTCTTCAAGCTGTTTGAGGCAAACCTGGCCCCAGGGCGTCAAACGAACCGCATGAAGTTCTGGCCCATATTTCCCTTCTTTTTTGATCTGCTCGACGACGCCAAGATAGCCCAGAGTATCGACAAAGCAGCTCTTGAGCCCCCAGATCATGCTCCTTTCTGAAAAACTCTGATTTTCAGCAGTCCAGGTGAGCGCGCATTCTTTAATAACGCGTTTTGCCCATTCCTCCCAGAGAACTTCTTTTTCTTTGCGCCATGAAAGTATCCGGTTCCAGATAAAAGGAGCCTTCAACATAACCGTAAGGCCGAAATCCCCTCCGGCAAACCAGGCCTCGTGGTTAAAGTCGAAGCAGAAATTAAAGAAAAGACCGGTGGGACGAAAAAACGCCGGCATTTCAAAATATTTTTTGAAAATATTTCCCAATTGCCAGTTTGTTCTGGCGAATGGACAATATCTTCGCATTGACCGCCAGAAGATCCAGGAAATAAAAACGTGGGAACTCATCCTCAAATCTTTTTCTGAAGATCCTCTCCCTCACCTTTTCCTCAGAAGTCTCTTTAACCAAAAAACTTTCCATTATTTTGAGAATATGCTTGACCGGGACAAGGCCTTGCACCGGAGTCAGCGCCGGTTTGTGGGCTTGCACATAATTGAGAAAGATCTCAAAGTCATGCAGGACCGATTGATAATGCTGTTTATATTGATCTAAAATATCCATGTTTGATTCCCTGTTGTCTTCTTCATGAAAAACAAATCTAATGGTACCGCACACCAAAGGGGCAGATAACTTGTGCCGCTTAACTTGTGCCGCTTCGTTACGTCCTACGTGTCCTCTGCGTACCCGGTACCGTTCTACGCTCTACGAAGAGCTTCTTCTTTTTCCCACCGATCCATGATCGCGAGGACCTCTTTGTCCGGTACGTCATACCAATGTCGGTAGGCCTGTGCTACGGCATGAAAAAAAACCGGGGTCTCGAGCACTACCAGTTCGTCGACCGTCTCCGCGATCTCCTTCGCAACATCTTCTCCGGCCACAGGCGCTGCAACCACGACTTTTCCCGCTTTCTTTCTTCCGCAAAGTTGGATCGCGGCCCGCATCGTCACGCCCATGGCAATCCCGTCGTCCACGAGAATCACAGTCTTGCCCTTGAGATCCGACAAAGGCCGGCCTTTACGGAGCATTTGGATCCTCCGGGCGATCTCCCTCCTTTGGACCTGTTTGATTTCTTCGATCTCTTCGCCCGAAACCCATTGAGCAGCACGCTCGATCATGAAAGTGCTTCCGTCCTCGGAAATGGCGCCAAACCCCGCTTCAGGATCGTGCGGCAGAGGCAATTTGCGTGAGATCACCATGGAAAAACGGACGTGAAGAAACTTGGCGACGTAATACCCAACCTCCACCCCACCCCGAGGGATTCCAAGAACGATCACGTCCTGATCTTTATATTTTCCAAGCGCCAGGGCCAGCTTCTGTCCAGCGTCTTTCCTGTCCTCGAACATGCGCCCTCATCTGTTTTTGAAGAATCTCAACCTTTAGTGAATTCCGAGAACACATCACTAATTCATTCAGAATTATGCATTTCTTGATTTAGAATTAGTCGATGTGCCCCCGAAATTATGAATAGAAAAGCCGAGTTACCCAAGATCACCTCGTAGGTGCACCTACGAGGTGATCTTGGGCTTGCAAGTCGATGATTTGCAACAGCATTGCCCGATCAACTCCTTGAGGATAATGATGGCGCCCAGGATCGTCAGAGCGATCGCTCCCCAACTGACCGGCCACCAGGCAAACACGATCACAAGCACCCCGACGAGCGCTACACAGCAACAAGGCTTTGTCTTCGTCTCCTGCTTCGTAGTCTCTCCCATCATCCCCTCCTTGGTTGAACCGTCTTGATCCGAATTAAGTGATGTGCTTGCACGCCAAAGCAGCGTGGAGGGGGCATGCCCTTACTCGCGTGCGCGAACGACGCGTCCTTTTTCCAACAATAGAAAACGAGCCAGATCCCAACCGCCATTATTTTTTCCGCGTAGCCGGAAGGAAGCGGGTCTTGGTGATGATGGAACTACCGAGACGCTTTTCGAGCTGTTTGCGGGCTCCACCGGCAATGTCGCCACCTTCGCGAGCAATTTTCTGATTGGCAGGAAGACCTGCCGGTTTTTTCTTTTTTGAGATTTCAGCAGTCGACGCTTCAGCGAGCATGTTAAGCACCAGTTCAAGATTGGTCATGTTGTCACGCAGGCTCTGCTTTTTCAGGCCTTTGAGATTCTTGTAGTCTTTGACGCTTCTTCCGGCCCAGGCCTTGGTGATCTCATCGGTCAATATCGCATATTCGGCACCTTCTTTCATGCCGCGTTCTTTCCACTCGTCAGTCAACTCCTTGCGAACTTCGATGCTCTTAAGCCGTTGATTGATCCACTCTTTGGAGTACCCCTTCCTAAGATAGGTCTTCATGGCCCGGTCCATCGCAAGCTCAGGATCTTCGGTCTCTTCAATGCGCTCGTAGCCGACTTTGGCCAGCCATAGCTTGAAGGGTTCTGCTTTGGGTGAAGGGATGGACTGAATGACACGGAACAGATCCTCCGTGGCCATACAGTCCGTTTCTCTCTGTTTTCCATCCGGAGCCGGCATTTTCAACTGTACGATTTTTTCGTACACTTCACTTCCTTCCTCCTGAAGTTTTGTCTTAAGATCACTCCAATAACGTCTTGGGATTGTGGAATCGGTTAATATTTGCACCACATCGACAATTGAAAAATACCAAAGTTCCCTTTCACCATCCCAATGACGACGAACCGTGTTTTGATGGAAAAGGACCAGTGATTGTGATTTTTTCATAAAATCTTTCTCCGATTCATAAGCTTACCGTCTCTTTGATCTCCATCAGATACCTGGCCACATCTTTCTCAACCAGTACTGTATGTTATCATAAATTAACTATATCGCATTTAAAATATGCTTTTTATTTACTCGGAAGCTTCCCCAGCATCTTCTATATCTTTGTCGGCCGAGAAGAAGGGTCCCCTCAACCTTCTTGCGGAGTACCGCGTAGGTAGCGACGGAGAGTTCTTTCATAAAGGGTTTCCTAATCCTCCTTGGCCACCCTGGACACACCGGGTGTGGACAGGGCACCTCACTCTTCACCTCAGTGAATTAAGCCCGTTCACCACGAATGAGGTCTTGGTAGGTCTCACGTTTGCGGACGACTTTGAAGGTGGTGCCTTTGACCATGACTTCGCAGGCGCGGGGGCGGGAATTGTAGTTGGAGGCCATGGTAAAACCATAAGCACCGGTCGTCATAATGGCAAGATAATCGCCGGCCCGCATTTCCAGGAGCTCGCGGTCCTTCGCAAAAAAATCTCCGCTTTCACAGATCGGACCCACGACATCATAAACCCACCCGTGCGCTTTTTCATTTTTCACAACCGGCCAAATATGGTGAAAGGCTCCGTAAAAAGCCGGACGAATAAAGTCGTTCATCCCGGCATCCACGATCGCGAATTTCTTCACGTCGGTCTCTTTGACATAGATCACCTGAGTCGCGAGAATGCCGCTATTGGCCGCAATAAAACGGCCGGGCTCGAAAATAAGCTGGAACTTTCTTTTCTTGAAGAGCGGAAGGATCTTCCGGGCGAACTCCTCCGCCGTCTGGGGATTTTCATCGCTATAGATCGCACCAAGCCCCCCGCCCAGGTTCAGGAACTTGATCTTGATGCCGGTCCCTTCGAGTTTGTCGATGAATTCCAGGATCTTCTGGAACGCTTCGACAAAAGGGGTTCCGGTTTCGATTTGAGAGCCGATGTGTACATGGATCCCCGAAACTTGCGCGTTCGTAAAACGCTTCACGTCCTTGAAAATCTCGCGGGCTTTCTCGAAATCGATGCCAAACTTGGTCTCGGCCCTGCCGGTCGTGATGTATTCGTGCGTGTGTGGGTCCACATTGGGATTGATCCTGAGCGAAACGTTCACTTTTTTACGCATCTTTTTGGCGATTGCGTTGATCTGCTCCAGCTCAGGGATCGACTCGACATTAAAAAGAAGAATTCGGGCCTTGATCGCGGCGCGAATCTCTTCGGCCGTCTTCCCGACGCCCGCGTAAACGGTTTTTTTGCCCAGACACTTCACTTTCCGGGCCCGGAAAAGTTCGCCCCCTGAAACAATATCGAGGCCCGCGCCTTTTTTGACAAGCGCGCGGAGGACCGCCAGGTTCGAGTTGGCTTTGACAGAATAGCAGATGAGCGGCTTTGCGGAACGGAACGCTTTTTGAAGTGTGGCGAGATGTTCTGTAAAGGTCTTGTGGCTGTAAATATAGGCGGGCGTGCCGGTTTTTTTCAGGATCTTGCTAACACGGATCTTATCGCAATAAAGCTCGCCGTTTTTATAGAAAAAATCGTGAATCCTGTCTTCATGAAAATCGGTCCTGGGCATATCAGCACCTCATTTTTTCTGCCCCCAAAAATTCCCCTCTTTTGTAAAGAGGGGCTAGGGGAG
>MHFU01000171.1 GCA_001804345.1 Omnitrophica bacterium RIFOXYB12_FULL_50_7
CGGCGTAAAGACGTGGATGATCTTTCGAGCAGACTGGACAGCCTGGGCTTCAAAAATCGTCCCTATCACGCCGGGCTTTCGGATGAAGAACGGCATGCAGCGCAGGAGCAGTTTATGTGCGAAGAAGTGAACATCATCGTAGCCACTGTGGCATTTGGAATGGGGATTGACCGGTCGAACATTCGTTTCGTGATCCATGCCGCCATGCCGAGGAGCATTGAGCATTACCACCAGGAAACCGGTCGCGCCGGCAGGGACGGGCTGCCGTCATCCTGTTATATGTTTTATGGCGGCGGGGATTATGGCACCTGGGATTATCTTACAAAAGAATCATCGAACCGTGAGGTCCTGCTCCAGAAATTAGGAACGATGTACAATTTTTGCACCCAACCGCAATGCCGGCACAAGGTCTTTGTCAGTTATTTTGGCCAGAAATATGGGTCCGCTTCCTGTCAGGCTTGTGATTATTGCCTCGGCGAGGTGGATACAATCGAAAATCCTGTTGAGGTCGGACAGAAGATCTTGCGATGCATTGAAAGCATTCAAACCAGGCCCGGCCAGAGTTTTGGCGCGGGTTATGTGGCGGACATTTTAAAAGGGAATTCGACCGAGCAGGTCCTCAAATGGGGCCACCAGAATAATCCGAGTTTCGGCGCCCTGTCCTCAGAGTCGTTGCAGTTTATCCGGTATCTGGTCGAGCAATTGGCCGGGCAAGGCATGCTGGAACGCAGGGGGGAGTACAACACGCTTTTTATAACCGATCTTGGGAAGCGGCTTTTAAAAGGTGAAACAACACCCATTTTGGCCAAACTTCTTGTGGCAAAGAAAAAGAAAGAGATCAGCGCTATCCAGAAAGCGAAAAAAGCCAAAGACTGGGAAGATGCCGATGTCCATTTATTCGAATTATTACGGGAAAAGAGAGCGGCATTGGCGCGTGAGCAAGGCGTGCCGGCTTATGTTGTGTTTGGTGACAAGTCCTTAAAAGATATGGCGACGGTAAAGCCGGCAACCCGCGAAGTTTTTGCTGGAATTTTTGGTGTGGGGGAGCATAAACTGAGAACTTATGCGGAGCCCTTTCTTGATGTGATCAAGAAATATTCTAAAAAACAGCCGACATAGAAAAAAGGAGTAAGAAATGCAACTTCAGCCTTCGCCACAAGATGGTTCTGACGAAATAAAGGATATTCTCGGGCGGTTGGCACGGAACGACGGAAAATTTTAAGGGGCGTTTTCTGAAAAATCAAAAAAGGAAGGATTGAATTATGCCGTGTCCGATGTGCGGGAGCAAGGGGAAGAGGGCTTGTCCCGCTTTGAAACAGGAAATATGTTCTATGTGCTGCGGCTCGAACCGTGGCTCCAGGATTGTCTGTCCGCCGGACTGTGCCCATAATCCGTTTGGTCCGGGACAATACGATTCTTTTCTCGCGATGGAGAGGAGCTTTGACGCGAAGGCTCTGCAGTATATTGTGAAACATTACGGCCGGGACCCTGTGCGGGAGGTTATGCGTTCGATGATGCCGCAGGACGAGCGGGACGAAGCCCAACAGGCCATCGGATTCGGGACCGCGATCTATTTGTTGCTTTTTTTTCGAAAGGACCCGCAGGGGAAAAAGCTTGCGGATTTGTGGCGCGAGGCCGGGTGTGTCGGACTTACCAACGACGAACGGATCATACTTGAAGCGAGAAGCAAGGCGAGCGCGACAGTGATTGAAATCCAGCGCGTGATGGACTCTCAGGCCATGAAATGTATCGATCTTCTGGATCCGGAAAGAGGTGCTTTTACTGTCCTTGACCGGAGTACGGCCGCCAGGGTAACTCGTTTTGCGACGCTCTTCACATGGGTGGATCATTATCCGGCGTTCAGCCGTTTTGGGGCCGGAGGTAGCGTTATTCCGGAAAACATTCTTGACGCTTTTCTGGACAATCTAAAAAAGAAGGCGGAACACGAGTACGGGAAACCGGACTCCATGTCCGTAAAACGCTTCATGTCGGAGCATTTCGGAGAATGCATCGACGGTGTGGGTATCCTTGCAAGGGAATGGCGCAAGAATATGCTGCAAAACATAGATTTTTCTCAATGCATCGGAATTTACAGGATCTGTGGAGATGTCCGTCAAGTCCGGACAGTTCTTGAACAAAAACCGGAATTTGAAAAAGACGACACGGAAGATGACAAGGAAAAATATCCCGGTGCGGAAATTTACTACTGGGTCCGGCGAGGTGCTTCCCAAGCTATCGAAAAATCCATGCCACTTGCTTTCCAGCATGGGGGTGAAGACGAAGGAGTAGGGACTCTTGGCATCCTGCGTTTGTATCCGGATCGTCTGGAGGTTGAGGCGTTTTCAAAAAAGAAATACGCATTTGTAAAAAAGATGGCCGAAAAATATTTTGGCAAGGGAGTATCTTTCCAGCGGGAAAAAATTGTGGATGTCGCGAAACAAATGGCAGAACACGATCCTGAGGAGCGAGACGACGATGAAGAAAACACGAAAGCTGATTCCAGGAAAATCCCACCGGAGATAGAGCGCAAGCTTCTCACTCAATTTCACGAGAATCATTACCGGAAATTTCTGGATGCGCCGATCCCCGCGCTCCGGGGTATGACCCCGCGCGAGGCGTCCCTCGGCCGTGCAAGCCGGCCTTTGCTGGTCGATCTCATGAAAGGGCATATCCGGAACCTTGAAGTGCAGAACAAAGAAAGAGATTTCAAACTTTCTCTCGACAGTGTGTTGGATGAGCTTGGTTTGCCCGAACTCAAGTAACGGCAGATAATGTCTGGAATGTATTGGGCGCCTTCTTGTTGGACAGGCATTGATGCGTTGTCCTCTAGCGCAGAAATGTTCTCCCTCTTCCAGTTTTAAAAAAGTCAAATGCGACGCTCTCAGGGAAATCTGCTATAATCCCTCGTCATTTTGGAATTTAGTTTGCTTGTTACCAAAGTGCGCCCGTAGCTCAATTGGATAGAGCGTCGCCCTCCGAAGGCGAAGGTTGGCAGTTCGACCCTGCCCGGGCGCGTGGTTTGTGATTTGTTATTCAAGAAAGGTCGCCCTCCTCCGCCTGAGGCGGATTCGTCCGTGAGGCAAATCCGCTGATGGACGCCTGCCTGCCGGTAGGCAGGGATTCGGCGGCCTCTTCCGCCACACAGCGTGGACGGACCCGTCCTCTGGCGGGGGCGAAGAAGGCGAAGGTTGGCAGTTCGACCCTGCCCGGGCGCGTGGTTTGGGTATGTGTTGTTACCGAAAATAAAGTCGGACTTTATCTGGGGTTAGAAAATTTTCAAAATTGTTTCACACGGGATGGAATCAATGAAAAAATCCAGCATATTCAACATGTTGATTGGGGGTGTAGTGACGCTTGCGCTGTTGCTTGCGGTGTATGGCGTGAGTCAGTGGATCCAGAAAGAAAAGATGCTCCGTCAGATCATCGATCGGCTTTCTGCGGATACGCGTATTGCGGATGTGCTCGTCACAAAAAGTGAGTACGACGAAACCACGAAAAGGATCAAGACCACGATTAAATTCCTGGAATATGACGCCAAGGGGAAAGTACTCGCTCCAAAATATTTCGTTTTCGATGGAAATATCATCCAGTTCCAGTCCCTTGTGATCCGTTTTCAGGATAAATTCATCCACGCCGGGGACCGGCTCCGCGGGAAAAGCGCCTATCTTTTTATGAAAACCTTTGTTTTAGCTGGCGCGAACACTCAGGAGTATGTGATCACAGACCTTGAAGCCATTCCCGCTGGCTACCGCGTGGCGGGGGAGGCTAATGAGTTTGAGGCGAAGCTTTGGAAGGATTTTTGGGCTTACGCGCTTGACCCGGCAAAGCGGGACCGGGTCGGGATCAAGAACGCGCAGATCGAAGCGCCCGGGTCCATGTTCCTCCCCGGAACTATCTACACCCTCCGAATTGAACACGACGGTGGTATCCGTATTGACACAAAACCCGTTCCCGAGATTCTTAAAGGCGAAAGAATCGAGAATGTCGCGAAATAAGGGGACGGGCTCCTTTTCTCGGAAGAAAAGGTGCCTGTCCCCCTTACAAAATTCAACCAGTCACCTTTGCCGTATTTCTGTCCTCGGTAGCGGCAAAGTCCGCGAAAAAGATCCTTGCTATCAACAGGCCGTGAAACTCGGAACGGCTCTCGCCCAAGAAGGTTTCAGCGTTTATCACGGCGGCTATCGGGGTGTGATGGAAGCCGTGGCGAAAGGTTGCCGTCTTGCCGGCGGTTATAATGTTGGTGTAACAATGACGAAAAAGGGGACAGGCAGATTTTTGGGGACTGGCTCCTTTTCTCAGAAGAAAAGGTGCCTGTCCCCCTTTAAAAAATCAGCCTGTCCCCTCAACGCCGAGATCCGGATGTCCTCCTGGAAAAGCCGTCTTTTCAAGCTGATCGAAGTGGGGGAGGCGTATGTTTTTCTGGATGGGGCGACGGGCACGCTCGCCGAACTTTTCGTGGTTTTAGAGATGACGAATCGCGGCTTGCTCAAAAAGCCCATTATTATTTTGGGGAGGAAGCTAGGGCTTTTTCTCCGTACGTTAAAAAAAGATCCACATTTTGATTTGCCTCGTACGCTCCATTTCGCGACCTCGACCTCGAAAGCGATTAAATTATTGAAAAGGAGTGGTTTGCAGCGTAAGGCGTAAGGCGATAAGCGTTAAAAAGCTCTTGCTTACCACTTATCGCTGTACGCTTAACGCTGGATATGAAATTATCCGACCTCGATTACTCTTTACCCAAAGAAAAGATCGCTTTATTTCCCACAGAAGACAGGCCTGCTGCGAAACTTCTCTGTGTGGACCGCGCAAGCGGTGTCTGTTCGCACAAAATCTTCCGGGATCTTCCTGAGCTTCTAAAGCCGACAGATCTCCTGGTTCTCAATAACACCAAAGTCCTGCCGGCAAGACTTTTTGGCAAACGGGCCACGGGTGGGAAAGTGGAAATCCTGCTTTTGAAAGATCTTGGAGGTCATATCTGGGAAGCATTGCTCAAGCCGGGTGGAAGGATCAAAGACGGCGAAAGAATAGTATTTTTAGAACCTCCCCGCAACATCAGGAGTCAACACCCGATGTCAACACCCGATGTTGCGGAGGGGGGGCTTGTTGGGACGGTTATGGCTTCCGCAGAGCCGAACTCCGGGAAAAGACGTCTTCACTTTTTAGGTGAAGATATTGCAGAGAAAATTCACAGGCTCGGTCATGTCCCATTGCCGCCTTATATTAACCGGCCGGACCAGCCCGCGGACCGTGAAGATTATCAGACGGTCTTTGCAAAAGAGGAGGGGGCCGTGGCGTCGCCGACCGCGGGACTTCATTTTGATAAGCCGCTTCTTGAGAAGCTTGTCCGGATGGGCGTTGAGATCGCTCATGTGACACTTCACGTGAGTTACGGGACTTTTCAACCGATCACGGTAGAACATATCGAAGAGCACCCAATGTTCGAAGAGGAATACGAGATTACCGAGGAAACCGCGCAGAAGATCAACGCCGCGAAGCGTGCAGGGCGACGCGTTATCGTGTGTGGCACGACTTGCGTCCGCGCCCTCGAATCCGCCGCCGGCAAGCTTACCCAAGACAACCTCGTAGGTGCACCTACGAGGTGCACCTACGAGGTTAACTCGGGTTCCCGAAGGACCTCCATTTTTATTTATCCGCCGTATGAATTCAAAATAGTAGATGGCCTGATCACGAACTTCCATATGCCTAAAAGTACGCTTCTTGCCATGGTTTCCGCATTTTTAGGGTACGAAAAACTCATGGCCGCGTATAATATCGCTCTTAATTCGGACTATCGTTTTGCGTCGTATGGCGATGCGATGTTCATTTGCTAGGGGATTCCAAAGGGACTGCGCACAAAGCGCGCTGTAGGGTTTAGGGGTTAGAGAATAGGAGAGTAGGGATAAGGCATGTTCGTTTTTCTGGATGAGTCAGGTGATTTAGGTTTTGATTTCACGAAGGGCGGGACGAGCCGCTTTTTCGTGATCACCATTTTAGTCGTTGAAAATTATGAAGATCGGGTGCGTTTGTTTAAGGCTGTCGAAAGAACCATTAAGAATAAGGTGCGTAAAGGCAAGAAGGGTAAGTCGTTGGAAATAGAACTCAAAGGAGCGAAGACATCTGTTTCCGTGAAGGCTTATTTCTTCCGGCAACTGGACAACGTGAAGTTTCAAATCTATTCTCTTGTTCTGAATAAAGCCAGAGTTTATGATGCATTGCAGGAGAATCAAGCCAAGCTTTACAACTATATCGCCCGCCTCCTGATCCAGAAATGCCCGTTTCAGAAAGCTAAAAACAAGGTCATCCTGACGCTCGATAAATCAAAAGACCAAGAGGGGATCAAAGACTTCAATCGCTATCTTTTACTTCAGCTGCAGAGTTCGATCCCTGTGAGTAAACCCGTTGAGATTTTTCATGTTGCTTCGCATGAGAATAAGGGGATTCAGGCGGCAGATCTTTTTTCACGGGGTATTTTCAGGAAACACGAGCGGAAGGACATGGAATGGTATCATCAGTTCCGGGGACGAATCAAATTTGAGGATGTTTACCTGAAATAAAGAAGGCCTGTGAACCCTAGCCAGCTCACTCTTACGACTCTAACCAACCGATGGAAGGAAACATCGTAAGCACTGACTAGGACTTACTCACAAGCCATTGAAACTATACTATGGGAATTGATACATGTCAAATATGTCGAAATTCGGGTTTAAGTTCATCGCGAAAGACAAGAAATGCGAAGCGCGGGTTGGGCGTGTGACGACGGCGCATGGGAATTTTGAGACGCCGGTCTTTATGCCGGTGGGAACTCAGGGGACGGTCAAGGCGGTGATGCCGCGCGATCTCAAAGAATCCGGGGCGGAGATCATTCTGTCGAATGCCTATCATCTCTATATCCGCCCAGGTCTTGAGGTTATCAAAAAATTCAAGGGGCTCCACAAATTCATGGCCTGGGACCGGCCCATCCTGACGGATAGCGGCGGATATCAGGTGTTTTCCTTGAGCAAGCTCAGGAGCATTACCGAAGAAGGCGTGAAATTCAATTCCTATTTCGATGGACGGGAGATATTTCTCACGCCAGAGAAAGTGATGGAGATCCAGCAGGTGCTCGGGAGCGACATTGCCATGATCTTTGATGAATGTCCTGCCGCGAGCAAGGATAAACCCTCGATCGAAAAGGCCGTTAATATAACCCTGCGATGGTCTGTAAGAGCCAAGAAATGTCACAAACTCAAAACGCAGGCGCTCTTTGGCATCATTCAAGGCGGGACGTTCAAGGATCTGAGACGCGAGTCGCTTGAGCGAACCTTGGAGATCGGTTTTGACGGATACGCGCTCGGCGGTCTTAGTGTGGGCGAACCCAAACCCGAGATGCATGAAGCCCTCACGGATATTTTGCCAAGGATGCCCGTGGATAAACCTCGTTATCTGATGGGGGTAGGCACTCCGGTTGATTTTTTTGAGGCGGTGGAACGCGGCGCGGATATGTTCGATTGTGTGAATCCGACGCGCTATGGAAGAAACGGAACGGCCTTTACAAGTGACGGACTTGTGGTCCTCCGGAACACGAGATACAAGCTGGATACCAAGCCGATCCAGAGAGATTGTGATTGTTATACCTGCCAGAACTTTTCACGAGCATATTTACGGCACTTGGTGAATAGCCACGAGATCCTGGGCGCTGAATTGATTACCTTGCATAATATCCATTTTTTCGTAAACTTAGTGAAGTCAATGCGGGAAAAGATAAGGAAAAACCAGTTCCTGCAGTTCAAAAAGCAATTTTTAAACCGTTTTGATCCACACACACGATAGGGGATAGGGGTTAGCGTATAGGGTATAGAAATTCTAAACCCTAACCCCTACACCCTAAACCCTAGAGAGGTTTTATGTTCGAATCGATCGCTTATGCAGCCGAGGCCGTTGAAGGCACCCCGCAGGTCAATCCTTTAGTTCAATTCATGCCCATCATTTTGATGTTCGTGATCTTTTATTTTTTGCTCATCCGCCCTCAGCAGAAGAAGGCGAAGGAGCTGCAGACTATGATCGCCGGTATTAAAAAAGGGGACAAGGTGGTCACGACAGGCGGGATGCTTGGAGTCGTTTCGAGTCTCCAGGATGATTATGTGGTGATCACGGTCGGGGGTTCGGATACCAAGATTGAAATTCTTAAAAGCGCGATTGCTGGACTGCGACAATAGGGGATAGGGTTCAGGAGGTAGGGTATAGTGAAGGCAAGATCCTTCAAAGATCTGATCGTTTGGCAGAAAGCTTACAAGCTCGTTCTTGAAATATATAGGATTACGGATCTCTTTCCTAAGCAGGAGATATATGGCCTGGCTCAGCAAATAAGAAGAGCCGCCGTTTCCATTCCTTCCAATATTTCTGAGGGATATGGCAGGCAATACAACAAAGAGTATCGCCAGTTTTTATCGATAGCGTATAGTTCGTTGTGCGAATTAGAAACCCAGTATCTTTTGAGCGTAGACCTGAACTTTATTGAACGGAAAAGTGTGGTTGAAGGATTGATGAAAGAAGTCGGAGCGATGCTCTACCGGATCATCAATCCTAAACCCTAACCGCTATACCCTAAACGCTAGAAAGGTTTTTCAAAATGGACAAAAATTATAAGTGGAAAGTATTGCTGATCATTGGCCTCGTCGTTTTTTCTATCTGGAAAGCTTACCCCTTGGACCAGAAGATCAATCTGGGTCTCGATCTTCAAGGAGGTGTTCAATTGCTTCTTCAGGTCGATATGGACAAAGTCCCTGAGGAAGCGCGTAAGGACGTGACCGCGCGCGTGGCGGAGATCATCCGTAACCGCATTGATGAATTCGGTGTCAAGGAGCCGGAAATCACCACCCAGGGGAAGAATCAGGTGGTGGTGAAACTGCCGGGGGTGACGGACCGGGAACGCGCCAAAGAGATCGCCGGCAAGGCGGCCCATCTGGAATTCAAGATTGTGTCGGAGGATGTGGACCTAATCCAAAAGGCGGACGCGGGGACGGTTCCTGAAGGATTTGAATATAAGAAAGTCAAAGGAAGTTCGAACGAGGAAATGGTGCTCTTGTCAGCACTGCCGGTATTGACCGGAGAGCATCTTACGACCGCTTCTGTCGGTTTCGACCAGTACGGTTCGGCGATTGTTCAGCTGACGCTCGATCGTGAGGGGGGGAAGATCTTCGACAAGGTGACGTTTCAGAATATCGGTAAGCGTCTTGCGATCGTGATGGACGGCCAGGTTTATTCCGCGCCGGTGATCCGAGACAGGATCCCGAACGGCAAGGCCCAGATCTCCGGGAATTTCAAGGCTGCGGAAGCAAGCGACCTCGCGCTTGTGCTTCGCGCCGGTGCGTTGCCCGCGCCTGTGTCGGTCGTGGAGGAAAGAACGATCGGGCCGAGTCTCGGTAAAGATTCCATCGAAAGCGGCATTCGCGCCGCTTTGTTCGGCGTTCTTTTTGTTGTTGTGTTTATGCCGGTGTATTATCTTTTCTGTGGTTGGGTCGCCAATCTTGGGTTGGTGGTGTACATGATTATTGTGGCCGGAAGCATGGCCGCGTTCGGATCGACTTTAACCTTGCCCGGTATCGCGGGTTTTATTTTGTCGGTGGGTATGGCGGTTGACGCGAATATCTTGATCTTTGAAAGGATGAGGGAAGAATCTGCGACCGGGAAAACGGCAAGAGCCGTGATTTCAGCGGGATATCATCGAGCTTTGTCGGCGATTCTTGATTCGAACGTGACGACCTTGATCACTTCCGTCCTGCTTTTCATTTTCGGGACGGGGCCGATCCAGGGTTTCGCGGTGACGCTCTCTATCGGTATTGTCGCGAGCATGTTCTCTTCGATTTTTGTGACGCGTGTGATATTTGATTATCTTGCCAAAAAGAATCCTGATATGAAGTTCAATATGCTCCATCTTTTCAGTAAGCCCAATATCGCTTTCTTACGGAAGCGCCGCTGGGCCTATGTTTTTTCTGCAGCCTGTCTTGCGCTCGGGATCTTTGCTTTTACGATGCGAGGCGCCCAGAATTACGGCGTGGAATTTACGGGAGGTACGCTGGTCCAGGTGGGCTTCAAGAAGGATGTGGACCAGTCGAAGTTCAGGAACGAGCTTGCGGAGCAAGGATTCAAGGCTTTCACGCTTCAGCGGTTTGGGGATGCGAATTTGCATCAATATATTGTCAAGATGGCTGAAGGGAATCCTTCGAAGGTTGGCGTGGCTGCGGAAGCTACGGTAGGGAAGGGAGCCTTTGAGATCCAAAAAGTGGACCAAGTCGGACCCTCAGTCAGCGGTTCATTGCGTGACAAGGCCCTTTGGGCGATCATCTGGTCATGGCTTGGGATCTTGATCTATCTGGCATGGCGGTTTGAATGGAAGCTCGCCGCCGCCGCGGTCGTGGGTCTTGTCCACGATACGATCTTTACCGTGGGTTTTTATGCCTTGAGCGGTCGAGAGATCAATTTAGCCACGATCGCGGCGATCCTGACCATTATCGGTTATTCGGTCAATGATACGATCATTACGTTCGACCGTATTCGTGATAATGTGAAACTGATGCGGAAGACCCCCTTCGCGGAGGTGGTCGATCTCAGCATCAATCAGACGCTTAGCCGGACAGTGCTGACCGTCTTGACCGTTCTGTTGACGTCGCTCTCCCTCTTTTTCTTTGGGGGAAGCGCGATCGCGGATTTCGCGTTCATCCTGATTATCGGATTCGCGGTCGGGACTTATTCGTCGATCTTTGTGTCCTCGGCTTTTGCCGTGGCGTGGAAAGCCCACAAATAAATAAAGGGGTCAGTCACCATTTCCCTAAAAAGGTGACTGACCCCTTTTGTCAAGATGGCACAGCTCTCATTTTCTCCCGCTTTCCGCATCCTGCTTGCCAAGCGCGGTTTCAAGAACGACTCAGAAATCGAGGCGTTTCTTTTTTCCGATCTCTCCTCGCTTCACGATCCCTTTCTCATGAAGAACATGAAGGAAGTGAAAGCTCGCATCGAAAGAGCTGTCCAGACCCACGAGAAGATCCTGATCCACGGCGATTATGATGTCGACGGGATCACCGGCGTTGCGGTGCTGGCCCGAACGCTTGAAAAACTCGGCGGCGAGTACACAACCTTTCTTCCGGAGCGCGAGCGCGACGGCTACGGCGTGAGCGAAGCCGCGATCCATAAAGCGAAGGAGCAGGGCGTGGCCTTGATCGTGACGGTCGATTGCGGGATCACGGCCAAGCGTGAGATCGAGATCGCCCGCTCCCACGGGATGGATGTGATCGTGATCGACCATCACCGTTTGCCTGCCGAGGGTCTTCCCAACACTCATCTCATTTTGAATCCGCTCCAGGAAGATTGCCCCTATCCTTTTAAGGAGCTTTCCGCTGCGGGACTGGCGTTCAAATTGAGCCAGGCTCTGACCGGAGATGAGGCGTTTGAGTATCTGGATCTGGTGGCACTCTCCACGATCAGTGATATCGCGCCACTTACGGGGGAGAACCGTATTCTTGTGAAAAAAGGGCTGGCCATGCTTTCGGAGCGGAAAAATCTTGGTATCCGTGCACTGGCGGAGGTTGCCAAGATGAAAGCCTCCCAAGTCAATACCGGCCATGTCGGTTTCATTCTTGGTCCCCGGCTGAATGCAGCAGGGCGGATGAGTTCTGCGGATACTGCGCTCCAGCTCTTGCTGACAAGAATACCCCGCGAAGCGGAAAGCCTCGCGAAGATATTGGAGGAAGAGAATAAGGCGCGCCAGCGTTCCGAGCGCGAAACGACGCAGGAGGCGATGCGTAAAGTCGAACAGACCGTTAATTTCAATCGTGAACGCGTGATCGTGGTGGAGAGCCCTGGCTGGCACCGGGGCGTGATCGGGATCGTGGCGTCAAGGCTCGTGGAAAAATACGAGCGGCCGGCGGTCGTGATCTCGGTGGAAGAAGGCGTGGGACGCGGATCAGGTCGTTCCATCAAAAGTTTTCATCTCTTTAACGCGCTTCGCTCTTGTGAAGCGGTTCTCGAAGAATTCGGAGGACACGCGCAAGCGGCCGGACTTACGGTGACGGAAAAGAATATCCCGCTATTGCGTGCAAAGATCAACGCCTTTGCGATGGAACATCTTTCTTCCGAGGATTTGAAACGGCATGTGTCGGTAGATATGGAATTGAAACTTCATGAATTGACAGCCGGTTTTCTTGAGGAGCTTGAGCTTTTGGAACCGCACGGAGTCGGGAATCCGCGGCCTGTTTTTCAAACCGGCGATCTTCGATTCAAGTCCAAGCCCCGCCGTCTTTATGGCGAGACTTATGAGGGAGTGCTGACGGATGGCTCTCTGAATTTTCAGATTCATCTTAATGAAAAGCAGATGCTTCTTTGTGCGGCTTCCGGATCCGAGGCGCGTTTTGGGGCGGCCTACTCCCTGAAGACAAAACAGTGGAACGGCATGAAGATACTGACGCTGGTTGTTAAAAATCTACAACCAGCGTAAATTCCAAGAACCAAGATACAAGAACCAAACCAATCCCAATTTTAAAAACCCAAAAAAAGCACGCTTAATGTTTTTTGTTTGGTTCTTGGGATTTGGAGCTTGGATCTTACCGCGTTTTAGGCGGTAGGAGCGACGTAAGAACGACGGGAAGGGGCTTTTTTGACTTTTCCGGCCTTCAAACAACTCACGCAGACCTTAATACGGCGCACCGTTCCGTTCAGAAAGACGACTTTCACCTTCTGGAGGTTCGGGTAGAAGCGGCGGCGCGTAATGCCGGAGATCTTTTTGCCGATCCCGCCGGTCTTTTTCGCGAGACCGCGACGAACGATCGAATTGCCGGTCAAAGGTTTCTTTTTGCAGATAGCGCACGTTTTCATAGTCCCAATACCTTTCAATTTCAACTAGTTGAAATTGGGGCTATCCCAACTACCGTTTAATGGAAAGAATCCAAAGTTGGGATAGGGCGCTCATTATAGTGAGGAGATGTTTCTTGGCAAGCGGTTTTTTTTGATATACAATTACCCGCTGCAATTTTTTTTAGCACATGGATCACACATCAAACGGAAAAGGAGTTTATCATGGCAAAGTTGACGACAAAATGCTGCTCCGCCAAGAGCACCGGCGACAGGACCCTCGATTTCAAATTCTATGCCCCTCTGGCCAAAAAGGTCGGGCTCGGTGGTTGTTTCAATGGCTGGAAAGCGGACAAGAACCCTCTTA
>MHFU01000172.1:0-893 GCA_001804345.1 Omnitrophica bacterium RIFOXYB12_FULL_50_7
AAGAAGTTGGCCGCGGAAGGTGGAAGAAGTTCACCGCGGTAGCTGGAAGAAGTTCGCCGCGCTGGGTGGAAGAAGTCTGCCGCGGTACGCACCTTGCGTCGCTGAAGCAGATTTGAACCGTATTCTTTTACCATCCGGCGGCCCGTTATTCTTCGGGCCTCCTCCATAGGCATTTCGCTTATCTCCATCATTTTTCCTCCCCTAGCACGTTTCCAACCGGTCACCAAGTTCCGCTTCGATCATCCTCACGTGTTTGCGGTAACAGGTGAACCAGCGGTACAACGCCGAACAACGCCTCACAAACTTCTTGAATGGTTTCTTTTGAATTTTCATTCTTATCCCCCTCTTAGTTTGAATTGAGATGCACTCCAAAAACATCGTACAGATCCTGAATAAAATGAGCCGCCCTTCTTCTTTGGTCCGACCGAACATTTGGCAGTTTCAACAAAAACCGTTTAAGCCATAGAAATACTCTCCGATACCGTCCTTGCTTAGAACCATCAAGTATATGGTGGAAAAGATCATCCAGAAAAAGGCTTAAGCTGCTGACTACCTTCGCATCGGGTTTATGTCTTTGGGCTTGAATAAGAAAGACGATGACCGCCATCTTGTTGTTGAAGTACCCTATAAACAACCGCCCAAGCGATTGCTCTTCCGCAACAAGGTAGCGGTCCCGCAGGTCCCGGATTGCCGTCCCTTTTTCCTGACCTGTTTTCCCATCACCCTCGACTATTTTCAGATCTGGCATTTCTTGCTCCCTATTCATTGATTTCAAATAATTGCTTCAGTGCATAAAAATAAGAATCCGGAAAGCATTTTTTATCCTCACCATAGTGAGCCGCAACCTGAAGAATGCTTGTCCAATTGCGGAATAAGAAAAGTCCCCATTCTTT
>MHFU01000172.1:937-9812 GCA_001804345.1 Omnitrophica bacterium RIFOXYB12_FULL_50_7
TCACAGCATGTTCTAAGACCGTATCCTGCTCTATGAATTCCCTGAGACAATTCAAGTGAACTGAGACCCGCTCGACCTTCTCTTGAGTGCACCAAGCTGTTTTGTGGTTAATTACCGAATAGGTCCCAAAATAGAGGAAATAGAGAGCATGGCGTGCGTGGTGATACTCTTGGGCAGAGGGCTGGTTCTCGGGAATACTCATAGGATTGTAATTATCATTTTTTTCTCGGTTTTCATTATCTGTCTCTTTCATCTCCTGTTTGTCCATTTTCTTTACCTCCCTCTAATCTGAACATAGCATCCACTATTTAACAAAGCAAGGCCATCACAAAAGATAGTTTTTAGTTATAATATTTCGATATTTGACATCTCGCATAACTTCATGTATAATCTACGTTTAGAGTGAGAATATGGAAGTTTTTGTTACAAGATGTCATGAATATTTAATTTAAAAGACACGACGGGAGGCTGAAATGTATAGAGAAATCATTGAGAAATACAGACAGGAGGGTCCGCAGGTCCCCCTCTCAAGACGCCCCCTCGTGGGATCTGTTATCAAGAGAATCCGGGTGGACAAGGGAATCAGGCAAATTGATTTCGCAAAGAAGGTTGGAATTAACGAGGCGACCCTTAAATCCATCGAAAACGACCACCAGCAGGCTACAACAGTAGACAACCTCGAACGAATGGCCTCCGAGCTTGGAACAACAGCTGACGAACTCATTCTATTAGGCCGCGAGCGAGACCCGGCAAATTTCTTCCCCTTAAAGCGTCAAACCCCTCAGGAAATCGCGGGCATTCGCAAACGAAAACGTTCCCCTCTTGAATGGCACGAAAGCGTGCGGCTCCGCTTTAAGAACTTTGACATAACACCCATTTCACCGCCACTGACAGCAACCCGCGATTTCTTCATTTGCCGGATTAACCTGCCTCCCAAAAGATCGGTTGATAACCTTTCGTTGGGCATGCATTTCCCTGTCGTTGGCTTTGTCTCTTCCGGTTTTAATATCAAAATCACATATGGAAACCGGTCTCATGTAGTTACAACAAACCAAGGTTTTGCTCTCGACGGATTTTATAGACACAGCTTTACTAATGAAGATGATGATGCCGCTGCCGTCATCTATTTAATGACCAAGATTTCAAATAAGATAACTTCCTCTCCAGGGCCAGAAGCAAAATCAGAAGCAACTATTAATGTCGCCAAAGGCATTGAAGCTTTACGCAAGGAACGTTCGGATCGCCCGGGCATTACGCTCTCCGTCAAACACCTTGCGGATTTGACGGATAACCTCGACCATGAGCAAATTGCCAAAATGATGCGCCTCAAAAAGGGCTCTTCCGTCGTTTATTGGGAAAAAATCGAGGACCTTTTAGGCGGAGCCCGTGTTTCAATGGATGACTTCTTAGGGTGGGCACATCATCAGCCACAAAAACCTTTTGAACTGGCAACTGCCAAGACTCGCGCCCTGATTGATTATTCTACCTATTACGGCGTTACCATTTATTCATGCGTACCGCCCACCAAAAGCGATCTTTTTTGCGGGGAATTAAGAATTGAAGGGCAGGGATCTTTAGCCAAAAAAAGCTGGGAGAGAAAAGACGCTGCGATGATTGCGCTTTATCTTGAGGAAGGCGAGCTTGAAATTACGGTCGGAAAGAGCAGAAGCGCCCTGCCCTTAAGCAAGGGAGAGAGCATCTATTTCGATGGCAGCTTGGGCTACATCATCCGAAATCCTGGGAAAAGCACCATGAAGGGGTTTATAGCCAGCTTTCCTGCCATCCAATTTTAATTGGAAGGTCCCAAAACCCCGGCTTCCACAGCAGCCACTTTGATGGTCTCAATCAATAATGGCACCTTAAACGGCTTAGTCACCAATTTTGAGGCATCAAAACCGATACTCCGCAGTTCTTGCTCAACTTCGTCCGGGTATTTTGCAGACATAGGAATACATTTAATCAGAGGATTGATCGCCATAATGGCTTTAATCAGATGGTCCCCTGAAAGACGAGGCATCGCCATATCCACAAGAGCGACATGACAGCCTTGTGGGTTTGCTTTGACATACTCCAGCGCGGCGTTGCCGTCCTTAAAAGTAACTACCTCGTATTTTCTTTCTACAAACATTTCCTTTAGAAAATCGGTGATTTCTTCCTCATCATCAGCGATTAAAAGCTTGGTGCGATTGTCATAATAGATCTCGTCCTCGTATTCGCTGCAGACTTCCTCCGGGGCAACAATCCTGTTTAATTTCCGATTAATACTCGCTTCTATTTTTCCAAAATCCCGAAAAGGTTTTGGGATGACATCCGCTTCAGTGATCCCGATTTCTTTAAGTCTCTCCTTCTCGTCATCGTAGTAGGCCGTGATGATAAGTACCGGCGTCTTGATGCCTTTGCTCCGGAGGTTCTTTAAAACATCATAGCCATTCAGTCTCTCCATTCTTAGGTCCAGAAGAATCAACTGCACTTCAAAATTCGCAAGAGTTTGTTCCACGATGGAAGGATTAGCGGTTGCAATAGGTTCATACCCGCGCCTTCGGAAATGGGTTACCAATTGTTCGATCACGATCTTGTCATCATCGACGATTAAAATAGTATTTGTTTTTTCCGGCATACGGGCTTATCCCCTTCCCTTCGAAAGAACTTGTTCAATGAAACGGTTAAAATGATCCAAGCGTAAATCGCTTGGCTTTTCGAGGATCTTGTCAACGCGCTCAAGCAGCCCTTCTTTTTTTAAAATTTCCTCCAGTTGCTTTTTGGGAGTTGCCGATTCGACGACAACCGCCGGCTTAGGAGTTAAATCAACCGCCGTTTTAATTAGATCGATTCCAGAAATTCGCCCCTCAAGTCTGATATCGATCAGAACCAAATCGTATTTTCTCTCGTTCAGAAGCAGAAGAGCGGCAACGCCGGTATAACACACTTCGACTTCGTATCCTTCGCGATTCAAGTTCTCTTTCAATGCTTCGCAAACATCTTTTTCATCATCGACTATCAGGATTTTTTCGTTCATTTGTCTTCACCATTTCCTTCCTTGTCTGTAGGAATCCAGAAAACAAATTTTGACCCGCCCGCATCTTTTTTCTCCAACCAAATACGTCCCTTATGAAACTCCTCGATGAACTTTCGGCAATAGTATAGGCCTTGGCCATAGCCTGAATCCAGTCCCATCGGCCCCTTTGGCTTTGGCTTAGTAGAAAAGCCTTGCTCAAAAACCTTCGCAAACAATTCCTCCGGAATGCCAGTGCCATCATCCCAGTATTCGACCCATGCCACTTGGCGGCCCTCAAAAGCACGATAGGATGCCTCTAAATGAATACATCGCTCCCCGGCTATATGGATCATGGCATCCCTTGAATTTATAAACAAATTGACGAGCACCCTTGTTAACAATGAGGTATTTCCAAAAACAATGAATGGGTCCGGCATTTGACCGTCGTAACGAACATCGTTTATATTCGCTTCTTTTTTCGCGTGATTCCAAACAAACCTAAACGACATCTCTTCTTTCTCGGACCGATTATCTTTTAATCCTCCCGTCGCGGTTTTAATAATTATGCGCACTTTTTCGCTATTTTGTTCTATGGTTTTTGAAAACCGGTAAATCTTATCCGCTATCTCCTCATAGCGTTTTCGAAGATTGGCATCCAGCTTATTCTCGCAGTATTTGATCAGCTTTCGAAGATCCTGAACAAGTCCTTCGGAGATGTTCTGCGAAGTGCTCGTGATTCCAACTAAAGCATTACCTGTTTCATGAGACAGCGAAGATGCATAATTTACCTGCTCGGCTTTATTTTGCGCTTTAACTTTCTCCTCACGCTCTCGAATGACATCATTTACGAGCTGCGCATTTCTAATAGCGATTGCTGTCTGGCCCGCTACGACAGGTAAGTAGTCCATCTCTTCTTGCGTAAATTCCTGGTCAGACCTCTTCTTCCCCATTGTCAGTAGGCCGATTAATTCCCCCTGCGCAAAAAGCGGGACGCAAATTACTGCCATAAGCGCCTCTAAGTTTTTTACAACTTCCTCGGGAAGCATGTTTTTAGCGTCTGGTTTTTCCAAGTTGATGTTCTTATCGGATTCGGAGAAATATTGAATGAATGCGCAATCACTTGAAAACTTTTGTTTTACCGGATTAAGATTAAAAGCGTTCAGCAGACTATAATGCTTGTTCTTCTCGTCCCGGATAATCAAGGCTCCTGTTTCCAGCCGCAAAGACTCTTGCAAGGTGTTAAGCACGGTCTCGCCCACTTCATGGATGTCTAATATGCTGATAATATTTTTTGCTAAACGGTTAAGGATGATTTTAAAATCATCTTTTTTTTGGAAAAGATATGTATCTGTCGCATTCACGAGAAACTTCCGCACGGGGTCATAAAGCATTACCGCGATCAAAACACTAGCGAGACTCGACGTGATTGGCCCCATTCTGACATGCAGTCCAAGGTAGCTCTGCGCCAACGCCGTTACCGCGCTCACAATCGCCATGAATACGCCAAACAGCCCTGCAAAGACAATGGTCTTTTTGATAATGACTTCGATATCCATAAGACGATGCCGAACGATGGCATAGGACAAAATCGGAATAGCAAAGATCAATATATAATCATCAATCGGAGGGTAAGGGACGATGCCAAAAACGGTCAGAAAATATTCAAATCCCGATAATGCTGCAACAAGATAGGCGATAAAAACGTATTTTAATTGATTGCTTTTGGTGGAAGGGCCAACCCGGATGCCCTTTAGCAGGATTGTCAGCGCCCAAAAAATGCAAATGCAAAAATACGCAAAGAAAAGATAATAAATCGGCCCCGGCTTGGAAACGCGAAAATGGAGATGCGGCAATTCCCTTAAACCAGCAAGAAAAAGATTGCTTCCGAAAAGGCTTATCGCCAAAAAAATCCCAAAAAAGTAAAGGCTGCGCAATATTATAGGATTTTTGATCTTGGTCCCGCTCACCGAACAAGCGAAATCCAAAAAAAGAATCGGTAAGAAACATGCGGCGAAGTAACATATTTTTGCAGCAAATACCGCCGCGGGTAGACTTGATATGACTTGAGGTTGCACCACGAAAGACCCGACGCTCCAGAATGCGATACTGGAACTAAAAATGCAGAATTTTCGGTTCGTGACATTTCCGGGGTTCTTGGCGAGGACAAAAAAACCGATGAGGAGATTAAGAGCCCAAGGGAAAACACCGCTTACGACGAGAAGGTTCAGCATAGGGATTTAACGAATAACTTCAGAAAATATTTTTTTAAAAAATAACGGCCACTTTTCGCCTTTAGGGAAAAACCTCCCGGACTTTTGACTATAAGCGTGATAGTCATCCCCAAATTTTTCCGAGGATTTCTTTTCCTCAGCGAATAACCGTATGAGAAGAAGCGGTATATTAATCAGAACCGCCATGACAAGAGCATAATAAGTGTTGGCAAGCAGAGGCAGCGCGATTTCTTCGATGAGGATTCCGGAATAAATGGGATGACGGATGAATTCATAGGGACCTAATTGCAAAAGCCTGTTCTTTTTGATTTTTCCTTCCCCCACAACGTGTATCGCCCATTGCTTGCCAAGAGTAATCTGGCCCCACCAGCGCAATCTGGCAGCGAAAATGTATAAAACCAGTCCAACCAAGGAAATAGAGAAAAATCTTTCTCGTGGAATCAAGAAAAATTCAAGCGTAATAACAAAGCACAACCCGATATACGCAAAAGTTCCAACAGCAAGAGTCCAATCTCCCGCGAACCGACGGGGGTCCTTCTCCCTGCTGGTAAAAAACGTCTCCCACATCCTGATTGCCACATGAGCTGTTATGAGTAGCGAGAACCACCATCGGAAGGGAGTCGAAGGAAACTTCAATGACAGGAAAACCGCAGTGGCGGGCAAACAAATATTGGCTAATAGAATAAAGGCGTTGACCATATCAACGTTTAAACTTCTTGATGATAATGGCCGCGTTTTTAGAGCCAAATGCCAGACTATTACAGATGGCCGCATTGAATTCCCCAGCCCTGCCCTGGTTGGGCACACAATCAAGATCACAATCAGGATCGGGAACCTCATAATTAATCGTGGGATGGATGAATCCTTCTGCCAAAGCCAACAAAACGGCCGCAACCTGTTGTGCTCCGGCAGCCCCGATTGGGTGCCCTAGCATGGATTTCACCGAAGGAACCGCTAATTTATAAGCGTGTTCGCCAAAAACTTTTTTGATAACCGCCGTTTCATAGCTGTCGTTGATTGGTGTGGCATTCCCATAGGCCTCAAAAATATCAATATCCGTTGTGTTTAAACCGGCATCCGCCAATGCTGCCCTGATCGCCGCCACTGTATAATCTCCGGATGGGTGAGGTTTTGACATGTGCCAGGCATCACAGGTAGCGCCATAACCAACTATTTCTCCGTAAATCGTCGCATTGCGCGCCAGCGCATGCTCCATTTCCTCTAAAAGAAAAATCCAGCTCCCCTCGGCAATCACAAAACCATCTCGGTCTTTATTGAATGGTCGCGAAGCTTTTTTAAAGTCATTCGTGCGCGTGGATACCGCGCCCATTTGACAAAAAGCACCAAGGATGCCTGGATCGACGCAGGCATCGGCACCGCCTGTAATAATCAAATCCGCCATACCAAAACGTATTTTCTGCATAGCATAACCCATAGCATCAGTTGCAGAAGTACACCCTGTTGATAATGTGTAACTGAAACCATTCGCACCTATTGATCTCGAAATTTCACTTGAAATCGCACCGCCAAAACCTGCGATGCCCAAATAAGGCCTCATTTTTCTAATGCCGCCCCTTTCCATCGCACGGATCTCGGGAACTATGTACTCAATACCCGCTGTCCCGCTTCCAACTATGACATTTAATTCCTTGAATTGATCCGTTGCCAGATTGGAATCCTTCAACGCAAGCTTTGCAGCCGCAATCACCAAATGCGACGATCTCCCCATGCGTTTAACTTCATTGAATTGAGGGATATATTCATGGGGATCAAAATTCTTTACCTCGGCAGCCATTTTTGAAGGATAGGTTGAAACATCAAAAAAGGTGATCTTATCTACGCAATTCTTACCTTCTCTCAGGCCTTTCCAATAAGCCTCTCTGCCGATACCATTGGGAGCCACCGCTCCTATTCCCGTAATTACAGCCCGTCTCAGCTTTATTTTTTCGAGAGTTTTCCCGATTTTCAAAGCTGGCACTGATGTGGGCTTCTTGGCTAAATCCCGCGCTTGCTCAACTAATTTCAGCTCATCCAGAAGTACGCCGCGCAAGACATTGATATCCAGCGGTTTGAGAATGAATTTATCAATGCCAAGGCGTATGGCATGTTCAGGTGTGTCCTCTTCGGCATAACCAGTAATCAGAATGTATCCGCAAACATGCCCTTTTTTCGCATAAATTTCTTTTATATTCTTTATCGCAACAAGCCCGTTTTCCATCGGCATTCGGACATCCGAAATAACCACGTCAAAATCAATGGCCTGTGCGTGATTCAACGCTTCTTGAGCGCTGGCAGCCGTGACAACCGTGTAGGCTTCACGCTTCAGGAAATTTTCCAGGCTTTTGCGGACTAGGGTGTCATCATCTACGAATAAGATTTTCTTTCCCACAAGTCTCCTTTAACGGTCAAAGAGATACGCGTTTCACTGATAATGATTATCGGAACTTTCCAGTTGCTCTATAGACAAATTTCATTAGTGGTAAGCATCGGTTCATTTTGACTAGCATCAAATATCGGTTATTTATCCTAGTCAAAGATATCGATCATTTCGGGGATATCCTACAGTAGAAAGCTACTAACGGGCGAGGTGGAGGGAACTTCGCCTCTTAAAACTCACTATTCTTGTAAAATGAAAATCTGGTGTCTTTAGGGTGTCTAAAGCTTGCATCAACTATAGGGAAGTCATTCAAAACCAATCAATTTCGCGAAAAATCGTAACTTGTTATGTTTATTCAAATTACATTTGTTTTCAAGCACTTACAACAATCCTTTGCTAGGATTTTAAGTCCGGTGCGTCTGCCGATTCCGCCACTCGGGCATGTTTGTATCCTATTATGTTTCAAGTGGTTACGCAAACAACTTTTTTGAAAACCCATAAAACATTTAGTCCGTTAGGGTTACGATTTGATGCTTTCTACAAATCATTATTTCATAACAAGTTACAAAATTCACAATTTTCATTTTTGAAAATTTGGTGTCTTTAGGGTGTCCATTCCAAGCATCCAAAGTCAATAGTCCAAAAGATTTTTATAATACTATTTTTAACTCATAATAAAATCTATTCGTTTTTTAAAAAACCGCAAGGATTTTATCCGATCACTATCGGGGAGTCATTTAAATTGAATAAATATTTTGCGGTGGAATTTTGAGTTAATGCTACAAGCAAAGGTTGTATCTATTTTTTTACTGACTAAAAGAGAAGCTACTTCGAATGTCACTTGGCAGTGAAATTACGACATTAGTGCACTGCAATTCCGACATGAGTTCCAAAAGATCTCGCCGCTTGGCGAATTTTAAAACCGGTTCTCCTTAGCCAACCTTTGGCGTGAATGCGCAATAGCCGATCTTGTCGCATTCAATTTTCATGCGCTTCCACACCTCAGGCTCCGGAATGATCTGAATCGCAGCAGGATAGAGGATATTGTTTTCCTTAAAAATATGGTCCCTTAAGGTCAGAACCAATAGTTTGGATGCCGCATCCAGTTTTTTACGAAAACTCACAAAATCTATTTGTGCGGCAATTCCCAAAATATCCTTGAGCTCGCGCTTGCGGTGTCTCAAGTCGATATGTTCCATACGCATGATGCGGGGCGGACCCGAAAGACCCCTTGCCTCCACCTCCGGGAAAAGCACATCTTCCTCGCGTTTG
>MHFU01000172.1:9820-13513 GCA_001804345.1 Omnitrophica bacterium RIFOXYB12_FULL_50_7
CTCCGCGCCAATCAAATTGTCCACAAGGCCATTGAGTTCCCCGAGCGTTGATTGAACTGCATCGCGTTCCGCACTCTTCTGGACTGTTTGATTCAAAGCCTCAAGCGCGCTCAAGAACTCAAGGATGATCTCATGCTCGATTACAAACGTATGGATCATATGCCCCTGCGGAAGTTTCGCCTTCATCGCCGCAAGCTCCCCTCCCATCATCTCCATATGGGCAGAACATAAATGCCGGAGGTCTTCTGGAGCGAGGCCTGCTTCCACGAGTTGTTGCTCGGCAGCGGCCAGTTCTTCGGGACCAACGGAAGCGAGAAATTCCTGAGTTTCTTTTTTTACCCGTTGCGGATTCTCCCCTGCGTTCAAACGCTTCAAGATATTGGAAAGTTGATTGATTTTATTTTGATCCATATCCATTTTCCTTGAGAGGCCTGTTGGTATGGCGTTTTAAAAACGTAAGATGCCGCGCATTTGGGATGTAGCATATACAAGCAAAATTGAAGTGCTGTCATCTTTTTCACAGAACCCTGGCTAGACTGACCGAAGTTTATTATGCCCTCAAAAATGTTTTAAAGATTTTTTTGAGCGTTTAAAGAAACCACTTTGCCGAATCATATTCAACAAGTGTATTCATGTTAAAAAAAGACATCTTTTCTTCCTGGGTCCATGAATCGGTCGGGAGTACTTTGATTTTCAGATTTTTCAGGATCTGCCGAACGGCTAAAACACCACGTTGAAGATGTTCCTCAAAAACAGCCAGACACCGTTTGCGATAGAAACCGAAAAGGGGTTCGATCCCATGGCCGGAGGTCGGAACAACAGCATCATAATCCTCCCGCGCATCATAGAGTCGCTTAACGGTACCGACATTTAGAAAGGGCGCATCACAACCCAAAATAAAATTGAACTCCGTAGAACTGTGAAAAAGGCCGGTCAGGATCCCGACCGCGGGAGACGAAGCGGGGTTAAGATCCTTAAAACAAGGAATATCGAGAAAACCGAAATCATCCGGTTTTTTGGCCACCAGGATCACGCTCTTCGTAATTGGCCGTAACTGGTCGATCACATGCCGGATCAAAGGCTTGCCGTGCCAATCAAGCAGTGCCTTATTCTGCCGCATGCGTGAACTTTTCCCGCCGGCCAGAACAATGGCGGTCAGATTGTGAATTTTCTTCATGCTTCCTTGATGACTGCATTCAAGCTCCATGCCACCCTCTTTATCTAATCCCGCTGCCGGAAGTATAAAATAATTTGATCGCGACCAACGCTAAAATAACCGAAAGGATCCGCTTGAGCCAGCGATTTGAGAAAAAATTAGCGCCAAGCCGGGATCCGAGAAGCCCCCCAAAAAACGCCGCCATAATCATAAAGATGAAAAGATGCAGTGATGAAATCCTGAAATTCCCCCCGGTAAAGCGTCCTAATAATCCCGCCATGGAATTCGCGAGAATGATCAGCGCGGTCGTTGCGGCAATTTGTTTAGCACTCCCCCATCGCCACAACAAAGCGAGCGGTCCCAATAATATGCCCCCGCCGATACCGACCATCCCGGCTAAAAATCCAATGGCGATCCCCACCGGAAAAGCGACTTCCAAGGACGGGATTTTCACATTTAAGGGCTGATTTTCATCCCGACGATCCATCATCAAGCGGAACACCGCAGCGATCAATACCATGCCCAAAAGCAGCGAATAGACCCGAAAGGAGCTCTTGCAAAGGCCTCCCAAATAGGCCGCGGGGATCGAAGTCACCATAAAAGGCCATGTCAAACGCCAAGAGAAAAAGTCTTTTTTGCGAAAATTCCAAAACGCCATGCCTGCCACTAGCAAATTCAAGCAAAGAGCGCTCGTAGCCATGACATCGTGCGGAATCGAAAAAAGCGAAAGGATCGCCAAATAACCTGATGCACCCCCTAGCCCCACCGAAGAATAGACTCCCGCAACTAAAAAAATTAGAAACCCAATGAGGATAACATCAGCCCAGCTCAAAAGGATCCTCCCCATAGCAAAAGCACTTCAACTTTGTCCCCTCGAGCCGCCCGCAAGATGTTTTCCGGCAAGCGGATCAGAGCATTGGCTTGGCAGAGAGATTTAAAACAATGGGATCCTTGACGGCCGGCGGATCGAACAAGCAAACCGCCTTTGTTCTTTGTGACAATACCCCGAAGAAAATCCACTTTACCTTTGCGATGCTTTAATGGATGGACTGCGACGGCCGTGCGATAGACCGGAAAAATATCAGACCGGCCTGCCATCCCGTGAATTGCAGGGCGAACAAAAACCTCAAAAGCGACAAAACCTGAAGCCGGATTTCCCGGAAGGCCAAAAACAAGCGTCTTGCCTTTGTTCCCCATAAAAACCGGTTTTCCGGGTTTCATCTTCACTTTCCAAAAAAGCTGTCGGATCCCAAGTTCTTTAAAAACAGATTTCACCAGGTCATGAGTCCCCACCGAAACCCCGCCCGCGACCAGCAGAATATCGGAACGCAATCCTTCCCGAATCTTTTTCCGGAGGTCCTGACGGGTATCTTTCGCAATGCCGAGCCGCTTCGGACACACACCTTCCATTCTTAAAAGGGCCTCCAACACCCAAGAGTTGGAATCCCGGACTTTCCCGATCGAGAGTCTTTCTGAATGGGAGATAAGTTCATTCCCCGTGGAAAGAATCGCCACGGTCGGCCGACTGCATACAGAAATACGGTCGCACCCCAATGCTGCCAAAATCGCTATTTCTTGCGGACGTATCACGGTCCCTTTAGCAAGGATCTTCCCTCTCTTCACGTCTTCACCGCGATATCGGATGTTGGCACTGCAAGGGATCGGCGCCCTCACGATAACCCGATTGCCTTTCTTTTCGGTTTCTTCAACTGCAATGACTGCATCGGCCCCCTGAGGCAACAGAGCACCCGTCATAATTTGCGCGCAAGTACCTGCGGTGATCTTTTTGGAAGGGATCTTTCCCGCAGGCAGATATTCCGCGATCCGGAACGAAATCGGAAAACCAGTCGAGGCGCTCTTCGTATCCGAAAAACGCAAAGCATAACCGTCCATCGCGGAATTGGTAAAGGAAGGAAGTTCCGTAGCGGCCGAAATGTCCTTTGCTAAAACGAGACCCAAGACGTCCCCAAGGGACATCTTCCGAGGATGGCGGGGTTTCGCATACTTTAAAACAATGCGCTGAGCCTGTTGAACGGAAATCATGTTTATGGGTTCACAGGAAACAAGTTTACCAAAGGTTCCTCCTTCAAAGGGAAAGATGACGGAACAAACACTTCAATAGTATCGCCCACTTTAATTTCACCCCCCCGCATAACACCGCCGAAGATCCCCTCGGTCGGAAAAATACAGGTCCCGGCTTGATAATAAATTGCGCAGGGCTGGTGACAAACTTTTCCGATCTGGGTGATCTCAACCACCGCTTCCCGCCCCAACTTCAAACGACTTCCGACTCCTAGGCTTAGCAAATCAATCCCCTCCGTTATGATATTCTCCGCAAAATCACCGGGACCGACACTGAGACCAAGGTCCGCCATTTTCTGGATGCTCGCTAGTCCCATCAGGCTAACTTGACGGAGACCGGGGCCTGCGTGGGCGTCCCCATCGATGCCTGATCCTTTCATGAGTCGCGCGCAAGGCACATTCGTTTTCCTTGTCCTTTTTTTTAGGCTGACCGATATCGCTACGATTCTTCCTGA
>MHFU01000173.1:0-6173 GCA_001804345.1 Omnitrophica bacterium RIFOXYB12_FULL_50_7
AAACTCCATAAGCCGCGTGGTAGTAGTAGCCTCCCAAACGTTCAAAAACATGGCTGAGTGGAAGAAACGACAGGACCGAATCTCGATCATCGATTTGAATGCGCTGGAAGGAGCCCTGATAATTAGCGATAAAATTCCGGTGCGTTAGCATCACGCCCTTGGGTGCACCCGTCGTCCCGGAGGTATAAATAATAGTCGCAAGATCATCCGGCCCGACGCTTTTAACACATTGCTCATAGAGGTCACGGTGATTCAGATCATGGCAGTGCCCTATTTCCAGGAATGTTTTAAGATCCGAAACATTGCCAAGACTCCCCGGAGTGAAAAGAATAACGCCCGCAGGAAGAAACTTTGATCTAAATCCTTCGATCTTGCGATATTGTTCTTCCGTAGAAACGAAAAGAACCTTGAGATCGGCGTGATTGATGATAAAGCGGATGTCCTCCAGAGACGCGGTAGGATAGATTGGCACGGTCACAGCACCAAGGCTCAAAATCCCGAGATCGGCGAAAGTCCATTCAGGACCATTCTCCGAAAGTATCCCCACATGGTCGCCTTTACGAATACCGAGCGAATGAAGAGCCATCGCCGTTTCCCGGACGATCTTCATCCAATCCTGCCAACTGTAAGAGCCTGTGTATTCGCCTTGGACCTTATAAAAAAGGGCTTTCTTGGATCCGAAGAAACGGGCGCGGTTCAGGAAGACCTGGATCAGATTACCATTTTCTTCAACGCAATCGGTCGGAAATCCGGAACGCTTCTGGGCCATGGGCCTTTTCTCAGGAAGCAGCGGTCTTGACTTGTTCGGCGGTTTTGGAAACCGTCCCGGCAGGCACTTCCTTAAGGTCATCAATCGCTTGAGTATTACGCTGGGTTTCTTCATGAATAATACGTAATTTTTCTTGCGCTAAAAGGACATTCTTCGCGGAAGCCTTTTGACCATCCTCCTGTTTCTGAGAAGCTTCTAGATTCTCAAGGATCTTTTGATGGATGCGCGCCTGCTCCTGAACGCGTTGAAGCTGCACGGAACGTCCGCTTTGCACATTCTTGATCTTCTTATTCAGCTCGAATATCTTCTGGATCTCCTGACGGATCTGGGACACCGAAGCGCGCGGCGTCGGCGAAGGAGGAACATAACCTGGTTTCACGGGCGTAACTTTCGCTGGCAGAACAGACGGTTTTCCTGAAAAAGTTTGCGGGGCTGCAGCCTTCGCACCGACCACTTTTCCGGCCTTTTCAGCCATCAATTCCTTGCCTGTTTTGCGGCCGAAAAATTTAACAATCTGATCCCCAACGGCCTGGGGGGTCGCCATCGCCGACAAGGATCTTTTCGTCTTAGGTCCTTGGGAGGTCGACGAGGATCGCTTGGGATCAACCGAACTTTGGGGAGCGGAGGCCCCGAGTTGAAGAAGGAACAGCAATGCGACCCCCAGACTTAGCTTACGCATAAAGCCATTTTCCTTTCATGAAAATCCCAAATCCATTTGTTATCTTTATCGTACGCCATTACAGCTTAAAACGTTATCGAAAAAATCTTGTTTTTCTTGAGTAGGGTTCCAGGTTTATTTCTGCTCAAGGATCAGCGTGCCACCTTGCTCGCCCACCACGCACAAACTCGCGAGCCCTAACGAAGCACCCCGTCTTTTCATTTCGTGAAGCAAGGTCACAACAATCCTCACTCCCGTCGCTCCCACCGAATGCCCCAAAGCGATCGCGCCCCCATTCACGTTAATTATTTCGTTATCGAGCTCGAGCAGCCTTGCCACGGCAAGGCACCCTACCGCAAAAAACCTCATTGATCTTCGCCAACTTGATATCTTTCACAGCAAGCTTCGCCTTCTGAAGCGCCTTCCGGGCCGCACTCACAATGCCTGCATCCCTGAAGCGCAATTCCTGTTAACGGTAAAGGCTGATACCAACTGCGGAATACCTGCCATCAAGGCAATGACACGAGCCACATGTTCTGGGGGTT
The DNA here is from genome assembly GCA_001804345.1 of Omnitrophica bacterium RIFOXYB12_FULL_50_7. Classification (GTDB taxonomy): domain Bacteria; phylum Omnitrophota; class Omnitrophia; order Omnitrophales; family Aquincolibacteriaceae; genus Aquincolibacterium. Next base: position 1,973 of record MHFU01000173.1, read on the forward strand.
TACTCTAACAGAAGCTGGCGTATATCCGCCAGCTGTTCACGAGTCTTCTTCACACCTTCATCGATGAACTTGTCCGCGGAAAAAAATTCGATCCAGTGGGCGTCGGAAACGGCGGCGTGAATAAAAATATCGGCTTCACTTCCTTCCATGCGCGCGACCTCAAATTCGGTAAACATGATGGAGTTCATCAATACGTTAAAGATATTGGATGTGTAGCGCCTCTGAACGCGATCCAGGGTTTTCATCGCGATCCGCTGCCAATAGCCCCGCTGCTGAAACCCCTGGTGAAAGGCCTTACGCCGCAATTCATTGCGCTCGATCAGATCCTTGGGAGACGGCAGGACATTGACCGCGATAATCTTGCGAACGCCCATATCTGCAAGGATCTTCACCGGCAACGGGTCCACAACCCCGCCATCGATCAGATAGCTTCCCTTGTAAGGATAAGGACGCAGAAAACCCGGGACCGAGATAGACGCACGGACCGCGTTCAGCACATTCCCGGAGTCTAGTACCACTTCTTCCGCGGTCAAAAGGTCCGTGGCCACCATCTTAACCGGAATCTTGAGATCCAGAAACGTCATATCTTTCAAATACGAGGACAGGAACTTTGTGATCTGATTCCCTTTAAAAAATCCGCGATGGATCGCTGAAATATCCCGGAAACCCAGCAGGTTAAAGAACGCACTTTTCTTACTGCCCAGGGATTTTGCAACCTTTTCTATCTCATGCGAATCATAACCCGCAGCCCAAAGCGCGCCAAAAAGAGCTCCGATGCTGGAACCCGCGAGAACATCCACAGGGATCTTCTCCTGCTCCAGGACCCGAAGCACCCCAATATGTGAAAGACCATACGCGGCACCGCTACCCAGCACTAACCCCACCAACCGTTCCGACCATTCCTTGGCCAGAAAAGTCATGGTCTTTTCATACTGAAAACGTTGGTATTGAAGCGATGGGAGCGTGGAAAAAAGCTGTATCTCCGCGACCGGACCGTCCGCAGAAAAAGCCTTCCCTTCCTGGGAGGGCATAATGATCTTGATCTCGTTCTTGCTAAATCCGAAATCCTGACAAAGCTCTCCTGCTTTTCTTGAAGCAAATGTAAAGACGTCCGTTTTTTTCTCCGCCCAGAGATAAACTCGGTCCGAGTAATTAAGGGCTTTGACAACAACCGGGGTATTACGATCCGGGAGGCAGAGCACGAGATAGTCATAACGGTAGGTCAAATGGGTCAGGAGCGCCGTGAATTTTTTTTCATCTTCATCCAACGCCGCATTCGCCGCACAAAACAAAAGATCAAAGCTGGTTTCATGTCCCAGGATAAACTTTTGGATCGATGATTCATTGGAAGGGTCCATTGTTTTAAAATCGAACCCGGAAGCATCTCCCCGGCGGAACTCGGCCGGAAGAAGATTCTTTAATTTTCCAGAAAGATCCAGAATCAATACCTTGCTTTGTGTCTCGCGCCGTAAAGTTTTAATGAAATCAACAAGGAAGCACGCCATCCCCTCGGTGGAAGCCGAAAAATAAAAAGCAGCAATACGAACTTCACGCCTGTGATGACTATAGCCCAGGTCTTCGCGTGTCAGATGCCGCCCCAGTGAGCGGCTAAGATGGAGCGCCAGAGCCGGAATCTCCCGAAGGAGCTTCTGAAAACTCTCGGCGCTGATCTTAAGCGCCATAGCATCGGTTTTTGCCTCCACCGATGCGCTGTGAACACCACCGGTCAAAAGGGCAGTCTCACCAAAATGTTCTCCGCGATAGAAAAAAAGAAGGGTGGATTCCTTTTCCGGGTCGCGGGCACGTGTAAAAAGACGGAAACGTCCTGAAATAATGATATAAAAGGCGTCCGGAACCGTTCCCTTTTCGTAAACAATGTCGCCGCGTTTAAACCCTACCAATCGGGCATTCTGCTCGATCAGAGCTTGCTCATCCGGCGCCAGAGAAGAAAGAAGAGAGGTCGGTTCCGCTAAATACCCCTCCTTCACCTCCGGTTTTCCATTTTTCCAAAAAGAGAAAAAATTCATCATGACTTGAGTATCGGCAGGAAAGACTATTCACCTTATAGTTCCAATACTTACCATCCCGCCGCCACAAAGGCGGGATGGGGGCAATCTTTGTAGACATTTTTTGAAATGAATTCTCAGGCAAGGAAAGCAACAAGGGGCGCCGAAGGCGCCCCTTTAAACTGAAGAATTTTTAAACCGCAAGATACCAACAAAAATGAAAAAGCGTCAAATAACAGAGGGTCACAAAGAAAGCCAAGAAGAAAAGCCCTAAAGAGTCCTGTCCTACCACTCCTGAACGTTTTCCGGATCCGCGTAGTCATTGACCTTAGTCTCAAGCCAGTGATTGTACGCATAATCCAACACACGGAATTTATCAACCGGATCCATGTTCATCAACCGAACTCCCTGGTCATAGCCTTGATCCGTTCCCTCGGAAGGCCTCGACCACATGACTAACCCCGAGCTGAAAATGGGCTTCGGATCATCTGGGATCGTGATCTCCAGATCCAACGAAGTTCCTTCCTGAAGCGACTTTTCTGAATTGATCTTCAGACCTTCGCGACAAAGATCTCGGCTCAGCCCGATCCCTTTCACGGCCGTCGAGTCGGTTCCTGTGAACTTCACGCTCATGTACGCGTCAAAGCGCTTGAACTTGCGCTTATCATTTTCCATCGCTTCCTCCTTTACTTTTTTTCGCATTCGCAATTACCGGAAAAAGCCTGACATTCCGTTGGTTAAGTATCGACTTTTCCATGCGTTTAATTAATTATAAACACCGCCAACGTTGGAAAAGCTAACACATGGGTTTGGATTTTACAAGGGCAAGAAGCTGTTTTTTGAAGAAAAAACATCCTTTGAATCTTTGGGTTCCACGTGTTGCCAAAGCTAGAAAACAACAAATTGAAATGACGTAACCATCTATAAATAAAGGGGTTATCGAAAGTTTACGAACTGGATCGGTAGAGTCAGAGATGCAGTCCGAAGATGCTGCATCACGGACTGAAGATCATCTTTGCTTTTGGAGGAAACCCGAATCTCGTCCCCTTGAATGGCCGCCTGAACCTTCACTGGAAGATCCTTGATGATCTTCACAATCTCCTTGGCCTTCTCTTGAAGAATCCCCTGCATAAGAGTCACTTCCTGCCGAAGACAGCCGTCAAAGGCCTTCTCCGGAGTTTTAAACTCAAGAGCCTTTTGAGAAATTTTACGGCTGGCCATCCTCGTTTTGAGAATATCCTGAAGATTCCGTAACTTCATATCATCATCCGCAATAAGACGGATTTTTTTCTCTTTCTCATCCTTGAGGAATTCCACAGAGCTTTTACTTCCCTTGAAATCAAAACGGGTCTGAAGCTCTTTCTTCGCCTGGTTGACAGCATTGTCGACTTCTTGAAGGTCGATCTGAGAAACAATATCGAAGGAGGAGAGTTGAGCCATTGGTCGAAAACCGGCTAAGAGTTCTTTGCGGGTGGAGTGATGAAAGCTTTCAAACGCTTGCGGGAAAATTCGTCCATATCCAGAAACTCAAGGCCTGTGTCAAAATTCTTCTTGGAAGACTTCTGATCCTGACTCGGGATCACCCAAACGCTACGCCCGGTACAGTGGATTGGGGGCTCGCCATCCTTAAGTTCCAAACTGATCTTGCAACGGTCGAACCGCACCAAAGGCTCCGGGAGCATGACCGAAACACCTCCCATCCCGACATCTTCAGTGCTTGCGATAAAAGCCTTCCGTTTGCCCGCTGGCAGAATCGACACCTCACAGGTCAGATGGAGCCTTGGAAATTTTCTTTTATTAAAACCATCCCAGAGAGAATTCATGATCGGCTCGATTTCACAAAAGCATCCTGAAAGGGACGCGCAACTTCTTTGGCGCGGAATTTCAAAAGTTGAGCCTGGGCTTCAGCCTCGGTACGGAACCCTCCGAGAAGAACCAGATAAAAAAGTCGCCCGCTAGGCCTTGTATTCTCTCTAACAAAAGCACGCAGACCTGCGATCCTAAAAGTTTCCACAACCTGATCCGCATCCTGTTTGGTCGGATAGGTGACGACCTGGATCACATAAGATCCACTCCCCGGAACCGCAGTCGTAGCCGCGGCACTCCCCTCGGAAGCATGCACTTTTTTGGGTCTGACAGGAGCGGGAGTGATGACCACGGGACGCTCAGCCACGGGCTTAGCCGGAACAACCGAC
>MHFU01000173.1:6200-13341 GCA_001804345.1 Omnitrophica bacterium RIFOXYB12_FULL_50_7
ACCACTTCTCCGGGGATCTTATACCGATTGCGCATCGCCTCTTCCCGTTGAGAATTAAGCGCGTTCACTCCCCAAAAAAGAAGAAAAACAACAAGGACTGCCGCTCCCCAATAAAAAACACGACGGAAGGCCACCTGTTTTGGGTCTAAAAAAAACTTGGACAGCTCGCCCGCTTTTTCAGAAAACCCCGTCCATAGATCCAAAAACGAGACCGACTTATTTCCCCGGGAACGATTGTAAGGAAAACGGGAGGGGAAACCCGAATGGGAGGATGCTGAAGCAGAAGAAACAATTTTTTTTTCAAAATCGTGCAGCGAAACATAGCGCGACGCGTGATCGGCCGGCTTTTGTTCCGGAGAAACCTGACGCGGAGACAGGCTCGACTCGGACAATACGTCTCTTTGTACGCTAAAAAGATCGATAGACGAATCTTTCTCTAGAAAAGACTCCTTTGAGAGCAACGGCGCCGATGCTGGCTCCTTGAAGTGTTCCCGATTCCCACGCACGCCCTGAGTGGCCCCGTCAGAAAACTCGCCATAAAGTCTTTTTTGGATTTCGGATTCAGAAAGTACCGAGGAGGGGGCGTCGGTATTTTTCTTCTTGGTGAAAAACCCCATGCTAGGCTCTCCCCTTTTTGGCATGGACATCTTCGCGAAGACACAGCGACAACTTGATAAGTTCAATGGGACCCAGAACAATATGCGCGCGCTGAACAAAACCGTTCTTGCGACAAAGATCGATCGCCCCCGACATCTTGGAAGTGGTCTTAAAAACAACCTCTTCATAACCCGTCTCGCGGCAAAAGTCCAGCGCACGATCAATCAGCCGCTTACCGATCTTCAGTTTTCGATGCGTGGTTGCGACAAACAAACGACGGAGCAACGCGACCCGGCCGTCCTCTTTTTTGATCGCAACGGTCCCGACCACCTTGTGTGATTTATTATCCATCGCCACAAAGAACGCCTCACCGATCCCACCGTAGGCTTTTTCAATGCATTCAACATCCTCGGTAGGATAGGCGTGTTTGGCGTCATGGAACTCGCTATCCATAATGCTGCTGATGAGATCGACCACTGCGGCATCATCATCTTTCATGGATCTTCGGATCGTGATCATAAAAGTATTTGTTTGACTCCGTTAAGCTTTTTTGGTATCGCCGGCTGGTTTTCCAGCAGCTTTGCCTGCGACGGGCTTCGCGGCACCCACGGGTGCTGTTGCAGCTCCGGGAGCTGCGGCGCCTTCGGCGGCTCCAGCCTTAGCCTCTTTAACCTTCTTCATCTTGACCTTAAGGGACTTCACTTTCGGAAGATTGTAGGCCGTTCCACGGTCATTCCATTTGCCCATCTCTTGGAGCTTCTTGACGCGTTCCAGACGTTTAAAAACATTTCGATGTTTGGCTCCGACACTGTCAGAACGCAGACTAGGATGTTGGGACATAAGACACTAAACTCCTTTGTTTGTGCATTTGGATCAATCCGAACAGTTATGCTGTTGGAGGTGTGCATTATACCGATGCGAAAGGAAATTGGCTAGTCCCAATTCTTATCAATTTCAGAGCATCTGAAATTGGGGCAATCCTTGTCGACCATTTATGAAAAGAATGCAAGACAAGGATAGTCCCAATTCTTATCAATTTCAGAGTATCTGAAATTGGGGCAATCCTTGTCGACCATTTATGAAAAGAATGCAAGACAAGGATAGTCCCAATTCTTATCAATTTCAGAGCATCTGAAATTGGGGCAGTCCCAATCCCAATCAATCGAAGCGAAGCTGAGATTGGGGCTGTCCTGACTACCCTTCGGAAAAAGAAAACAATAGTCAGGACTGTCCTTGTCAACCATTCAAGAAAAGAATGCGCAACAAGGGACGCTGAAAAGTTTGGGGGGATCTGATTTTGGAGCAGTTAAAACACGCACCCGGCGTGATCAGCGCACCATCGGCCGAACATAGGCATCGCCTGACACAAGTCCCTGGGCCCTCAGCTGTTTGAGGACGAGTGACGCATCCTGGCGCGACTGGAATGCTGCAATACAGACCTGCAGGTGCTTGCCGCTCGGGATCACAAAAGAACTGTACCCCCTCTGGGCGAGTTTTTGTATCTCACGATCCGCCGCAGACTGGGTGATATAGGTCACATGCTGGATCGTATATTTTCCTTCAGGTTTCATAACCTTGGCCACAGGCTTAGGCAGCTCCACGACCATGTTCGGAGCTTCCTTGGAAACAACTTCATCGATCATGGCCGCCGAAGAAGTCTTCGCGACCGAAGCGACGACAGCTTGAGAGGTTTCCGAAGAAAGGACCTCGGAAGAAACCGAGCGGATCACTTGGCTTTCGCGCGAAGACTTCTTCCCTTTTTCAACTCCCCAAGAAAAGGCCAGCACAAGGAAGACGAGCAGGACGAGCGCCAATCCGATCGCCTGGTCGAGACGCAACGTGATAAAGGTCTTTTCAAGAAAAGAAGCTTTTGAGACCGTCGAATCCTCTGAAAGAGTCCGGGGCGATGGCAGATCGAATAATTCCGTTTGCATGGGTAAATCCTCCGTGGGTGTATTTACGGCAAATCACGCGGAAGATTTAATTTAAATTCAGGTATGGTGCGCCATACCGGTGTGTACAGGGTCGGGTACCAGAACGGTTACAATAAATCTTTATGAGAGGACCAGGCAAGGCTCGCCTACTTTGCTATCCTAATTCTTTTAGGCGGCCACCAGATCATGAAGGCTTTCCCCACCAAATCTTTTTTCGGGACAAATCCCCACTGACGGCTGTCGGCCGAGTGGGCGGAATTGTCCCCCAACGCAAAATAATGCCCTTCCGGCACACGAATCACCTGGCCGGACTTGCCAAACTTCCAGTCCTCAACATTGTAATAGGTGTTCTTGGAAAACGGCGGCTCCGTCATCGACTTCCCGTTTACGAGCAATACTCCTTTGCGGATCTCGAGAGATTCCCCGGGAAGTCCCGCGAGCCGTTTGACAAAATCTTTTTTTCGGTCAAGAGGATACTTAAACACGATGATATCCCCGCGCTCGGGTGAGTGAAAACGATAGCTCAACTTGTCGACGAAGATCTTGTCTTCCTCCATAAAGGTCGGTTTCATGGAGCCGGTCGGGATCTTGTACGGCCCAAAAATGAACGTACGGATGAAAATGGCTAGCACCGCCGCAATCAGAAGCGGCTCGCCCCAGTTCTTCCATTTCTCGAAGAGCCACCGCCGAGGCTCGGCCCGAGCAAATCGCCACTCGCAAGCGAGCTTGGCTCTGTAAATGTAGGCCAACACCAGCACCACCGGCAGAAGCCAGAGATATTTTCGAATGAGTTGAATAAGATTAAATTCCATATTATTCCACCTTCAAAATGCTAATAAAAGCTTCTTGCGGAAGATCGACTTTGCCAATCTTTTTCATACGTTTCTTCCCTTCCTTTTGTTTCTCCCAGAGTTTGCGCTTACGCGTGATGTCGCCACCGTAACATTTGGCCGTCACGTTTTTTTTGATCGCGGCGATGGAATCGCGAGCGATCACCTTCGCCCCGATCGCCGCCTGGATCACAACCTCAAACATCTGCCGGGGGATCACTTCCTTGAGCTTTTCCACAAGCGCCTTGCCACGAGGATAAGCCTTTTCTTTCCAAGTGATGATCGCAAGCGCGTCGACCGGCTCCCCGTTAATGAGGATATCCATCTTGACTAGGTCCGAGGGTTTATGCCCGATAAACTCATAGTTAAGCGACCCGTAGCCGGCCGTCAGGGACTTGATCTTATCATAAAAATCCATGACGACCTCGGAAAATGGGATCTCATAGGTCAGCACCGCGCGCGTCGCGTCGAGATATTCCGTGCTCTTATAGGTCCCTCGACGGTCCTGGCAAAGCTGCATAATCACTCCAAGCGCGGTGGAAGGAATCATCACGTGCGCCCGGATATACGGTTCCTCGATGATCTCGATTTGCTGCACCGGTGGCAAATTCGTGGGATTCTCGATCTCGAGGATCTCCCCTTTGGTTGTAAGCACTTTATACCGGACATTCGGCGCGGTGATAATGAGCTGGAGATTAAATTCACGTTCGAGGCGTTCCTTGATGATATCCATATGTAAAAGTCCGAGAAACCCACAGCGATACCCGTGCCCGAGCGATGCCGAGGATTCCGGCTCATAAACAAAAGAGGAATCATTGAGCCGGAGTTTCGCAAGCGCGTCCCTCAAGAGCGCGAAATCATTAGCCTGGATCGGATAGAGACCGCAGAAGACCATGGGCTTCACATCCTGATAACCCGGCAACGGCTCCGTGGCGGGATTAAGCGCAAGCGTCATCGTATCCCCGATCTTCACATCCGCGATGTCCTTGATATTCGCGTTCACATAACCGACTGCCCCGGCCCCGAGCTCTTCGACAGCCTCCGGATTCGGATTAAAAATACCGATCTGATCGACCTCGTGCTGGTGTCCGGTCTGCATCATCAGGACCTGATCGTGCGTTCGGAGCTTTCCGTCAAAGATACGAAAGTAGGCCACCACCCCCTGATAGCTGTCAAATTTGGAATCAAAAATGAGCGCTCGTAAAGGTTTCTCAAGATCCCCTTGCGGCGGCGGGATCTTTGAAAGAATAGCCGTCAGGATCTCCTCGGTACCTTCCCCGGTCTTCGCGCTGGAAAAAATGATCTCCTTTTCATCCACGCCCAAAAAATCGATGATCTCCTTTTTGACCCGTTCCGGCTCCGCGGTCGGAAGATCGATCTTCGTCACAATCGGGATGATCTTGAGATTGCGCTCCATGGCCAGATAAAGATTCGTCACGGTCTGCGCCTGAATCCCCTGGCCGGCATCCACGAGAAGCAAAACCCCCTCGCAAGCCGCAAGACTTTTGGAGACTTCATAAGTAAAATCGATATGGCCCGGCGTATCGATCAGATTAAGCCAGTGGTCCTTGTAATGGATACGCACAGCACGGGCTTTGATTGTAATACCGCGCTCACGCTCCAGCTCCATATCATCCAGGATCTGGTCACGGAACTCGCGTTTACTGATAGCGCCCGTGTGCAAGAGCAGACGGTCCGCAAGCGTGGACTTACCATGGTCAATATGCGCGATAATTGAAAAATTGCGGATCTTGGAAGGAATCATCAGAATTTCTTGAAAATCTCTCGGAATTCTTGGATAGCTTTTGCTCGGTCAGCTTTTCCAAAGACAGCGCTCCCCGCCACCAGGATATCCGCACCGGCCGCAAGCGCCTGCGACGCATTCCCGGCGCCAATGCCGCCATCCACGGAAATAAGCCCCTGAAACTTCGGACGCAGCATTTTGACCTTTTCCATCATGTCCGGCATGAACGACTGCCCTCCGAATCCCGGCTCGACCGACATGACAAGAACAAGATCCAGCTCCGGAAGATACGGAAGGATCATTTCCACGGAGGTCTTCGGACGAAGCGAAATGCCGGCCTTGGCGCCTGAGGCTCTGACCATTTGAAGCGCGCCACGGACATCTTTTTCCGCCTCGACATGGATCGTGATCCAGTCGGCACCGGCCTTGCGGAACTCCGCAATATAACGGGACGGCGCATCGATCATCAAATGCACATCGAGCGGCAGCTTCGTGATTTTGCGAATCGCACTCACCACAAGCGATCCAATTGTAAGATTCGGCACAAAATGCCCGTCCATGACATCGATATGAAGCGCATCGCATCCTGCTTTTTCGACATCCCGGACTTCCTCAGCCAACCGGCTGAAGTCCGCAGAAAGCAAACTCGGTGCGATCATTATTTTCTTCACGGTGTTCTCCTGGTACGCCGTTCGATAAATTCAGGCAAGAACTCCCCCTCTTTCGCAAAGAGAGGTGCGGGCCTGCCTGCCTGCCGGCCAGGCAGGGAGATTTCAAAAATCCCCCTCAATCCCCCTTTGTAAAAGGGGGAAGTACGGCTTTGACGATTATCAATCGAACTCAACGATCAACGTACTTTTTATTAACTTCCTTCGATAACAAGATTTTGTGTGATCGCGCGTTGCATTTTTTCAGGCACCGGACCTATTAGCGATAGGCTCAAATTCCCGGTCCGGAAGATTCCTTGCGCAACCCGCTGGATATCCTCCACCGTCGTCGTTTCGATCTCCCGATGGATCTCTGCTTTGTCCGGCAACTCCCCGGAGCAAAGAGCCTTTTCCCCCGCCCAAAGCAAATGATCCAGCGTGTCTTCAACACCCATGGAGACCTGGCTCATGAAATAATCTTTCGCGCGACGGAGCTCGTCCGGTTTCACGAAACTTTTCCGCACTTTCGCAAGTTCCTTCAGGATCACCGCAACGGCTCGCACGGTCTTTTTCGTTTCGACCCCGGCCGACACCGTAAAAGACCCGGTATCCTGATAGCCCGAAATACCGGACTTGATCTCATAAGCAAGACCCCGCTTTTCACGAACCTCTTCAAAAAGACGGCTCGACATGTTCGCGCCCAAAATCACATGCAAAAGCCCCAGTTTGTAGCGATCCGGATGCGTACGCGGAAGCGCGTGAAGCCCGATCACCAGATGCGTTTGCTCAGTCGCCTTCTCATAATAGTGCGTGCGCGGCTGGGTCTGAACACTTTTCGCCGGAACAAAAGCGGCGGGCTTCTTCGCTTGACGCGTTTTATAAATATCGGCAACGCGCGCCAGGACATCGCCGTGATCCACATCTCCGGAAACCGAAACAAGGATATTGCTGTTATGGTAATAATCCTTCATGTATTTCAGAATGTCCGCGCGCGTCATCCGGGAAACTGTTTCCGGCGAACCGGCAAGTGTCCGGCCCAGCGGCTGGTCCGGCCACAGAAGCTCCCCCATCAGATCATGCACATGATGGGAAGGAACATCACGGTACATCTTGATCTCTTCAAGGATCACGGTCCTTTCCTTGGCAAGTTCATCCGCCGGGATGGTGGAGTGGAGCACCATATCGGAAAGGACGTCGAGCGCCCGGGGATAATAATGTTTCAGAAGCTTCGCAAAATAGCAGGTCATCTCCTCGCCGGTAAACGCATTCAGAACCCCGCCCACACCTTCGATCGCTTCCTTAATCTGACGCGTGTTTCGCGTCGGCGTCCCCTTGAACATCATATGCTCCAGAAAATGCGAGATCCCCGATATCTTCCTGGGTTCGTAG
>MHFU01000173.1:13479-15544 GCA_001804345.1 Omnitrophica bacterium RIFOXYB12_FULL_50_7
TTCGCGGCTTACATCGGCCGAGATCAGCATCCGTTCGACTTCTTTGGATGAAAGTCGCTCGTCCCACATCACGACAGGCACCGCAAGCCGCGACTGATACCACTCGACTTCCTGAGCCCTTTTCTCGGCCGCGATCCCCATTTCCCCCTTAAGCGTTATGGGAAGCCCGACCACGACTTTCTCCGCTTTATGCTCAAGGATCAATTTCTGGATCTGCGCCAGGACCTGCTCGCGTCCTCTTACTTCGATCGTTTTCACCGGAAACGCGATCGTGGTCCCGGCCGGCACAAACGCAACCCCGATCCTTTTCTCCCCAAGATCAAAACCCAGTAGCGCGCCGCTCATACGCTGTGGATGGCGCGGGACATCTGCTCAATAAAGCGCTCGGCGACAGGAATTCCACGTTTCAAATGCTCGATCACGGCGCTCCCGACAATCACACCATCGCTGATCCGGGAGATCTCTACGGCCTGCTCAGGCGTCGACACGCCAAATCCCACCAGAACCGGTTTCTTCGTCATCCCTTTCAGCTTTTTTAGATGCGGCACAAGATCACTCGGTAACGCCTTTCGCGCGCCGGTCACGCCACGAAGCGAGACATAATAGATGAAACCTTGCGACTTCCCTACAAGCATCTGCGCTCTTTTGTCTGCGGTGGTTGGAGCCACGAGCTGTACCCTATGAAGCTTTTGCTTCCGACACGCTCTCTGGAACTCGGACTCCTCTTCCGACGGGAGATCCGGGATGATCAAACCGTCTATTCCCGCGCTTCTCGCATCCCGGGCAAAAGCCTCTCCGCCATAGGAATAGACCGGATTAAAATACCCGAAGAACAGGATCGGGATCTTCACGCCTTTTTGCCGGAGACGACGCACCAACGCAAAAGCATCCCGGATCGTCACATGTTTTTTAAGCGCCTGCTCAGAAGAATACTGGATCGTCGGCCCATCCGCGAGAGGATCCGAAAATGGAAAACCCAATTCGATGATATCCACCCCGGCTTTTTCTGAAGACAGAATGAGCCGCTCCGTCGCGGCAATGCTGGGATAGCCCAGCGTTAGGAAAACGCAGAAAAGCTTCCTCTTGCTTCTTTTGGCCTCATTGATTTTTATGGTCAGTAGATTTTTCATAGTTTTAAATTCCAAGAACCAAATCCCAAGATCCAAACAATTTCCAAGGTCCAAACTCAAAAAACAGTCGCGTGTTTGGTTCTTGGATCTTGGGTCTTGGTTCTTTGCTTTTAAAGATATTTCTGCACTGTATGGATATCCTTATCGCCACGACCGGAGAGACAGACGATCACGATATCTGAACTCCGGGTCTTGGGCATGAGCCTCGGTAAATAGCCTAGCGCATGCGCGGGTTCAAGCGCCGGCATGATCCCTTCGAGTTTGGTCAGCATGTCAAAACCCTTGAGCGCATCCGAATCCGTGACAGCCTGGTAGGACACGCGGCCCGAATCCTTCAGATACGAATGCTCCGGTCCCACCGAAGGATAATCGAGGCCTGCTGAGATCGAATGCGCAAGCTGGACCTGGCCATTTTTGTCCTGTAGCAAATAACTTTTCATACCGTGAAGAATGCCGGGTCTTCCTTTCGTGATGGAGGCCGCATGATGTGGCGTCGAAACACCTTTTCCGGCCGCTTCGATCCCGATGATACGAACATTCCGGTCCTTAAGAAACGGATGAAAGAATCCCATGGAATTACTGCCACCGCCGACACAGGCCAGGAGATAATTGGGAAGACGCCCCGCGGCCTTCATGATCTGCCGCCGCGTTTCCATTCCAATCACTTCCTGAAAATCCCGGACCATCTCGGGGTATGGATGCGGCCCCACGACCGAACCTAAAAGATAATGCGTGTCCTCAACATTCGTGACCCAATCCCGGATTGCTTCGTTCGTCGCGTCCTTGAGAGTCTTCGATCCCGAATGAACCGGCCGCACTTCCGCACCGAGCAATTTCATCTTATAAACATTCAGGACCTGGCGCTCCATATCCACCGCGCCCATATAAACCACGCATTTAAGCCCAAAGACGCAGGCCGCCGTTGCGGACGCAAC
>MHFU01000174.1:0-9779 GCA_001804345.1 Omnitrophica bacterium RIFOXYB12_FULL_50_7
ATCTGGATTCGGTTGAAGATATCGGGAACCTGACGCCGGATCTCACGAACCAGCTTCCTTTCAAGAACGGGGTCACAGGCAAACTGGGCTATCACATCAATGAGCGGTTGCTTCCTTATGTGAAGGTTCAGGCTGCGATCAGCGGAAAGAACGACCAGCAGTTTGGCGGCGGCGTGCGTTATGAGATCATGAATAATCTTTTTGCTTATCTGGAGGAGATGATCGGTCCTCTTGGGGATTCCACCTATTTTGGGTTTGAGCGCCAGCATGGGAACGGCGCCCGCAGCTACGCGAACATCCGTTCCATCGATCGCGGGATCGGGGACAAGACGCTCGCGACGGCCATTGGGAATTCATTCGCCCTCACCGAAAAGTCGCGCATGTATTCCGAACGCGAATATTCTTCGTATCAAGGCAGCGACGGCTTTGCGGACATTCTGGGTTATGAAGGGAAGGCGGGAGACCATTGGGATTACGGGGCCAAGTACGAACGCCGTCATTTGCAGAATTCCAGCACGCGTTTGCTCGATCAGGCGGCCCAGGATTCTCTTGCCCGCGCCAATGATTTCAATACCGTCGGTGCGAACCTGGCTTACGCGAGCGGCAAGAAACTCCGGGCGCGGACTTATTGGGAATTGCGCCGCGATCAGGACGCGCCGAAGCTAGGGCAGATCGTTACGCGCAATTCCCTGAGTTACCAGATTACTGAAGATTGGGGTTTCCTTTCCTATTTCAATTATGGAGATACCCGGCAATACGATCCGGGCAACAACCCTGCGACCTTTGTGGAATGCAGCACGGGGTTTGCCTATCGGCCCATTAAAAATGACAAGCTGAATTTATTGGCGCGTTATACTTACCTTAAGGACCTCGGCTCCGACCAGCAATACTATGGCACTCAATATAACGGTTTCCAGTTCGATCAATCGGCTCATATTCTCGCGACCGATGTGGGTTATGACGTGAACCGTTATTTCGGGCTGGTCGAGAAATTGGCTTTCAAACGTTCTACGGTCAATACCTCCGCGGGGGATACGGTGTCCGTCAACACGTTCCTTACCGCGAACCGCATCAATTTCCACGTGACGCGCAAATGGGACCTGGCTCTGGAATACCGGATCCTGATGCAATCGTCCGCGCTGGACACTTTGAAACAGGGCGCGCTGGTCGAGGTGGACCGCGAATTTTATGAATACGTGCGGCTCGGAGTAGGGTACAATTTTACCGACTTCAGTGATGATCTGCGCAACACGAACAGTTTCAAGAGTCACGGGCCGTTTGTGCGCATGACCGGAAAATTTTAACGGAATCTTTTCAAAATGAGCGTTGTCTTTAGAGGGCAGGCATTAAGTGCCTGTCCCCTAAAGACAACGAAGAAGTTTCTTTAACGGGAGGATCTATGAAAATTTTTTCAAAGTTTATTTTTATTCTGGTCCTCGGTCTGGGTCTTGCTGGATGCAATACCGTCGGGGAAGTCCTTCCGCCCAATGATGAAGTGCTCGTCTACAAGCTTCCGTACGATCTGACGTATCTTCGGACAATGGAGGCCCTGAATACTGTCGAGAACTGGGAGCTTGAGGAAACCGATAAGGAAAGAGGTACGATCAGCGTAAGGGACACGAATTATAGCCGTCTGGATGACTCGGACCTGAGGGTCATCACATTCGTGGTCAAACGGGTGGATCGTGGGACCACGTCAGTTTCCATTAGTTCGGAAAATCCGAAGAGTCAAAAGGTCTTTGGCGGGAAAAAGCTTCTAGAAATCATTGGCGAAGCTTTGGGTCGCGAGATCGAGTCCTATTCTCCATCAAAAATTAAAGGTTAATAGCCTGCCTGTCGGACAGGCAGGGGCTAGTCCTGATTCTCCCTTGGATGCGATCCGTCTTCGTGGGGTTAAAACCCACAACTTAAAGAATTTCGATCTCGAACTTCCTCACCGGAAACTCTATTGTATCACCGGTGTCTCCGGCTCCGGGAAATCCTCTCTGGCTTTCGACACGCTTTACGCCGAAGGCCAGCGCCGCTACATTGAATCCGTTTCTGCTTACGCGCGTCAGTTCCTCGAACGAATGGCCAAACCCGACATCGAGTCCGCCTCAGGCATTCCTCCGGCTTTGGCCATCCAGGCAAAGAACTCCATCACAAATGCCCGCTCGACCGTCGGGACCCAAACCGAGGTGAATGACCACCTGCGAGTTCTGTTTGCGCGAGCGGGACGTCTCAGATGTCCGGAATGTCAAACCCAAGTCGAAAAATATGACCCCTCCAAAGCGGCGGCGCATCTTGTCGCGGAATTCGCGGGCATGGAAGCGCGTATTGCTTTTCAATTGATGCTCGGGAAAATGCCCCGACCCCTCAAATATCTGCGTGAGAATCTGGAAGAACTGGAGCGGCAAGGTTTCAGCGGATTCTTTCATGGTGGCGCATGGCTTGACGCGGAGGCTCTCGTCAAGAAAAAGACTTCGCTGAACGAACTCCTGGTCAGCGTGGATTTGTTGAAGATCGGTCTTGAGAATAAGGAGCGGCTCACGGATTCTCTGGAGCAGGCATTCCGTTTGGGGCGCGGTGAGGTCCAAGTGTGGGTTGCCGGCAGGGTCCTGAAGTTTTCAGAAAAGCCCCGTTGTTTTTCGTGTGGCCGGGTTTTCCCGGAACCGTCGCCCAACCTTTTTTCTTTCAACAGTCCGCTCGGCGCGTGTCCCTCTTGTCAGGGATTCGGCCGTGTCATCACAGTCGATTGGGACCTCGTGGTGCCGGACGGCGCCAAGTCGATTCGTGACGGAGCTATCGAGCCCTGGACCAAGGCCAGCACTCGCTGGGAGCAGGGGCAGTTCCTCGATTTCTGCCAGCGTAAGCGCATTCCGATTCGGGTGCCATGGGCAAAACTCAAAGCAAGGTATCGCAAATGGATCCTCGAGGGTTATCCCGGCGATGATTTTGTGAGCGTTCGGGAGTTCTTTGAGTATATGAACAAAAGAACTTACAAGATGCACGTACGGATTTTCCTCAATCGCTATCGTGGCTACGCCCCCTGTAAGGCTTGCCACATGACGCGTCTCAAAACCGAGGCGCTTGATTTTCGTCTTGGACGGGAGACGCAAGCTCCCGCCGAAGACACATCGAATGAACAGCATTCGATGCTGATCCAGGGCAAGTCCCATTCTCCATCGAAAGAATTAAAGGTTAATGGCCTGCCTGCCGGACAGGCAGGGGCTAGTCCCAATACCAATCAATTTTCACCGCGTGGAAATTGGGGCAATCCTGACTACCCTAAAGGAAAAGAAAATAAAAGTCAGGATAGTCCTGGCAACCTTTCAAGAAGTGAAAATGGTCCCAATACTATTCAATTTCCACACCGTGGAAATTGGGGCCATCCTAACTACCATAATGGGAAAGAAAATAAAAGTCAGGATGGAGGCCAGGGCAAGAACATTGCGGAGGTCCAGGCCCTGAGCATCGAAGAACTGCTCAGGTTTCTTGAGACGCTGGAACTTACTCCGGAAGAAAATGAAAAGGTGGAGCCGGTTCGGGTCGAGCTTCTCAACCGCGCGCGGTTCCTAAAAGATGTTGGCCTAGGGTATCTGACGCTCGATCGTATGTCCCGCACGCTTTCGGGAGGCGAGGTGGAACGTATCCATCTGGCGAGTTCGCTGGGGTCGGCTCTGGTAGACACGCTTTATGTGCTGGATGAACCCTCGATCGGACTACATGAACGCGATAATCAGATGCTCATCGCGCTCTTGAGGAAGCTTCGCGATCTTGGGAATACAGTCGTGGTTGTCGAGCATGATCGGACCATGATCGGCGCCGCGGATTGCGTGATCGATCTGGGGCCCGCGGGAGGCGCAAAAGGGGGAGAGCTTCTTTTTCAGGGAAACGTGGAGGAACTCAAACGGTGTCCTCGTTCGGTCACGGGCGAATACCTGGCCGGCAAGCGGACAATCGTCCGAAAGGCCCGTCCGTCCGTAGCGGAAAGGCACAAGCCCCATTCTCCTTCAAAAGAATTAAAGGTTAATGGGACTAGTCCTGGCAACCTTTCAGGAAAAGAAAATGGAGGCCAGGGCAAGATCACGGTTCGCGGTGCGAAGGCGCACAACTTAAAAGAGATCGATATCGACATTCCGCTCGGCAAATTTACGGCCCTGACCGGTGTCTCCGGTTCCGGGAAAAGCACGTTCCTTTATGAGATCCTCTACAACCATTTTCTCAAAGCCAAGGGTCGTCCAGTTTCTCAGGAGGAACTGGGTAGCGTGGAAAAAATTCGCGGTTTCGAACACCTGACGGATATGGTGCTGATCGACCAGTCACCTTTGGGGCGTTCGCCGCGTTCCAATCCTGCGACTTATATGAAAGCGTTTGAGGATATTCGCAAGATCTTCGCGGCGACGGCCGAGGCCCGGCGCGAAGGGTTTGATGCGGGGCATTTTTCGTTCAATGTCGAAAAGGGGCGCTGCCCTGTCTGCGAAGGCGATGGCGCGGTAAAAGTCGAGATGCATTTTCTCGCGGACATTTTCGTGCCGTGTGAAGAATGCCACGGAAAGCGTTTCAAGCCCGAGGTTCTCGAGATCCGGTATCAGGAGAAGAATATTGACCAGGTGCTCAACATGACCGTGGACGAGGCTCTGGATTTTTTGCCAGCGAGCAAAAGCCTTTTCGAGAAGCTGTCTGTTCTCAAGAAGATCGGTCTGGGATATCTCAGGCTCGGGCAACCAACGCTTACGCTCTCGGGCGGGGAAGCTCAGCGACTCAAGCTCGCCTTTGAGCTTTCATCAGGGAGTTCCGGGCCTTCGCTTTATCTTCTGGATGAGCCGACGACCGGGCTTCATGAGGACGATGTGCGTCATCTTATTCACGCTTTCGAGGAGCTTCTGGAGCGCGGCCATTCACTCCTTGTGATCGAGCATCATTTGGGCGTGATTGGCCTAGCGGACCATGTGATCGACCTTGGGCCCGAAGGCGGCGACAAGGGCGGGGAGGTGGTGTATCAGGGGTCGGTGGATGGGCTTATGGAGTGTGAGAGGTCGTATACGGGGCGGTATCTTTCAAAATATCTTAGGGCAACGGTCAACGATCAACGTGCAACGTAATGCCGATCGTTGTCCGTTGACCGTTGTTCGTTGAACGGAGCATCATTTGCTCTTTCCATTCGCATAAGGTATTCTTTACCTATGAACAAAAACTCTCTGCTTTTCATCTTTGTGAGTGTTCTCGCAGGACTGAATCTCGGGACGGTCCGGAAGGCTGAGGATCCCATTCGGGATACACAGACCAATCCCATTCTTTATGAGCAGAAGAAGGAAGAAGAAAAGGACGGCAAAAAAGGTCCTCTGATGTATCACGTCAAAAACAATCCCCGGGAAGCTTTTTTTATCGATCCTCCGTTTGAGAAAGAAACAAAGAGTTCCTCTGAGGAGATCGTGACTGAGAATGCCCCTTCTTCTGAGGACACCGCAGGTTGGTGGGAGGAGCAATCCACCACTTCACAAGAGGTTCCTCCCGCTGAAACGGTCTCAGAACCTCTGCCGGAACCATTATCCGAAGAAGAAAAGGCCCGGGATCTTGAAGCTACGGAACAGCCCGAGGTTGTACCTGAAACTGAGAAGGCCCCTTCCGGTAAAGGGGATGATTCTTGGTGGTAACTTAATACTCGGGGAACGCTGAGCGGGGAACGTTGAACGAAAAAGCTTTTATCGTTTCCCGTTACCCGTTCCCCTTTCTCATAAAACGTGTTTTTTAGCGGCAAAACGGGTATAATCCGTTCTGTTTTTCTGGGGGTAACTCCCATTAACTTCTTTTCAAAAAAGGCGGGTTTGTATGAATAAATGGCGTCGTTTGAAATTATTCCTGATGGATCACTGGGTGAAGGCCGCGATTATCTTCGCTTCGCTGCTCCTC
This sequence comes from Omnitrophica bacterium RIFOXYB12_FULL_50_7, assembly GCA_001804345.1. Classification (GTDB taxonomy): domain Bacteria; phylum Omnitrophota; class Omnitrophia; order Omnitrophales; family Aquincolibacteriaceae; genus Aquincolibacterium. The sequence goes on from MHFU01000174.1 coordinate 5,893, forward strand.
GTGGTTCTGTCGGTTTGGGGCATGGCTTCTCTCGAAAGCTATTACCGGAATATCACTCTGGCCCAGTTGCCGCTTCAGATCCTCATGGTGATCATCAATTCCGTGATCTTTGTTTATATGTACATGATGGTCTTCCGGAGCGGATTTTCGAAACTTGATAAAAAGGGCATCAAGGCCAAGAATGTGCAGGTCAAGTTCTCGGACGTGATCGGGATCGATGAAGCGAAGGATGAGTGTTGGGAAGTGGTGGAGCTCATCAAGGATCACGCACGCTTGAAAAAGATCGGCGGGAGAATTTTACGAGGGATCTTGATGATGGGGCCTCCGGGATGCGGGAAAACGTACTTGGCGAAGGCGATTGCGACCGAAGCGGGTCTTCCGTTTCTTTCCATGGCGGCTAGCGAATTTAACGAGATCTTTGTGGGCGTAGGGGCCAGCCGTGTGCGTCAGCTTTTTAAGAAGGCACAACGCCTCGCCTACGGTTTTGGCGGATGCATTGTTTTCATCGATGAGTTGGATGCGATGGGTCAACGCCGGACGTTCAATCAGTTTGGCAGTGGTGAAGGGAATACCACTCAAAACCAGCTCTTGGTGGCGATGGATGGGTTAAGCGACAAAGCCGAGAATATTATTGTGATCGGTGCGACGAACGCCTCGGAAGATATTCTGGATCCGGCGCTTCTCCGTCCGGGACGTTTTGACCGGAAAGTCTATATCAAGAAACCCAATCTCGAGGGTCGCGAATCGCTTTTCCGATTTTATCTGAGCAAGATCAAATACGAAGCGGCGATCGATTGCAAGCGCTTGGCGCGCAAGGCGGTCGATAAATCGCCGGCAGATATCGAGAATATTGTCAAGGAATCGGCCCTGATCGCCACGCGTAACAAAAAGGATGTGGTGGGGTTGCGCGATATTTCTGAGGCGATCGAGAGGATCGAGCTAGGCATGAAGCAAAAGCTTACGGTGAATGCCCGGGAGCGGGAGATGACCGCGTATCACGAGACAGGGCATTTGATCACGACCTATCTGTCGCATCCTCGCGATGATGTGTTCAAAGCTTCGATCATTCCGAGGAAATCTTCTTTGGGGGTCGTTCATCCTACTTCGATCGAAGAGTGGCACGGCCGGGATCGCGAGACCCTGGTTGCCGATATTAAGATCTGCCTTGCCGGATATGTGGCTGAGAAGATCAAATTCAATACCACGACGACCGGAGTGACCTCGGATTTCAAGCAGGCGATGGGTCTTGCCCATTTCATGGTATGGGTGCTTGGCATGGGGGCTTCCGGTATGATCGGGGATTATACGATCTACAAGGACGGCAATGCCCTTCTACTTTCTGAAGATGTGAAGATGCGTCTCAATCAGGATGTGGACAAGATCCTGAAGGACTGTATGGTCGAAGTCGAAACGCTTCTCAGGAAGGAAAAAGATCTTTTTGAGCGTTTCGCGCACGAGCTTCTGACCAAACAAGAACTCGACTACGATGAGATCGAGGCTGTTTTTGCGGAATTCGGCAAGGTCAATCCTCGGCGGTCCTATTTGTCGCAAGGCACGGAACCGCCGAAGGTTTAAGACTTTGGATCGGGAAACGATGTTGAAAAAGGTTCCCAAAATAAAGGGGTCTGACCCCCTGAAGTCTTTAAGGGGTCAGACCCCTTTATTTTTTGCGCTTCTTTGTCTTCTGTTTCTTTCCGGTTGCGGGTCCGCGACCTATCCGGAAGCCCGTTGCAAAGAGGCTCTCCAGGAGATCGCTCTCAAGGAATATAAGATCCCTCATATCGAAGTCGAATTCGTGGGAACGACTCTCGGAGTGTTCTTGCCTCTCGATAAACTTTTTGAGGCGGACCTTAAAGAGGCCCTGATGAGCGGAAAAGTGACGGATATGGAAAGTCTTTTCCAGCCGACGGAAGAGGCTGTCAACAAGGTTGAGGATATTCTTTTCTCCATGTCGCGGATCATGCTCAGTACGGACAAAAAGATCGATTTTTATTATCTGCAGGCTACGGATGTCGAGAAAAGCGGTATGGACCTGACCTTCATCGGGCAGATTGATGATCTCAAACGAGTACGGTTCTGGGACATCCCGCGAAGTGAATACCGCAAGCGCATCATTCACGATCTTCACATGAACCGGGCCGCGGTTTGGCACCGGCCCGTGCGGCATTTTTTCAGGGACCTGAATGAAGCCACGGTGAGCGATGTTCAGGACCGTTATTTTTCCAATACCCCTCAGACAAAATGGGCAGTGGAATTCTTTTTTTCGGACGTTGGCGGCAAGGAGATGTCGCGAGGACGCGCCAAATGGACGATCCTGGATCTTAAAAGCATCCCGATCCAGGATAATGATATCGTGGTCTATGCCAAGGCCGAGGTTGCTCCCAAGAATTCCGCGGATACTGACCTGAAGCCAAGGGTGATGGAGTATTTATTCCAGGTCTCGATCGCAGGGGATAAGGAAAAGATACGTCGGATTATCCCCATGGCTTATCTGGATGACAAGACCGCGACGCCTGATTTCACATTCACTCGTGACATGGTCGCTAAGAGCCTTCCGAACTGGGAAACGGAGTTCAAGACGCCGGATATCACAATGGGGGATTTTCTTTCGCGTCAGTTTACGCGGCGTTTTCAGGTGATTGCCTCCGAAGACGAACGGATCGCCAATACTTTTGCGAGTGTCAAACTGGTGGTCCGTTTTGAGCCTCAGCCCCAGCGGTCCTTCTTGTTCAACGCAGTTGCGCCTTTGCGAAACCCGAAGGAAGTAGCTTATTCCCAAAAGCAGGGAATTCACGAAGATGTGCTCTATCTTTGGGAGCGTGTGGCCCGGGAATTCGTGGAAGTGTTGCGAAGTTACAGTTTTCAGGATTATAAGTTCTTGAAATTCCAGTTGTCCCAGGATGGAAAGTCGTTGACCTGGGAAGCGACGCGCGAAGATCTTGAGCTTTTCCGTGTGCATAAAAAATCTCTCCGGGACATTCTCGTCCTCTCGGCCGACAACGGCTAAAACTTTTGCCGTCTTTCCAAGTAACCGGATGCAAATATCTCAATAGTTGTGTTGCGCGGTTACGGTAACGATGCCCGTATTGGTCACGTTGAAGGGTTACGGTTTACAACCGAGAGACGTAACCGTAAAACGAAACGGGCCTCGTAACCTTAGCCGGACAGACTTTTCGTTCGCGCCAGCTTTTGCTTTACCGCTTCTTGCCCGATGGTATAATGACGTCCTGTTTCGGAAGGAAGTTCCCCCCAGTTCTATTCCGGGAGCGTGTCTTTTTTCAATTAGGAGGCGTATATGACGGAATTTAAAGGGAGCAAGACGGCTGAAAATCTCATGAAATCTTTCGCGGGCGAATCTCAGGCGAGAATGCGCTATACCTATTATTCCAAAGTCGCTCTCAAAGAAGGCTACCGCCAGATCGCGAACATTTTCCAGGAGACGGCGGATAATGAAAAAGAACACGCCAAGCTTTTTTATGCGCTCCTGATCAAGCACGGTCTTAACGGGAATCCCGTGGAGATCCACGCGAGTTATCCGGTGGCGCTTGGTGATACCCTCCATAATCTCAAATATGCCGCTATGGGCGAGAAAGAAGAGTGGACGGATCTTTATCCCACTTTTTCAGTCATTGCGGACAAGGAAGGTTTTGCGGATGTTGCGAGGACCTTCAAACATGTGGCGATGGTCGAGAAACGCCATGAAGAGCGTTACAGCAAGCTCCACAATGTTCTTGAACATCACAAACTTTTTGTGAAGGACGGCAAGGTCTATTGGAAGTGCCTCGAGTGTGGTTATATCGTCGAAGCTTCCAAAGCGCCGGAGCGTTGTCCCGTCTGTGACCATCCGCAGGGAAATTTTGAGATCTGGATCGAAAACTATTAACAGA
>MHFU01000174.1:9789-13052 GCA_001804345.1 Omnitrophica bacterium RIFOXYB12_FULL_50_7
GAGACCAGCGGCCAGAGACCGAAGTAAAAGTTTTGAGTCTGTCGTCTCCAGTCTGAAGTCTTTAGTCTAATCAAAGCCTGCCTGCCGGCAGGCAGGGAGAATTTAAATGATCTCGTACAAGCAGCTGGGTTTTGTCAATACGCGCGAAATGTTTCAGAAAGCTTTTAAAGGTGGTTACGCGGTTCCTGCCTACAATTTCAACAATATGGAACAGATCCAGGCGATCGTGGTGGCCTGTGTGGAGACGCAGTCGCCGGTGATTCTTCAGGTCTCAAGCGGCGCGCGTAAATATGCCAATCAGATCCTGCTGCAATATATGGGGCAAGGCGCGGTGGAGATGATGAAAGCCTACGCCAAAGAAAAAGGGCTGAAGCCCGTTCCGATGGCGCTTCATCTCGATCACGGTGATACCTTCGAGCTTGCGAAATCCTGCGTTGAAACCGGTTTTTCGTCCGTGATGATCGACGGGTCCCATCATGCGTTCGAAAAAAACATGGAGTTGACCCGGCAAGTGGTGGAGTTCGCGCATAAGAACGATGTGACCGTCGAAGGGGAGCTCGGAGTGCTCGCGGGGATCGAGGACGAGGTGAGCGCGGAACATTCGACTTACACCGATCCGAAGGATGTTGTGAAATTCGTGAAAGAAACCAACGTGGATTCGCTTGCGATCTCGATCGGGACTTCGCACGGCGCGAACAAATTCAAGCCGGCGCAGTGTACGCGGAATGCCGACGGGATTTTGATCCCGCCGCCGCTTCGTTTCGATATTCTGGAGGAGATCGAGCGGAAGATCCCGGGTTTTCCGATCGTACTTCACGGCGCGTCGTCTGTTCCCGTGGAAGCGGTCAAGATCATCAATGAGAATGGCGGTGCTCTCAAGGATTCTGTCGGGATCCCGGAAGAACAACTTCGCAAAGCGGCAAAATCCGCTGTTTGCAAGGTCAACATTGATTCCGATGGCCGTTTGTGGATGACCGCCGCGATCCGGAAGACTTTTAAAGAAAAACCCGCGGAGTTCGACCCGCGCAAGTATCTGGGGCCCGCGCGTGACGCACTGGTCGCGATGTACAAACACAAGAACGAACAAGTGCTCGGCTCGGCCGGGAAGGCGTAAAACCAAATATCCCTTAGGGGACAGAAATTAAGTGCTTGCCTGGCCCCTAAGGGCGTTGCTCGGCTTGCAAAGATTCAGTCGCATTGAACCCATTCCAAGGAGAAAAATATGAAAAAGATCATTTTAGCGGTGATGGCGTTGTTGCTTTTGATCTCGGTCCCGGTGTTTGCTGAAGAAGCGAAGAAAGAGGAAATGCCTGGGATGTCCATGCATGGCATGGAAAAAAAGTGTGCTTCGATGATGGGTAAAGCACAAATGGTCGCGACGGATGAAGGTGGCGTGATCGTACTCGCAGGAAATAAGCTTTTGAAATACGACGCGGATCTGAATCTTGTCAAAGAAGTCGAAATTTCGCTGCCTAGGGGCGGTAAACAGTGCCCGATGATGGGGAAGATGACAGCAAAGGACGCCGCACCGGACGCAGCTGAATCTCAAGAGAAGACAGCTTAAAGCTTATCCTGATATCGCACCGGGACGGTTTTCTTAAAGGAGAGCCGTCCCTGGAGATCTGATATCCGGACAGGTTCTTAGGAAATTTAACGAGAGATCTTATGATGAAAAAAAAGCTCGGCTTTTTGCTGGTTCTGTCTTTGGTCTTTTCCCAGACCCTCTCCTTTGGAGCCGTCACGATGCAGGATCTCCGGCTGCCGAAAGATTTTTATTCGTCTAAATCTCCTTATGCTCAGATTGTATCCGTCCAGGAGAACCGGCAGTTTCCGGGATTTCTGACGTTTTCAGTCACTTCGCCGCATGGCCATTACCTGGTCCGGGGGCTGACGAATCTCAGGAAATGTCTCCATGAGATCGATGTGATCGAACAGCTTAACGCGAGTGAAGATACTGGTAGCGGCATTGCGGCAGGCGCGGTCGATTCGGTCAAGGATACCGGGACGGGGCTCAAGAACCTGGCGGTCCATCCCGTGGATTCCGTGACAGGGATCGGGAAGGGGATCGGGAAGTTGGGCGGTAAGATCGGCGGTATGTTCCGTGAAAAAGAGAAGGGGGAAAAGGGCGATGGTTTTTTGAGTTCCACCAAACGGCAGCTTGCGAAAAAGCTGGGTGTGGACGTTTACAGCCGGAACCCGGATCTTCAGGCAAGGCTCGATTCCATGGCCAAGGCTCGCATGGGCGGGCGGGGGATCGTCACGGTCGCAACTTTTTTTGTTCCCGTAGGCCTGATTGCCTCCGCAGTCGTGACGGTAAGTACTATCAATACGGCTGCCGACCAGTTGGTCGATGACAATGATCGCGCGGATCTTTTCAATTTGAACAAAAAAGCGCTTTTGGGCCTGGGTTTTTCTCAGGAGAAGGTAACCCGGCTCCTGAACCATCCTTATTACACGCCGCGCGAATTGACCTATCTGCGATTTTATCTTGAAAAGCTCAAGCGTGTTCAGGGTTTTGAGGCTCTTTTGGACAAGGCTATTCAAGCTGTTTCGGATATCCCGGCGGACAAGATCCTTCATGAAGCGCAGATCGCCGCGGATTCCATCGGAGATGCCCCGCGAGCAATGAAGCTTGTCGTGATCCCGGAAGGACTTGTTCTGGCCAACGAGGACAAAGTTGCGTTGATCGCGGCCTATGATTTTTTGGACAATTCCATTCTTGGAAGTCAGTTGACCGAAAAGGCCATTAGTTTCCGTCAGAGCCTTGGCAAAAGATCCGCAGAGATCTGGAACGGGGGGGCCGTCACATCAGGATTCGGGGGGACGATCCTTTTGAAAGGGATCAAGGTTCAGCGCATGTGTCTTTTCGAATCGACTGGAAGCGGAACCCCGTCGGAAATTTGATCGAACCTTACGTAAGAAGAGAATGTGTTTTTCCTCAAGGCTTAGGACTCAGGTCTCATGGCTTACAAGTTATCCGTCATGCAGCTTTAGAAACACCGTCGCATAGCACTTTCGAAAGTGGAGAAGAATTATGAAGCATCTGGTCATTTATGCTCATCCGAATACTGCGAGCTTTAACCACGCTATCAAAGAAACCCTGGTTCGCGTTCTGAAAGAAAAAGGGCAGGACGTCCGTGTGCGGGATCTTTACGCTTTACATTTTGATCCAGTGCTCAAGGCCGACGATTTCCAGGCTTTTCTCGAAGGGAAAGTCCCCGGGGATATCGCGATCGAGCAGAGTCACGTCCGATGGGCTGATC
>MHFU01000174.1:13080-14534 GCA_001804345.1 Omnitrophica bacterium RIFOXYB12_FULL_50_7
ACTGGACCTGTGGGTCTTTTGCCGGGCAAGAAGGTCTTTATCATCAATACCCTGGGCGCACCACTCGCGATCGTCGAATCTTCCGGTGGGATCAAGAGTATGGAACAGATCATCGATAACGAAACATTCCGGTTCTGCGCCATGGAAATGCTCGGCCACAAGTATTTTGGCTCCGTGCCGACCGTGAGCGATGAGGAGCGAAAAAAAATGCTCGAAGAAGTCGCCAGGATCGCGGCCTCCTGGCCGGTCAGGTAAGCGCCTTTTATGACCGCCGCCTCTTTTGCCGGTTCTTTCAAGATCTCCGGAAAAAAAGTTTTCATCCGGCTGAAAAACCAGATTTGCGATTCTTCCGAAGAATTGCTTCGTAGCGACCTCTGTTATGAGATCGTCACGCACGCTGTCATGGCGCTTGTGCGGCGCAAATCATTTCTTCTGAAAGTCTTCGGCTCCCAGGAAGTGAACGAAGCCAGTATCCGGCTTTTGATTCAGACGCTCGAGTTCCTGGAGAAGATGTCAGCCGATCTTGTCGGCCGTGTCGTTCCGGGTTCCGAGGATTTTCTTCGCGACAAGAACGCCCTCAATGATTTCGTCGAATATCTTTACAATTATTGGCGCAGCTTTGATCGTTTCATTATCTGTGATTCCGAGGACGAACAATTCGACAAACGTCCCTTCCGTACGTTCAATGATACCATCGAGGATCTGACCGATCTTGTTCGACGGACCTATCGCGAGATCCAGGAGAACATTACCGGCAGGCATCCGCGCATTTACCGTCAGGTGGCCGCGGGTGCCGAGATGGCCGCGATCGTCTGCTCCGTCCGGGTGCCTTATCCCGAGGATCTTTATGAGAAACTGAACGCGATCCCCGTCATCCGCCAGGTGCTTTTTTACCCGCCGCTTGTCTTGAACCAGCTCAATAACACGCGCGAGGGCAAATTCGAGAAGGTTCAGGAGAATCCGCTCGGACGTTTCGACCTGAAGCGCGACGAATGGCTTTGCTATCCGGTCAAGGCGGGAGATCTCCTCATCGCGGTCTATTTTAAAGAAAAGTTCTTTGAGATGGGGCTTTCGCTTTGCAATCTTTTCGAGCTTGCCCCTGATGAAGATCTCAGGCGCAAACCCGATGCGGTTTTTATTTACGGAGCTCCGGAAAACTCTCTCGAGTGGCCGGGCGTTTTTCCGACCGTGTTTTTCGATGATAAGGAAAATGATATGTTGGTTGGTGCGATCCCGGAATCTGACCGGTTCGGGTATTTCGGGTATCTCAAAAAAATGATCCTGACACTGCACAATATCAAACGCATCAAGACCGGCCGTATGCCGTTTCACGGCGCCTTTATGAAAATCTACCTAAAAGGAAAAAAGCCGGCCACGCTCCTTTTGATCGGGGATACCGGCGCCGGGAAATCGGAAACGCTCGAAGCGATGCGTGGTTTCGGGGTCGAGGAGAT
>MHFU01000175.1:0-2115 GCA_001804345.1 Omnitrophica bacterium RIFOXYB12_FULL_50_7
GGGATATCCGAGGCACGGAGCTTGCCATGATTTTTGACGGTCCGCCTGTTTTGATCACATTGATGATTTGCTCTTCATGAAAGAGCATACCGCCGAGACCCGAACCGATAATGACACCTACACGGGATTCATTGTCCTTTTCTATTTTAAGTTGGGCGTCATCGATGGCCATTTGGGCAGCACAAACGCCAAGTTGGGCAAACCGGTCGATCTTCCGATGGATTGCCGGAAGGACATAAGCCGCGGGATCAAAATCTTTCACTTCCCCTGCGATCTTCACTTCGAAATCTTTTGTGTCAAAGGCTTGAATATGATCGATCCCCGAACGACCTTGAATGCAGGCATCCCAAAATTCCGGAAGGGTCTTGCCGTTGGGAGCCAATACTCCCATTCCGGTTACGACAACACGCTGATCTTGAGCTTGCTGCTTCATAAATATTCCCTTACTGTCATCAGAAAACGGTCAAGATCAAAAGGCTTCAAAATGATCTCCCCAACACCCTCAGCGTTCATCAAAACAGCATCATGGGAATAACCGGTAATGAAAATGATGGGAATGTCTTTTTTGCCGTCCTTTTTGAACATCGACCGGATCTCGCTCATAGCTTCTACGCCATTTTTTCCGGACATGCGGATATCTGAAATGATAAGATCGAGATCCAGCGCCTGCGCCCGCTCAATAGCTTCTTCACCAGTCGAAGCACAAACGCAATTATACCGATTGCGCTTCAAGACCATCTCGATAGATCGCAATACCAGCGGATCATCGTCAAGAATAAGGATCTTCTTCGTCATTTTCTTCCCTCAATACCGACACACTTCCGATGAACCTTTTACCCCGCCTTCAAATTATCGGGATGTCCTCAATATCCTACAGCGGAAAGCCTGTGAAGACCACTACTTACAACGGGTACCCCAGTTAACATTATAGAAAAATAAAGACTTGGGCGCTATTTTAGATGCGTCGTTTCGCTCGACGAATCACGATAGGTTGGAAGAATACGTATTTGTCTGTAGCCGGCAGCGTGAAGCGTGTCTTGACTATGAGAAACAGCCCTTTCGATCGTATTATGGTTCTTGCTGATATGAAGGAGATAAACAGCTTCCGGCAACACAGCGGAGGACCGCGCAACATGGAGAAGGACACCGGCGCAATGGTCATTTGAAGGTTGATAAGGCAAGATATGTCTTTGTTTCACATATTCCGGAACGGGGCTCGGACCCTCGATCATCCTGGAGCAGTAGTTGGAGGCGATCAGGATCAGATGCGAATCAAGCAGGCTCTCGGCAATGCGGCCGTCGGGCATGCCATAATCTGTGACCAAAGAAATCTTTTTCGCTCTGGCCCCCACTCCGCTGAAGATACAAAAACCGACGCATCCACCCTCCGCGTCATGACTCACAGGAAATGACGTGACCCGAAACGAGCCTATCATGAATGAAACTTTCGAAAAAGTCCGGAATTGGGGTTTGTATTTATCCGATAGGCTCCGCAGAACGACTCTCTTAACGCCGGGAATGCAATAGACCGGAATTTCATGGCGGAAAAATCTTTCGAGGGTGGTTGTTTTGCTATGATCGTTGTGCGCGTGAGTCACCAGCACTCCGGAAAGATCCCGGATCGAAAATCCCAGGGACGCCAACAGCCCTTCGGTGACACGCGGCCCGAGACCGCAATCGACCAAGATCGCGTGCTTACTATTCCAGATCAAAGTCGAGTTCCCGCTGCTGGAACTGCGAAGAACACTTACGCTAACGGCAGGAGATTCGATCATCGTTTGGCTTCTCCGCCGAAGGACGCCTGCCCGCCAGCACTTTGGAGGGGATCCGTCCTCTGGCTGATAACTCCGGAAAGTGATCCTTGATCTTGTGGATGCGTTCGTCAAAGATGATGTCTCTGTGCTTCACGGGCCTGCGCAGGAGCATCCCCCCAAACGACCGGCACCGGCTAAGAGCTACATAGACCTGGCCATGGGTGAACGCGCCGTGATCAAGATCGATGATCAACTTGTCAAAGGTCAGCCCCTGACTTTTATGGATCGTGATCGCCCATGCCAGCTTGATCGGGAGTTGCTGGAAACTGCCGACGACATCCTCCGCAATGTTTTCCGTGTC
>MHFU01000175.1:2126-2427 GCA_001804345.1 Omnitrophica bacterium RIFOXYB12_FULL_50_7
GGTATTTGATCTTCTCCCATACCGTCGCCTCGATGGAATGCGTCTTATCTCCGATCCTGACCTCGACGGAGTCCTCGTCAAGATCGACCACCTCTCCGATACTGCCGTTGACCCACCTTTTTTCAGGATCGTTACGGATCATCAGAACCTGCGCCCCCTTTTTAAGCCGGAGCTCCGTCTCCGTAGGATAGGACGATTTATCGAACTCCCCCTCAATGCCCGCGTCATAGCAAAACTCCTGCCCCTTCAAATTCCTGAGCCGTGTCATGTTAATGGCGTGGGCCGCGGCATTGGTGGGTGT
>MHFU01000175.1:2447-5307 GCA_001804345.1 Omnitrophica bacterium RIFOXYB12_FULL_50_7
GGACCGGTTCCGGATTTTGTTGAGAAGCCCCTTGAACACCTGCTCCTTTTGCCGGTAGATTTTTTGTAAATTGAAATGGTGAAACTTGATTTTTTGAAACACCGCCGCGCTGAAAAAATAAGGCGTCTCATAAAGACCCTTGTAAAGACCCGCCATTTCCCGGTCCACGATCGGGGGTAACTGGAAAAGATCCCCAAAAAGCACCACCTGAACTCCCCCAAAAGGCTTCTTCGGGGACCCCTTATTGATCCGAAGCGCGTGATCGATCCCGTCCATAAGATCCGCACGCATCATGGAGGCTTCATCCACGATCAAAAGCTCCAGACTCTCAAAAATATGCTGCGCGTTATAAACCTTCTTGATGTGGTCTTTTTGTATCAGTTTGGGCGGAAACCTGAAAAAGGAATGGATCGTCTGGCCATGGCTGTTGATGGCCGCAATCCCCGTCGGCGCCAGGACAATGAATTTCTTTCGGGTGTTTTGCCGAAAGTATTTCAGGAGCGTGGTCTTGCCCGTTCCCGCTTCGCCCGTGATATAAAGATTTTTCCTGGTTTTCTCGATCGCATCGAAGCCGGTTACAAATTCATCACTGAGCTCGAAATCGTCAGGAAGGGACAGATCGAAGTTCTTTTTGAGAAAGTGCCCATGGAAGACATTTTTTTGCTTGGACATATGCGAATCAGTATAACACGTTCTCCGACAACGTCGGGTCGCGCTTGATAAAACTTTTAATCCGTTCCCGATCCGCAGGAATGTTTCTACAAGCCTCTTGCGAAATCGGGCCGGAGCGTGATCGTTCCGTCAATCGCGGCCTTCAAGGCCTTCAAAAGAACCGGTTTATCTCTCGGAAACGTTCCTTCGAGCGCAAGATAATTCGACGCATGGTCCGACCGGAAAACCGTGCGTTTGAGCTCAAGTCCTTGGATCATTTCATAAGACTCTTTCAACAATTCTTCAGACCCGAGTTCCGCAAAATCTCCCCGCCGTACTTCTTCAGAAAGAGGCGTGCCGGGAATGGCCATCAGCGTGAGGAACGAAAGATAGCGCGGCTGCATCCGGTTCAAGGCTTCGATCGTACCCCGCACGTGTTCCGCAGAATGTTTTTTACCGCCCAGCCCGAGCAGCACGATCACCGACGACCGGATCCCCGCCCGCTCCGCCCGTTGCACCGCCTGGATCATTTCCTCCGCGCTTGAAGTTTTCCTGCACCGATCGAGCACAAGCTGACTGCCGCTTTCAAGCCCCATGTAGAGCAGACTCAACTTGTGAGCGTAAAGCTCCGCCAATTCCTGATCGCTTTTCCGGGTGATGTTCGACCCGTTCGCGTAGGCGGAAACCCGGGAAAAACGAGGAAAAACGCTCTCTAACTTTTCCAGGATCGGAATCAATTTGCTGTTATTGAGAACCAGCGCGTCGCCGTCCATCAGAAAAATACGCCGCGTGTCGGGATAGCGGCGAGAATAACGATCGATATCCGAAAGAACCTCTTCGGGATCTTTAACGTGAAAGGGCTTCATCTTGTACGCGCCACAGAAACTGCAATGATCCGCCGAGCATCCCAAGGTCACTTGCAAAAGGAAACTGCCGGCTTCGGCCGGCGGCCGTATCACGGGTTCAATGATCGCCATCTGGAGTGCACCTTCCCAATTTATGAAGCCTACTCCACACCGTTATGCAACGACCGATGGTGGAACTCCAGCCATCGCTTGGCCCGGAGAAAATCCGGCGCTAAAGTCTTCACTTTTTGCCAGAACCTCTTCGAGTGGTTCATTTCTTCAAGGTGAACGACTTCATGGACCACGACATAATCCACCACCTCCCGCGGCGCCATCACCAGCCGCCAGCTGAAGTTCAAAACCCCTTTGGCGCTGCAGGATCCCCAGCGCCCTTTCGCGTTCGAGATATTGATCCTGGAGTAACGAGCCCCTGTCATTCCGGCATAATGCCGGACACGGGCGCTCAAGAACTCCACCGCCTTTTCCCGGTACCAATCGCGAAAAAGCCACTTCCCCAGGGACACACATCCCTCGCGCAGGAAAAATCCTTTCCCATCAAAAACAAGCGGCCCATAGTCACCCGGGATCACAAATAGTTCGTACTCTTCCCCGAGATACAGGAATTTTTCACCCGAAGTGAAGGTCCTCGGAGTCGCAGGAAGATAGTTTTCACGCGCGAAACGTTGTTTACGCAAGATCCACGGAAGCTTTTGCCGAACCATCTCATGGATCGTCCCAAGCGGCATCTTTTGGGGAACCCGGACGATCAGATTGGCATCGGGTGTGACCTGCAACCCCATCGTCCTGCGCCTCGAGCGGATGATCTTATGAATGAAATGTTGCTCCACGAAATCTTTTAGCCTTTATGTAATTTGGAGTTGAGAAGCTCCCATGAATGATCGGGGATTGATTTCACGTCTTTGCCGGACAACGCAATTGAGCGTTACCCAAGATCACCTCGTAGGTGCACCTACGAGGTGATCTTGGGTCTGGGGCCTGAACGGTTACCTATTTCTTGAGCTGGAAAATGTGCGCCGGGTGGGTAAGCGGGTCCAGTGAAATATAATTATCCTGTCCGCGCCAGATATAGACCGCTCCTGAAAGCAGGTCCTTCATCTGGTAGCTTTGCCCGTCTTCCAGTCCCAGTTTCCAAAGGGGCAGGCTGATCATATCCTCGTGCCGGACGAAAGGATCCAGGTTGACGGCGACAACGATGATGTTCGAGTTATCCGGCGTTCTCTTGCCGTAGCAAAGGATCGATTCGTTGCGCGAAGGATAAAATTCGAGGTTTTTATATTGCTGGAGCGCTGGATTCTCCCTGCGGATCCGGTTCACCCGAGCGATGTAATCCCTGATATTCCCCG
>MHFU01000176.1 GCA_001804345.1 Omnitrophica bacterium RIFOXYB12_FULL_50_7
CCCATGAGGTTCTGGAGTTGAAAAGTCGCGGCTAGGATCCGAATTTCTTTATCCAGAAATCGCCGCACTTGAAAGAGATCTTCAATATGATGCGGAGCAATTTCTTTTCGCCCATGGAGCCCGGAATCTTCGAACCCCTCGCGAACAATCTCATGCTCTCCGATCCCTTTCTCGTCTGCGCGGATTTTGAGGCTTATTGCGCGGTTCAGGATCAGATCTCTGAGGAATATCAGAACCCGGACCAATGGACCGAGAAAGCCATTCTCAATGTGGCGAATTCGGGGAAATTCTCCAGCGATCGAACCATTGTCGAATATGCAAAAGACATTTGGGATATTTCGGTGGAAATGCCGAAGTAGTTTTAAACAATACATGGCGATCTAGGCACACTCAATACTTTTCTATTTCTACTAACCTGGCGGTTTTTCTAGCGGTCGCATATTAATTGTTTGCTGAAATTATGATATACGCACTGGTCATCTTTTTATCGTTTATAGCTTGTGTGATGGGATTCATTTCCGAGGTCACGGCTGGAAACATTACTCATCTCAAGAACGGTAGAAAACCAGAGGCGGGTGCGACTGTCTTCCCGACCATACCCATAATGCAGTTGCTGACGGTTCTTGTCACATGGGGACTTAACCGCATTCACCCACCCCTCGGCTTCTACACGGTCAGCGCACTTTTCGTTGTGTTCGCCCTGTTTTGGGTTGTGTCATATCGAAAGCTGAAGAGAGAGTTCGATGAATTGAACCGATGAAGAAACAATCCGGAGACGAATGGCATGCCGTTCAAGGCGGCGAACCAAAAGATGGAGGAGTTGGAAGACCTGATCGAAGCTGGGATCGAGGGTCCACGCGGGCGGTCATGACGGCAGTCGTGACTTGCAACGGAATTAGAGAATAGCAGTTGCATGCGAAGGATGAAGCCGTATTCATGAATGCCTTGAACAAGACACCCGCCGATTGTCCGATCTTTCTGATTAGGGTTGTTTTGAACTTGAGTTATTAGAATTTGTTTCGGGTTTCGGAATTCGAGTTTCGGATTTAAAAGAAAAATTTCCGATGTGGACTTGTGAAACCACAGGTCAGTCCTTCCAGGGGGACCGCTTCAGGAAGGAAAGAATATCCCAATCCCGTCCTTTTTCCAAAAGAGGACGTATACCCACCACGCTGAAAAAAAGTTCCACGCTTGACATCTTCTGAGCTGCCGGCCTTACCTCATGAAAGTGGTGCGAGAGTAGGAAATGAGAGAGGAAACGCAGCACGGCCGAGATCACAAAAAGCGTCAGAATGCGGGAACCGTTCAGCATGGGAAGCCGTTCCGCAAGATAGCCCCCCAGTCCTGCTCCCATGAACGTGGCCACTCCGTTGATGAAGCCAAAATAACCCAGGCAGCGCACTCGTTTGCCCGGGCTTACGGCATCATAAATGAAATTCAGCGAGCATAGATTGAAACCGCCCCAAACAAATCCCGCAAAAACCTCGATCATGAAGAGATAAAAAATGTTCGATGAGAGGAGCCAGAAAAGCGGGATGACCGGAATCAGGAGGCTCGTGGTCTTGAGGACCTTGGCGTTCCCAATCCTGTCGGCGTGTTTTCCCCAGATGGGAAATGAGACAAGGCTTGCGATCACGGCGCCCATATGAATGAACATATAGGTCAGGTAACTAAGGTGGAGATCCCGTAGCATGTAGACGCTGAAGTAGGGCGCGGCGAGGAGCGTAGCGAACGTGATGCTTGAGACATAGAAGACAAATTTCACGAAATTGCTTTTCTTGAAACTCCGCAGAAACATGAAGAATGTGAACTTATCTCCCGGGTTTTTATGTTCCGAGGCCTCCTGCATCTGGGTCATGAGTTTTGCGGAAATAAAACGGGCCCCGGCCGCGATTCCGAAAAGGATCGAGAAACCCACAGCGATGGAAATCGTTCTGAACGCATTGAGCAAGATACCGGCAAATATCGTCGTGGCCATGCCTGCTAGCCCCGTGATACGCGACCGCCAGCCGAAATACTTACCGCGTTCTTCAGGGGCGAGATAGTCGCTTGCGAGACCTCCCCATACTGTGGCAATAAGATTTGCGAGGATTCGGAACAGGGTGACAAAGAAAATAAGCGCCAAGATCCGCGAGGGGAAGAGGAGGAAAGGGAAGATCGCCAACGGCAGCAGGAGGAGCGCCTGGAGAAAAGAAACGCGTACCAGAAAGCGCAGGCGGCTTCCGAAGAGATCGACAGCTTTCACCGCGAGAAATTGCGAAAGGGAACCCAGGAGATGCGGGAGCGCCACCAGGAATCCGATGTCCATCGGGGTTGCTCCCAAAAAAAGACCAAGCGGAATCAAGTACTCGTCCACGGAGGCCTGCATGACGCTCGCGGCAATGCCTTCTTTCCACGAGATATTCAGGCTTTTTCGGAACGGGTTTTTGGACAGTAAATCCTGAAGGTTAGGCATAAGTTTTGAATCGGTCCCCTTCTCCTGTTTATTTTTCTAAGTGATTTAAGGCAAACAAGCTATACTAGTACTAGTTTATCGATATTCGTGAGGAAAAAATGAACTATCATCGCCCCCAAAAAAGCGAAAAAAATAAATCTTCGCCGGCTTCCTGTGTCTCAGCGTCAATCTCCCTTAAGGCTTTGAAAAATGAGAATCAGAAACTCCGCCGGCAGGTTCTTCATTTTCAGCAGCAGATGATGCGAGGGCCCCTGGAAAGTGGGGAAACATATCAGGTTCTCATAGAAAAGTCCCCTAACATGATTTTCATCAATCAAGGGGGTCGTGTTGTTTATGCGAATCCCAAGTGTGAAGAAGTGATGGGATATAAACGTAAGGAATTTTATTCGTCGAAGTTCAATTTTTTAAGTCTGATGCACCCGGAGGAGCTCTCCATGGTCCGTCGCAATTTTCTCATGCATCAGAGGGGGAAAGAAGTGGCCCCTTATGAATACAGAATGATCGCCAAGGGCGGGAAAGTGATACATGGCATTTTGACGTCCAAACTTATCCGCTATCGCGGCGCTCCGGCCATTTTAGGAATCGTCACGGATGTCACTGAGCGCAAACGGGCGGAGGAGGGGATTGAAAAATTGCTTTCTCTCGAGCGGGCCACGCTGGAATCCACGGCGGACGGGATTCTCGTGGTGGACGGCCGTACCGGGAAAGTCGCGGATTTTAACGAGCGGTTTGCTCAGCTATGGAATATTCCAGACAGGATCCTTCGGTCTCGGGATGATAAGAAATTATTACAATATGTTCTGCCTCAGTTAAAAGATCCCCCGCGTTTCCTTTCGAAAGTGGCAAAGCTCTACAGGCATCCCCGGAAAGACAGTTTTGATACTCTGGAATTCAAAGACGGAAGAATTTTTGAGCGTTATTCGCATCCGCAACTTGTGGATGGCAAGCCGGTGGGGCGTGTATGGAGTTTTCGCGACGTTACTGAACGCAAGAGAGCGGAGCAAGAGCTAAAGGATTCAGAGGCGAAATTCAAGGTCTTATTTAATGATGTCAGGGAGGGAATAGTTTTGGCAGACATCAAGGCCAAGAAGTTTAGCATGTGTAACAAGACCCTGGCTGACATGCTGGGTTACACTAAAGAAGAAATGGTGCGTCTTAGTGTTCATGATATTCATCCCAAAAAAGATCTGCCATTCGTTATCGAAACGTTTGAGAGGCAAGCGCGTGGAGAATTCAAGATCGCGGAGGGTTTGCCGGTAAAAAGGAAAGACGGAAGTATTTTTTACGCAGATATCAATTCGTCGCGGATTATTTTAAACAAAAAGAAATACCTTTTGGGTAGTTTTCGCGATATTACCGAACGCAAGCAGGCGGAAGAGGCGTTGCGGCAGAGCGAGGCAGACTTTCGCACGGCCCAGCGCATTGCGCATGTTGGCAGTTGGTCGTGGGATGTGGTGAATGACGTTGTGACTTGGTCTCAAGAGTTGTACCGGATTGCAGGCGTGGATCCTGCACGCGGGGTATTAACGTATGCGGACATTTCAAAACTGTATACTCCGGAGAGTTGGCAGCGATTGAACCGCGCTGTGAAGAAGGCTCTGGCGGCAGGGATTCCTTATAAGCTGGAACTGGAAATGGTCCGTCCGAATGGAGAACATCGTTGGACGTTGGTTATGGGTGAAGCCAATCGTAATGTCGCAGGCCGTTTCCTGGGCCTGTTTGGCGTTGTACACGACATCACCGAACGCAAGAATGCGGAAGCCGCATTGCGACTGGCGCGGTTTTCGATTGACCATGCCTCGGATTGCGTTTACTGGATCGATGCTCAAGCCAGGATGCTTTATGTTAATGATGCTACCTGCCGCACCTTGGGCTACAAGAAAAAAGAACTCCTTAAAATGACGATCTATGATGTTAATCCGTATTTTCCGGCTTCTGTTTGGCCGTCCCATTGGAAAGAGCTCAAGAAAAAAGGATCCCTGACCTTTGAATCGACCCAGAGGACTCGGGCAGGCAAGATGATTCCCGTGGAGATCAATGCCAATTTTATGGAGTTCGAAGGAGAGGAATATAATTGCGTCTTTACTCGTGATATCACGGAGCGTAAGCAGGCGGAGGATTCTCTCCGGGAACACCAACGCCAACTACTGCAGGTGATCGATGCCGTGCCGCACATGATCTTTGCCAAGGACCGGCAAGGTCGGTTTCTTCTTGCGAACCGGGCTGTCGGGACGATGTATGGCAAGGAGCCGCGAGAGCTTATAGGCAAGAAAAGCTATGATATCCATCCAGTTCCGGAAGAGGCCAGGAAATTCGTTGAGGCTGACCGCCAGGTTTTGGCTACAGGGAAGCTCGCGCTTGGTGCCAATGAAATATTCACGGACTTGACGGGCGGGAAGCATATTCTTCAAACCATCAAGATCCCCTTTAAAATGATCGGGATGGAAGAAATGTGTGTCCTGGGAGTGTCGGTGGACGTGACGGAGCAAAGGAAGGTCGAGGAGTTCCGCAACGATATCGTAAGGACCGTGTCCCATGAGCTTCGCACGCCTCTTTCGATCGAGAAGGAAGGGATCAGTCTTCTTTTGGATGGGGTCGTGGGGTCAGTTACGGGCGAGCAGAGGGAGATCCTTGAGACGGTGATGCGGAATATCGACCGTTTGGCGCGTATGATCACGAATCTTCTGGATATCTCAGTGATCGAGACCGGCAAGATCAAGCTCTCGCAAAAGATGACGAATCTGGCGGGTCTTGTGAACGATGTGGCGGTCGAGTTTAAAAAACGCGCCGGAGAGAAAGGCATCGATCTTAGTGTGAAGTTGCCGGGGAGTGCGGTCCAGGTTTTTGTGGATCCGGATAAGATCACGCAGGTTCTGGGCAATTTGGTGGATAATGCCATCAAGTTTACGTCTGGGGGCGGGGGTGTGGAGATTTCCCTGAATGTATTAAAGGATGATGTGGAGTGCGAGGTTCGGGATAATGGCGTTGGGATTGCCCCAGAGAACGTCGTCAAGGTATTTGAGAAATTCGAGCAATTTCCAAGGATCTCCGGGCCCGGAGAAAAGGGGTTCGGGCTTGGGCTTTCGATCGCGAAGGGGCTCATTGAATTACACGAAGGACGGATCTGGATCAAAAGCGAACTCGGGAGGGGGACTCGGGCGACGTTCTCATTACCGCTTCACCAGACAAAAGAGGATTGAAACCATGCTCAAGAAAAAAAAGAAGATACTTTTTATTGAAGACGAACCGGATCAGATTGTGATGATCTCCTTAAGGCTTGAAAAAAACGGCTATGAAGTGGTTTCCTCCATGGATGGTGTGGAGGGCTTAAAGATGGCTGTTTCGGAAAAGCCCGATCTTATTTTGTTGGACGTGATCATGCCCGGCATTGACGGTTTTGAGGTGTGCCGCCGGCTCCGCAAGGATCCCGCAACGAAACACATTCCCATTATTTCCACGACGGCTGCGGGTGCGGACGATGTGGAGCATCAATGTATCACGGTCGGGGCCGATGACTGTGTTCGTAAGCCTTATGATTCCATGGATCTTCTCACGAAGATCCAGCGACTGCTTGAAAAATGATTCCACGAGTAGTGAACGAAGGGAGAGACAACCCCCTATGAAATTATTGAACAGCAAACAAATCATTGATGCTTTAACTAAAATAAGCGATGCGATCATTTCAGATCTGTATTTGGAGGAGATCCTTAAATTGATCGTCACGGTGACCGCCGAGGCTATGAATTCCAAGATATGCTCGCTCATGCTCCTGGACAGGGCCACGAGTGAGCTTGCCGTCAAAGCGACTCAATCCGTCAGTGAATTTTATAATAAAAAACCCAACGCAAAACTCGGAGAGGGTATCGCCGGAAGGGTGGCCCAATACGGAAAGCCCATCACCGTTTTGGATGTGCGCAAAGACAAGCGCTATCTCAATCAGGCGATTGCCAAAAAAGAGAATCTTTGTTCTTTGCTGAGCGTGCCGCTTATTTTCAAAGGAAATGTTATCGGCGTGTTGAACTGCTATACCGTCAAGCCGCATCGTTTTAGCCAAAGCGAGATACGTATTATCAAATCGATCGCGAGCCAGGCCGCGGTCGTCATTGAGAATTTCAGATTGGTGGTCGAGTCGCAGGTGATTCAGGAAGAACTGGAATCGAGGAAGGCGATCGAGCGCGCCAAGGGCATCTTGATGAAAAGAGAGAATTTGAGCGAACAGGGAGCTTACAAGCTTATCCGGAAATACAGCATGGATAAGCGCAAGAGCATGAGGGAAGTGTCGGAGGCCATCCTCTTAAGCGAAGAAATGCAAAAGTTCGCATCCTCTAAAGAATAAAATCGGGATTGAAAATTCGAATTTCCATGTTACAATTCCGTCGCTGAGCACAAAGTGAGTGCGCGGTGGAAAGAAAGAAAAACGGCGTTCGGAGAAAAAGCCGGTTTTTTTCGATTCTAGAGTCGGGGATAAAGACGTCCTTTTTGGCAGCAATTTTGCCGAAAAGGACTTTTTTTTTGAAAATGGTTCTCTCGTCGATGCATGTCCGTGACAGGAGAGGTAAACGTCAAACAGAAAAGGGTGAAAAAATGGCAAAAACAGGGGAAAGTTCAGTAGAAAAAGAAATCAGTGCATTCATGAAAAAAGTGAGTGCCAGGAATCCGGGCGAAAAGGAATTCCATCAGGCAGTCCGTGAAGTGGTGGAGTCTGTAACGCCTTTTATCGAGAAAAATCCCAAGTACAAAAATGCAAAGATCCTGGAAAGAATGGTGGAGCCGGAGCGTGTGCTCATGTTCCGCGTTCCCTGGCTTGATGATAAGGGTGAGATCCAGATCAATCGCGGGTTCCGTATTCAGATGAACAGTGCGATTGGTCCCTATAAGGGCGGCATTCGCCTTCACCCGAGCGTCAACCTCGGTATTTTGAAGTTCCTGGCGTTCGAACAAGTGTTCAAGAACAGCCTCACCACGCTTCCCATGGGCGGCGGCAAGGGCGGTTCGGATTTCGATCCCAAAGGGAAATCTGATAACGAAGTTATGAAGTTCTGTCAGAGTTTTATGCTGGAACTCTCCCGTCATATCGGACCGGATACGGACGTTCCGGCCGGCGATATCGGCGTGGGCGGCCGCGAGATCGGATTTATGTTCGGCCAGTACAAGAGAATTCGTAATGAGTTCACCGGCATTTTGACGGGCAAGGCCCTGAACTGGGGCGGCAGTCTTATCCGTCCTGAAGCCACGGGGTATGGATGCGTGTATTTCGTGCAAGAGATGCTAAAGACCCGGAAGATGACGTTTGCCGGGAAGGTTTGTACGGTTTCCGGTTCCGGGAACGTCGCGCAGTATACGGTGGAAAAGCTGAACGAGCTTGGCGCGAAGGTCGTGACCTTGTCGGATTCCGAAGGGACCATTTACGACAAGAAGGGGATCGACGCGAAGAAACTGAAGTTTGTGTTAGAGCTTAAGAACGAAAGACGCGGTCGCATCAAGGAATGCGTTCAGGAATTCGGATGCGAATATCTTCCGGGTCAAAAGCCTTGGAAGGTGAAATGCGACGCCGCATTCCCGAGCGCCACGCAAAACGAGATCAATGAAGCGGATGCGAAGGCTTTGGTGAAGGGTGGCTGTATCGCGATCGGTGAAGGCGCGAACATGCCGAGTACGCCGGAAGCCATCGCGGTGTTCCAGAAGGCCAGGATCCTTTATGCCCCCGGAAAAGCTGCGAATGCGGGTGGCGTGGCCACTTCCGGTCTTGAAATGAGCCAGAACAGTATGCGGTTGCGCTGGTCCAGGAAAGAGGTCAATGAGAAACTGCACGACATCATGATCTCGATCCACGAGAGCTGCGTGAAGTACGGCCAGGAAGACGGAGGCTACATCAATTACGTCAACGGCGCCAACATCGCAGGGTTCGTGAAGGTCGCCGACGCGATGATCGATCAAGGCTTGGTCTAATAGAATAGACTGAGGCTGCGCAAAAAAAAGGGGGGTCAGGCACCTTTTTGGGGAAATAGTGCCTGACCCCTTTATTTTTGTTGACAAATGATACTAAAGTGGTATCTTTACGACATGAAACTTATTACGCGGAACACCGATTATGCGATGCGTGCCCTTTGTTACATTGCCAGGCAAACAAAAGAGTCGGTCTCTGCCGCGGAAATGGTAGCGGCTCTGAAGATCCCGCGCCCTTTTTTAAGGAAGATCCTCCAGATTCTAAGCGGCGAGGGCCTGCTCAAGTCCACCAAAGGGCAGGGAGGTGGATTTTCTCTATCCTCTCCTAAAGAGAAGATCTTCCTGACGGACCTGATACGGATCTTCCAAAGTACGATCCAGCTAAACGAATGCATCTTCAAGAAAAAAATATGCCCCAATCGAAGTACGTGTGCGTTGAAAAAAGAGATCGATGGCATCGAGCAAGAGGTTTTGGGGCGACTCGGCCGAATCAACATTGCGTCGCTCTTGAAGAATGGCAAAGCCGTTTCAACCCGCGATAAAAAATGAGCTTGTGTCGCTTATTCTTCCAAATACTGAAACAAGATTCGAGGGGCTTCTCATCGGTCCCGGGATTGCCATCAAAAACAGAATTGACCAATCGAAAAAAAGAAGCGGTTTAAAAACAAAGGGGGCTATTTATGGGAATGTTCTGCTTTCAATGTGAGCAAACAGCCAAGGGCAAAGGGTGTGATTATCTGGGTATTTGCGGAAAAACACCCGAGGTGGCGACGCTTCAGGATCTCTTGATCCACGCGGCGAAAGGGATTGCTATCTACGCACACATGGCTCGGGAGATCGGCGTGAAGGATCACGACACGGATCTTTTTGTGATCGAAGGGCTTTTTGCCACGGTCACGAACGTGGATTTTGATATCGAGAGATTGTGGGAGACGCTCTTGCGCGCCTTTGAGATCAAGGAAAAGATCAAAAAATTGTTCCTGGAGGCCTATAAGAAGAAAGTCGGCCAGGATTTTGACGGGGAACTTCCGGCCGCGGCCTACTGGAAACCTGCGGAAAATGTCTCGGGACTTTTCGAACAGGGCGCGAAGGTCGGCGTTCTTTCCGACAAGACGTTGAATGAAGATGTCCGGAGTCTTCGCGAGCTTCTTCTCTATGGGCTCAAAGGGATGGCGGCCTATGCGGATCACGCCCATGTGCTTGGGCGGGAAAGCGAGGAAGTGACTGCGTTTTTTCATAAGGGATTGCGCGCGCTCACCGACAACCGTCTGACCGTCGAGGATCTCGTGGGGCTCAACATGCAGTTCGGGATGGTCAATCTCAAATGTCTCGAGCTTCTGGATAAGGCGCACACGGACCATTTCGGGCATCCGGTGCCGACGGGCGTATTGCTCGGAACGAAAAAGGGATTAGCGATCCTGGTGTCGGGTCATGATCTGCTCGATCTCGAACAGCTCCTTCAGCAGACCGAAGGGAAAGGCGTCAATATTTACACGCATGGCGAGATGCTGCCGGCGCACGGATATCCGAGGCTCAAGAAATACAAGCATCTTGTCGCGAATTACGGCGGCGCGTGGCAAGATCAAGCCAGGGAATTCGATGCTTTTCCCGGGGCAATTCTCATGACCACGAATTGCATCCAGCAACCGCGTGAAAGTTACAAGAGCCGGATTTTCACGACGGGTCTTGTTGCTTGGCCGGGGGTCGGACACATTCATCCGGTGAACGGAAGAAAAGATTTTTCACCTGTGATCAAGAAAGCGATCGAGGCCGGCGGTTTTCCCCAGGATATTCCGGCGAAGCATATCGTCGTGGGGTTCGGTCACAACGCCGTACTGGGTGTTGCGGATAAAGTCATCGGGGCTGTCAAAGAAGGAAAGATCAAACATTTCTTTCTGGTGGGTGGATGTGACGGCGCGAAGCCTGGAAGGAATTACTACACAGAATTCGCGCAAGAAGTTCCAAAAGATTGTGTGATCTTGACGCTTGCCTGCGGGAAATACAGGTTCAACAAACTCGAGTTCGGGGATATCCCCCTTCGCAATGCTTCGGGGGACATAGTCGGTGGCATTCCGAGGCTTCTCGATATGGGGCAGTGTAATGACGCCTATTCCGCGATTCAGGTGGCGGCCGCCCTTGCGAAAGCGTTTGGTTGCGGCGTGAACGATCTGCCGCTCTCGATGATTCTTTCCTGGTACGAGCAAAAGGCGGTTTGCATTCTGCTGACCCTTTTGGCGTTGGGGATCCAGAACATTCGTATCGGGCCTTCGCTCCCAGCGTTCGTAAGTCCGAATGTACTCAAAGTTCTTGTCGAGAAATTCAATATCAAGCCCGTGACCACAGCCAAAGAGGATCTTGCCGCGATTCTTCATCCCAAAGTCTGATCTCTGGCAAGACCCGGTGTTGCGGTGGGGAATACGTTTGATATGCGGGGGATTCCGTGATGTAATACGTCGGTTTTTCTTTCTAAAATAAAGGCCGAAAATTGGAACAATCTAAGTACAAATACATTTATGGGCCTGTTTCTTCCTGGAGGCTGGGCCGTTCCCTGGGGATCGATCCGATCTCCTCATGCCAGAAGACCTGCACTTTTGATTGCGTGTATTGCCAGGTAGGGAGGACCGAGGTTTTTTCAGGACAGCGCGAGGTTTTTGTTCCAACCGAAGCCCTGATTCATGAACTGCGCTCCTTGCCCGATGTTCCGATCGACTACATCACCTTCGCGGGGAATGGGGAGCCGACGCTCGCGAAAAATCTCGGAGAAATGATCCGTGCGGTCAAGATGGTCCGTAAAGAAAAAATCGCGGTGATCACGAACGCCTCGCTGATCCATCGCAAGGATGTTGTGGAAGACCTGCTTCTCGCGGATCTCGTGGAAGCAAAGCTTGACGCGTCCTCAGATGTATTCCTTAAAGCGGTCAACCAGTCGATGGCGGAGATCCGCTGGGAAGATATTGTGGAGGGACTCAAGGCGTTCCGGAAAGTTTATCATGGGCATTTGACCTTGCAGGTCATGTTCGTGGCGAGCAACAAGGCCTGCGCCGCGGCCATCGCGAAGATTGCACACCAGATCGGTCCCGACGAGGTCGAGATCAATACGCCTCTCCGGGCTTGCTCCGTGAAGCCGCTCTCGATAGAGGATATGGAAGAAATAACAGCGATCTTCCGCAGGATCTGTGGAGCCAGGATCAAAGTACGAAGCGTGTACGAGGCCAAAAGGGAGATAAGTCGGCCGTTCTGTCAGCCATCGACCGAACGGCGGCGGGGAAAGGAGTCGTAAGACAGCCGCTTGAGAGAGGCTGTTCCTACTTCCTGTTTTTTAAAATATTAACGGAATGCACAAGTTTTTCCCTCTCCCTGTGGGAGAGGGGAGGGTGAGGGTTAGGATTATTTCTCCCCCTCATCCCATCCTTCTCCCTGAGGGAGAAGGAGTTTAGCTGAAGCTCGCCCACGGTGTTTAATATCAGTCAGGATTGCAACGAATCTAAAAAGAAAGTAGATGGCCCACTTTTAGGAGTTGTGTTTATATGAAAAATATTTCAAACGACGTGATGACGCAAGAGCTTCTCCGGCAGATTGCCCTTCTTAAGAAAGAGCGGGAGGCCGTGATCCTGGCGCATAATTACCAGCCGCCGGAGGTCCAGGACCTTGCCGATTTCACCGGCGATTCGCTCGAGCTGAGTCGTATTGCGGCCAAAACTCCCGCTAAAGTGATCGTTTTCTGCGGCGTTCAGTTCATGGGGGAGACTGCGGCGATCCTTTCTCCTGATAAAACGGTGCTCCTGCCTGTCCTGGAAGCTGGCTGCACGCTTGCCGATTATGCGACCGCGGAGCAGCTTCGCGAAATGAAGAAAAAACATCCGGATGCTGTGGTCGTGACTTATGTGAACAGCTCTGCAGAGGTAAAAGCAGAGACCGATATCTGTTGTACCTCCGCCAACGCAGTTCAGATTGTCCAGTCGATCGATCGTAACCGGCCGATTCTTTTTGTCCCGGATTATAATCTGGGGCATTACGCGGCCAAGGTGACGGGACGCGATCTGATCTTGTGGGATGGCTGCTGCCCGACTCACGCCCTTTTGTCGATCTTTGCCATCGCGAAGGCGAGAAAGAAATGGCCGGGGGCGCAAGTGATCATGCATCCGGAGTGCAAGCCTGAGACCTTGGAGCTCGCGGATTTTGTGGGAAGCACTTCGGGGATGCTCAACTATGTCAAAACGCAACCGGCCGGGGCTTCTTTTATTGTCGGAACCGAAGTCGGGTTGCTTCATCGCCTCGGGAAGGAGAATCCG